>NZ_JAXCIQ010000005.1:0-434292 GCF_046540455.1 Pseudomonas sp. W5-36 | reverse complement strand
TCTCGGCGAGTCTGCTTTTTCTTGCCGGTATATTCGAGTTCGGAGAAGGTCTTCTGCACGCGCGTAACGCTCACGGAGAGGGAGGCTGGTTGAAGGAACTTAGTGTGCCAAAGGTGGGGACAGTTGGCTATTTTTGCAGCGCCTCCCTTGGCAAAAATGACGGTCCAAGGTCCACACTAACCAAGATGTCCACAACGGCCTCTACCACAGGCCTTTTCGACTTTGCGTGCATGGAGAAAAGAGTGACGCCGTACGACACAGTTCGTCAGATTAAAATCTCAAACCATGTATTTGCAAGCAAAATGGCATAATATGCCAATGGCCTTAAGAAAGGGTTTACAGACAGCTGGAGTTCAATATGGCAACGAGAAACGTCGTGCTTACCCCTCACCAAGAACAGGTTATCCATGACCTGGTTCAGTCCGGTCGTTATCAGAATGCCAGCGAAGTGATGCGAGAAGGTTTACGTTTATTGGAGCAGCGCGTCGCCGAAGACACCGCTAAAATTGAGGCACTGCGTCAGGCGACCTCGATCGGCATCATGGATCTTGGGCACGGGAGCTTTACTCAGGTGAACGAAGGGGATCTGGAGCACTACCTCGAGGGCTTGAGCCTGGAGGCAACCGTCCCCGCGAGAGAGAAACACTGAGCATGCCGCGGTATCGGATTTCCAACTCGGCACGCGCCGACATTGTTGACATCCTCAGGATCTCCCAGGCCCAGTTCGGCGATCAAGCACGCCAGCGCTATCAGACGCTGATCCTCACGGCGCTGCAAGCTCTTGCCAGCGCGCCTTATTGCATTGGCAGCCACGACCGCGATGAGCTTGCACTGGGCCTTCGCAGCTATCACCTCATCTATTCACGCCAGGAGGCCAAACACCCCCATGGGACGGTCAGAAGCCCACGCCACGTCGTATTTTATCGTCTGGCAAATGACGACCTGATCGAAGTCGTCCGACTCCTTCATGACGCCATGGAAGTGCAGTTGCACTTGCCTAACGACTGATCAGCGACCTGGCCCAACGGTTTGACCGGTCATGAACAGCGAAGGTAAGGCGCCCCCCTCTACATCTCAACCTGAGTCCCCCCGGCTCCACCACTTCAACATCTAAAGACGTCCAAGGACGTCTTTTTTTTGTGCCTGAAATCCAGTAAATACACGAGCTTCAGCGCTTTGGGGAGCTTTAGAGAGTTTCTGAGTTCCAGCCCCTTTGGTATCCCAGGTGGTATCCCGGACTGGGCAATTGCATGAACTTGACCAGCCATTTGCATTCGACTTGACCAGTCGTTTGCATCCGACTTGACCAGTGCGCATGATGCCAGTGTGAATCCTGCCCGGGTGGCAATGACGGCTGCCGGGCTTCTGTCCTATCAAATAATCAGCACGCGCTTAGGAGAGGAACATGAAAGGTTTTCTGGTCACTTTCTTTACTCAACAGAATCGTCGCTATCAGGGAAAGATGCTCGGCGACTGGATCGTTGATTTGGCGAAAGAAATGGGACTGCGGGGTGCGACTCTGTCCACAGGTATCGAAGGCTTTGGGCATACCGGCCGGCTGCATTCCTCGCATTTTTTTGAACTAGCGGATCAGCCTACCGAAATTCGTATGGCCATTACCGAGGACGAATCTGTGCAGTTATTCAAGCGATTGGAGCTTGAAGATATCTCGTTATTTTACATAAAAACCCCAGTTGAGATGGGCTTCGCCGGAACAGAAGTCACCTAGTCTGGCCTGCTTTCATAAGCGGTGACTCGAAGACGCCTACGCTTGCCTCGTGCTCCGAAACACGATTTTACATTTTGGACAGAGCTCGCTAAGATCGGCTCATTGGAGATGGCATTCCTCCATTAACCAACCGCTGTGCCCGTAGCAGCTGATGATGCCTACAGAAACCTGATCAACCAGGTCTGTAGGCGTTCGCGCCCAGAATCCCCTTTTTGGTCAGGCCCACTTACATTTTTGTGGCTGGCCAAATGTCTAAATTTCGACGACCTGAACAACTCGACTTACTGCCCTATATTGCGAAATGGCTTGCGCTTGCTGGTCTTGTAGCTCTTTTGGCAGGCTCTGCCTCTGCGTTATTCCTCCTTTCTTTGGATCATGCCACCCAGTGGCGAGAAGCCCATCCCTGGGTGCTCTGGCTCCTGCCAGTTGCTGGCTTTGCCGTGGGACTTGCGTATCACCTGATAGGCAAACCAGTTGATGCCGGAAACAACCTGATCATCGATGAGATCCACGATCCTAAAAAGACTATTCCCTTGCGCATGGTGCCGATGGTGCTAATCGGAACCGTGGTTTCCCACCTCTTCGGTGCATCTGTGGGACGTGAGGGAACGGCGGTGCAGATGGGCGGCGCTCTTGCGGATCAATTGACGCATGTCTTTCGGCTACGCCGCGAAGATCGCCGGGTGATTCTCATGGCCGGTATCAGTGCTGGCTTTGCGTCCGTCTTCGGCACCCCTCTTGCCGGGGCTTTGTTCGGACTTGAAGTGTTGGCCATCGGACGCATGCGTTACGACGCGCTTTTCCCTTGCGTGGTTGCGGCAATCGTTGCTGACCAGGTGGGGAAAGCCTGGGGAGTGGTTCATACGCATTACGTCATTGGCGAAGTGGTTCCCGTGCAGCTCTGGAGCGTCATGGCTGTGGTCGCCGCTGGGATTATCTTCGGCCTCACTGGCCTGCTATTCGCGACGACCACCCATAAGCTAGGGGCTTTCGTTAAACGACTTATCTCCTATTCGCCATTACGACCATTCGCCGGCGGCCTTCTGATCGCAGTGGCAGTGTGGGCGCTTGGTAGCAACCATTACACCGATGTCGATAAGTACATCGGACTGGGGATTCCGAGCATCGTCCAATCCTTTCAAATGCCAATGGCTCCTTGGGACTGGCTTGGAAAGATGTTGTTCACCGTTGTCTCCCTGGGGACTGGATTCAAGGGCGGCGAAGTCACTCCGCTGTTTTACATTGGAGCCACCTTGGGGAACGCGCTAGCGCCCCTCTTACATCTTCCCTTCGGCATGCTGGCTGGTATCGGTTTTGTCGCTGTCTTCGCTGGTGCAGCTAATACGCCACTGGCAACCATTGTCATGGCCATGGAGCTCTTCGGGCCTGAAATTGCTCCGCTTGCAGCCATTGCCTGTATCGCAAGTTACCTCGTATCCGGGCATACCGGGATCTATCACGCCCAGCGCGTCGGTCACAGCAAGCATCACCGTCCTCTGCCGAAGGAAATCCGGCTCTCCGATATCAAGCAATTTCATGCTCAAAGTGAATCCGCCAGCGAGCGCAAAGTGACTTTTATTGGGGAAGAGAAATGACCGAACATCGCCAAGATCGCCTGACAGCTTTGCAGCTCTATTTCCCTGGCGCTAGTCGGGCTCGAGTTACAAATTTCTGGCATCACCTGAGTGCGCCCGCACTTGCCCAACACCTTCTTAAAGTCGCGCAGAAAGCCAAGATTGATCAGGTCATGCTCAAACCGATTTCTGCGGGCTATTTGACGGGCCATCGCATTTCCCATCATCACCCGGAGCTTGGTGATATGCGTCATCCGCAGTGTCTGGAATTGCTGGATACAGAGGTCAAGCTGCGCACCTTCCTGCGCGACCACGCTGACGAGTTGCGCAAGGTGCGAGCAGTTCTTCTCTTATGCGAGTTACCGCTCAGTGAAGCCTTGTAATTCAGTTCGAAGAAACAGTTCGCAAATGAAGAGGCATAGCCGACTAACCGTTGGTCGCTCTCGCCACATTAGAGGATGTTGCCATGAATGGCTTTCAACTGACGTTTTTCACTGAACAGAGTACCAACTACCAGCATCTTCCACTCGGGGAGTGGCTGGTTGAGTTCGCCAAACGAGAGGGCATGTTGGGAGCGACGCTGGTGAGCGGTACGGAAGGCCTGGATCATTTAGGACATTTGCATACCGCGCATTTCCTCAGCGGTGCTGATCATCCGGTCACAGTGACGATATCCACTGATGAGCCCGGGTGCGAGAAGTTGCTGGAAGCATTGGCCAAGGAGGCGTTTTCGCTGAGCTTTATCAAATTGCCCATCGAGTACGGTCGAGTGGGCCAGGCGAAAAGCTGAAAACCACGGTTTGTTGGACAACCAGTAAAAAGGATAAACGCCATGTACCGAATTTATAACCTGCGTCCACAGCCAGCCCCCGTCAACTGGGCTCGTGACAACAGGCCGCTCCTCGTAGGACTGGTTTTTTGGGCGCTTTTTTTGGCGGGCATTGCAGGCAGCCAAAAGGTATCGAGCGAGGGTTGGTACATCGTCACCTCGCTCGAAGGCGCCTTGGTCACGATGCGCATGCCCAGTGAGAAATCCTGCAAGGCAGACGTGACCATCACCTGCGTACCTGGCTACGAGCTGAGAGCACAGCAACGTTGAACGTTACGAGCGCGATGGTGGTGGGCAATCCAAAGATGAGATTGCGAAATGGAACTCACCGACGTCGGCTCATCAAAACCACTTTAGAGAAATGGGATACCACATGAGCGCAGTGATGCTGAGCATCGTATTCGGGCTTGTGATGGGCAGGCTTTTTACAGGATCCGTCTATGAATTCGTCGCGCTTTTCATCGTAAGCATTGGAGTGTCGTTGCTGACGTTTCATCTGCTAGATCAAAGGCGGGCCATGCTACAAGCCCAGACTGCGTACTGCTGTTCTGTGATGGTTGCGTCAAACCAAATGCTGGAGCTTTTCCAGATGGCAAAGGGAGGGCAATTCATGCCCTTGGTGGGAGAGATTCCTGAGCTAATTATTGGAGGCTTCTTGGTTCCCGCAATTGCGGTGTCGGCAGTGCAGCTGTTCAGAATACTCATGGAGAGCTGACTTCCGAAATCGAGGCCTCTCGACTTATTCACATGGTTAATGACGTTCCCGAATCGTCCCTTGGAGAAAATCAATGAAAACGCAAATCCAGGCTATTCATGCACGTGAAATTCTCGATTCACGCGGTAACCCTACCGTTGAAGTCGACGTCACCTTGGAGTGCGGAACACTGGGCCGGGCTTCAGTCCCGTCCGGTGCCTCTACAGGCGCTCACGAAGCTGTTGAGTTGCGTGACCATGATCCAAAGAGGTATTCCGGCAGAGGAGTGTTAAAGGCCGTTAGCAATGTGAATACCGAAATACTTGAGTCTCTGAGAGGCCAGGATGCAGTTGACCAGGAACAGATTGATCATCTGATGATTAAGCTGGATGGAACACCTGATAAGTCTAGGCTTGGAGGAAACGCCATCTTGGGCGTCAGCCTCGCCGTAGCCAGAGCGTCGGCTTCTGCGATGAAAGTGCCCTTGTTCCAATATCTGGGCGGCGAGCAAGCAGCAAGAATGCCCGTCCCAATGTTCAATATTCTCAATGGCGGTGTTCACGCAAACTGGCAAGGCCCTGACTTCCAAGAATTTATGATTGCACCTACAGGGGCTGGCAGTTTCAAGGAAGCCTTGCGTTGGGGCGCTGAGGTGTACCACGAGCTGAAAGCGGTGCTTAAGGACGCCGGCTACTCAACAGCGGTCGGAGATGAAGGCGGCTTTGCGCCGACGCTCAAGAAAAACTCAGATGCCATTGAGCTGATCATTAAGGCAATTGAAAGGGCCGGTTATACCCCTGGATCTCAGATCGAGATCGCTATCGACCCAGCATCCAGCGGTTTCTATGAGAACGGTCTTTACCATCTGCGCTCTGAAGGTCGTAAGGTCGATGCTCAAGAGCTGATTAGTCTCTATTCCTCCTGGGTCGACAAGTACCCGATTGCGGTACTGGAAGATGGCCTCGCGGAAGACGATTGGTCGGGCTGGAAGCAATTGAATGCTGCGCTGGGTAACCGGATCGAGTTGGTTGGAGATGACCTGTTTGTCACCAACGTCGAACGGATTCAACGAGGCATCAAAGAAAACGTCGCCAATGCTGTACTGATTAAACCCAATCAAATCGGAACCCTGACTGAGACCAAAGCCGCCATCGTAATGGCTTACGGGGCAAATTGGGGAGCTATGGTTTCTCATCGTAGCGGGGAGACTGTAGACAGCTTCATCGCAGATCTGACTGTTGCCATGGGTACTGGCCATCTCAAGACGGGCGCTCCATGTCGAGGGGAGCGGGTCGAGAAATACAATCAGTTTCTGAGAATAGAAGAGCATCTTGGCAGCCATGCGTTTTATGCAGGACATGATGCATTCGTGCGCTGACGGCCTATAGCCGGTAAACCTGTTGTACTGGTTACCGTAAAAAACGAACCACATATCGCTGTTGGCAAAAACGTCAGTGGCATTGGCCTTTCCTAGACGCTTGGAGATATGAGCATGAGCTACACGGATATTCCAGCTGGTAACGCGATCCCCGATGACTTCTTCACCGTTATCGAGATTCCTGCAAACCACTCGCCGATCAAGTACGAGGTGGACAAGCCGAGTGGACAAATTTTCGTAGACCGCTTCCTCAGCACGCCCATGTTCTATCCGGCCAACTACGGGTTCATTCCAAATACGTTGAGCGATGACGGAGACCCGTTGGACGTCTTGGTGATTTGCCCTTACCCGGTATCGCCTGGCGTTGTCATTCGTAGTCGCCCGGTTGGCGTGATGTACATGACGGACGAAGCTGGAGCGGATGCCAAGGTGATCGCGGTGCCTCATGAAAAACTAAGCTCTGTGTACAGCAACATAAAGGAATTCTCTGACCTCCCTGCATTACTCCTCGCACAGATCCAGCACTTCTTCGAAAGCTACAAGGCATTGGAGCCGGGTAAGTGGGTAAAGATGGGCCGTTGGGGGAGCGCAGATGAGGCCCGAGAAGAGATTCGCAAATCGGTAGCTACGTATAAACCAAAAAAGGGGGACCACTCGCCACATTAAAGGATGTGGCCACCTGTGTACCGAGCTACGCTCCAAGCACTGCAATAATGTCACTGATGGCGAAGTAACCCAAGGACTGCATTCCTGAACGGACTAGAGATTCCCGAGGCATTTAAAGGGTGTCAGTTCACTCAATGATAGCCTGCCTGATCGTTAACCTTTCCTCGGAACACGGAGTAGCTCCAAATGGTGTAGCCCAGAATGATCGGGATAATGAGCAGAGCACCTACAAGCATAAAACCTTGGCTTTGCGGGGGGGCTGCGGCATCCCAGATCGACGTCAACGGTGGGACGATGTTCGGCCACAGGCTGATGCCGAGGCCGCTGTAACCCAGAAAGATCAATACCAGGGTCAAGATAAAAGGCGCGTAGTGAGCACTGCTCGCCACGGCCCTGAACAACCCCCACATAGTCACCAACACTAGGACTGGCACCGGCAGGAACCAGAACAGGTTCGGTAGGCAGAACCAGCGTGCAGCGATATCGCCATGGGCGAGCGGCGTCCATAAGCTGACCACGGCGATCACAGCCAGCAGTGCCAACGTCAAAGGACGGGCCAGGTTATGCATGGCTTTTTGCAGCACGCCTTCAGTTTTCATGATCAGCCAGGTGCAGCCAAGCAAGGCATACGCAACTATCAGCGCAGCGCCGCAGAACAGACTGAACGGCGTCAGCCAGTCTAGGCCGCCCCCGGCGTACTGGCGATCGACCACCGGGAGGCCGTCGATGTAGGCGCCCAACGCCACGCCCTGGAAGAAGGTCGCCACCAGGGAGCCGCCGATAAAGGCCTTGTCCCAGATGTGGCGCTTCTCGTCAGTGGCCTTGAAACGGAACTCGAAGGCCACGCCGCGGAAAATCAGCCCGAACAGCATGAAAATCAGCGGCAGGTACAGGGCCGACAGGACCACCGAATAGGCCAGCGGGAAGGCGCCGAACAACGCCGCGCCGCCAAGCACGAGCCAGGTTTCGTTGCCGTCCCAGACAGGCGCGACCGTGTTCATCATTACGTCGCGATCGCCCGAGCCCTTCATGAAAGGAAAAAGAATGCCAATCCCTAGGTCAAAGCCGTCCATAATTACGTACATCATGATGCCGAAGATGATGATCACGGCCCAAATCAGCGGAAGATCAATGCCCATGAGTCAATGCCCCTTGTGATGGCTATCAGCATCGCCACCGTGGGCGGCAGATAGAGGACGGGCAGGTGTTCGCAGATGGCCAGGCCCACCGTGGCTAAGCGCGTCGCCTTCGTGATTTTGGGGTCCTTTACGTACCAGGCGCATCATGTAGCCCAAGCCGGTTCCGAAAAGCGCGAAATAAACCAGGACAAACAGCACTAAGGTAATGCTCATCTGCGCCACGCTATGGTTCGACGAAGCATCGGCAGTGCGCAGCAGTCCATACACTACCCAAGGCTGACGACCGATTTCAGTGGTAAACCAGCCGGCCAATAGGGCGATCAGCCCTGACGGCCCCATAAGCATCAGGAAGTATAAGAACGAGCGGCACCGGTAGAGCGTGCCGCGCTTTCGCAACCATAGACTCCACAGTCCAGTGAAAATCATCAGCATTCCCAAGCCAACCATGATACGGAACGACCAGAACACGATAGTCGAGTTGGGGCGATCCTCCGGCGCAAAGGATGCCAAGGCAGGAATCTGACGATCCAGGCTGTGGGTAAGGATCAAACTGCCCAAGTAGGGAATCTCGACGGAAAACCGGGTCTTCTCAGCCTTCATATCGGGCCAGCCAAACAGGATCAACGGCGTCGGCTCATTGCCCACGTTTTCCCAGTGGCCCTCTATTGCCGCAATTTTTGCCGGCTGATGCTCCAAAGTGTTCAACCCGTGAGCATCGCCCACCACGGCTTGTATCGGCGCCACAATCAACGCCATCCACATCGCCATTGATAACATTCGACGGACGGCCGGGTTATCGCGACCTCCCAACAGGTGCCAGGCTGCTGAAGCGCCGACAAAGAACGCCGTTGCCACGAAGGCAGCAATCGACATGTGCACCAGGCGGTAAGGAAAAGACGGATTGAAGATAATCTTCAGCCAGTCCATCGGAATCACTTGACCATGATCAATTTTGAAGCCCTGTGGGGTTTGCATCCAGCTATTAGAGGCGAGAATCCAGAACGAGGAAACCAAGGTGCCAACGGCCACCATCACGGTAGAAAAGAAATGTAGGCCACGGCCGACTCTACTCCAACCAAAAAGCATCACACCCAAGAATCCAGCTTCAAGAAAGAAAGCCGTCAGTACCTCGTAGGTCAGTAGGGTCCCCGTTATAGGGCCGGCGAAATACGAAAATCTGCTCCAATTGGTACCGAACTCATACGCCATGACCAATCCTGACACCACACCCATACCGAAGTTGACTGCGAAGATTTTGATCCAAAAGTGGTATAAGGTCCGATAGGTATTGTCATGCGTCCTCAACCAAAGACCTTCCAACACTGCTAGATAAGCAGCCAGCCCGACGGTAACTGCCGGGAACAGGATGTGGAATGAAACGGTGAAAGCGAACTGCATTCGCGCGAGGTCAAGAGCTTGAAGATCGAACATATCGTGGCCTCCTAATGGCAATTTCGTATCAATAGAGGAAGCGTCTTGTCAGTGTCGACTCACCAAGGCACCGCCCCCCTCGGGATTTCGCTTGAAGCGCGAGAAATTTTTCTGCTGATGCCGAACGTTGCGCAACTGACGCGCTGGGTGATTTCCCAGTCCACGGGCGACAAAACCTTGCCGTATTTCGATCCGTTGGATGGCGGCGTCTACGCCAAAATATTGATATTGCTAGAGTCACCCGCGCGAACGGTCAGTCGTGCACGGTATGTCTCACGAGACAATCCGGGGCCTGCACAACGCAACCTCAAAAGTTTCATGGAACAGGTTGGGTTGGAACGCCGAGAGACCGTTATCTGGAATCTATATCCTTGGCTGCCCGATCTTGAAAAGCCCAAGGCGTCGCTCCGCAGGGCGCAAATTGAGGAGGGAATTGAGAAGCTAATCACGCTGCTTCCGCATTTTCCTGATCTCGCGACTGTCGTATTTGCCGGACGTGTCGCTCAGCAGGCGATGCTGCGGGTTCGACACGCCTTTCCCGATATCTCATTGCTCGAGATGCCACACCCCAGCCCGCTTTCTGTTTGCACTCACCCGAGTGTTCGGCAACGCATCCTATCCACGCTGCGTGACGCCAAACAGTCGATTGAGTAGCCAAAGGTTCAGGGTTTGCTCATCTTGTTCAGCGAGGCGATGCAGGGCGAGATGAACAAGTTGCCGCGATACGCGCCTACCAAAGTTTTGGCCGCGACGATGATCCACATGATCGCAAGCAGCAATACCAGTACCACGCCCACAAAATTGAAGAACGCGAGGTGCAACATGGAGCCCAATTTAAGGGTAGTCACCGCATACACGCCTAGCGGAAAGGTGAAACCCCACCAGCCGAGGTTGAAAGGAATACCCTCCCTGAAGTAGCGACCGGTAATCAGCAGCGCCAAAACCATCCACCACAATCCAAGCCCCCAAAACAGCACACCACCGATCAAGCCAATGCCCTCGGCAACGCCTCCGATGCCGGCCATTCCATGAGCGGCGAAGATCGCCGGAGCGTCGCTGCCGAGTACCAGCATCCCCAACGCACCAGTACCAATGGGCCCTAATGAAAGCCAGCTCGATGCCGCCATGCTCTCATGAGGCAATTTATGCAATGCCATGCGCAGCAGCAGAATCACCAGAATACTCAAGGCAACGGGCACTGAGTATGCCCATAGCACGTAGCTGGTGATCAACAGGGTGAACTGTGCACTCGCATCAGCAAGGTGCGGCGCCAGTAGCCCACCACTGGCGGCGGCTACCTCGGCCGCAACCACAGGTAGCAGCCATACTGCTGTCATCTGGTCGATACTGTGCTGCTGGCGGGTAAACATCATGAACGGGATCAGAACCCCGCACGCCAACGCCATGGCGACATCGATCCACCACAGGACTTCAGCTAAAGCGACAACCCCATCCCCCCAGCGTGGCAAGCCATAAAGGAGAAATCCGTTGATGATTGTCGCCAGCCCCATGGGGATGGTTCCAAAAAACATCGACACGGTGGAGTGACCGAAGATCTGTTTGGCTTCATTAAAGAACAGGGCCCAGCGGCTTGCGTACAACACCGTAAAGAGGCAAAACAACGCGATATTGAAAAACCACAAGGCTTCACCTAACACTTTGGGCCACTGCGCGGCAAATGGCAGTTGGCCCAAAGCCAGAGCCAGAATCCCGGTGCCCATCGTGGCGGCGAACCAGTTAGGTGTGAACTGCCGGATCGCTTCTCGTGGATTGGACAATGCTGCCAGTGGATGGCTGCCGCCCATAATCGCTGCGAGTCGTGTATCACTCATTTTCGCGCTCCCGCTTCAGTGTTCATTCAATGTGACTTGCCTGAAGTATAGCTTGATGAGGTTAGCGGCTAAACGGATAGTATAGGTTTACGTTACCTGTTAAAGAGGTAGAAAATTGAAGTTAAGCCTACGTCAATTGCAAATCTTCTGCGCCATTGCGCAACAGGGCAGCACCACCAGCGCGGCCATCGCTGTGTCACTTTCGCAATCGGCCACCAGCGCCGCACTCAACGAGTTGGAAAGCGCCTTGGATACCCGGCTTTTCGATCGCGTAGGCAAACGCTTGGTGTTAAACAATAACGGCCAAGCATTACTGCCCCAGGCCAGAAGCATGCTTGAGAACGCGTTGCAGATAGAAAACAGCTTCCTTCCAGGGCATGCAGAGCTGAAGACTCGCTTGCGGGTAGGCTGTAGTACCACTATAGGCAACTATGTTTTGCCATTGATACTTGGCGAGTTACGCCAATCGGCTCCGCACCTGCGGGTCGATGTTGATATGGCCAACAGCATGGCTATCGCCCGGAAGGTCGCAGATTTCGAGATTGATATGGGACTGATTGAGGGACCGTGCCACTTGCCCGAACTGAGTGCCGAACCTTGGCTTGTAGATGAACTGCTCATTGTAGCGGGCCAACGTCACCCTTTAGCACTCAAGTCGCAGGTCACCCTTGATGACCTGCGTACTGCTGAGTGGCTTCTCCGCGAACCTGGCTCGGGCACTCGGGAGGAAGTCGAACAGTTGCTGTTGCGTCACCTGCACGACCTCGCTGAAACCCGCCAGATCGGCAGCTCAGAAGCCATCAAACACGTCCTTGCACAAGGCATCGGCATCAGTTGCCTGTCGAGCAGGGTCGTTCGGGATCTGCTGACTTCTCAAGACCTGATTGAACTGCCGCATGCGTTGCCTGGGCTGAGCCGGCGCTTTTTTCTGATCCGCCACCGGGAAAAATTCATCTCGTCCGGACTTGAACGGTTCTGGCAAAGTTGCACTCAGTTTGCGAGCCAAAGCTAACGAAATCTATTTGAAAAGTAGGTAACTACTACCACAACAACTTGTTTTCGGAATTTATCCCAAGCGCTTAAGGTCAACTCATTGTCTAGCAGCAATCAGCGAGCTGCATTTGCCAAGGCGCAATCTCACGCCTGGCTGCCCCTTGTGAGGAACCTCTGATGAATGTGATCAAGAAAACAGTGACTGCACTGGCGTTGGGTATCGCGCTCGCCGCATCAATGAGTGCGTCGGCAGCGGAAGATCGCTGGACCTTCGATGGTGATATTCATAACAACTCACTGGCTGTCAGCCCTGACGAATCGACAGCCGTAGTCTCCTACAGTCAGCGTCCTGACGTGGTGGTCTACGACTTGAAAACCGGCAAGGTTCGTCAGGTTCTCACCGGCTATATCACGCCACGCAACATTGTCTTTTCTCCAAACGGCGATGTGTTCTACCTTTCCGACAGCAGCTTAGGGGTCGTTCGTAAGATCGACACCAAAACATTAAAAGTCATCGCAGATCTTCCGTTAGGTGCAGGTGCTTTTGGTACCACGCTCAGCAAGGATGGGAGCCTGCTCTACGTCAACAACGAGGCCGCCAGCACCTTGTCGGTTATTGACCTTGATCACCAACGACCAGTAGCTGTGGTACCTGGCTTCTCCCAACCGCGCCAAGGCATCCGAGTAAGCCCTGACGGCAAAACCGTCTATGTCACCAACTTTCTTGGCGACAAAATCACCCTGGTCGACAGCAAGACCAATAAGATCGAAGGTGAGATCACTGGCTTCAACAAGTTGCGCGCCATCTCCATATCGGCCGACGGCAATACGCTGTACGCGGCTAACAGCGGCAGTAACAGCATCGCAGTTGTCGACACTCAAAAACGCGCTATCACAACCACCGTTATGGTGGGCAAAGACCCCTACGGTGCAGCCCTGACTCCAGACGGACTGCACGTCTACTCGGGTAACCTGGGTGACAACACCCTGTCAGTGATAGACACCAAAACGCTGAAAGTGACGACCACTGTGACCGGTTTGAAGGCACCCCGCCAGGCCATTGTCTTCACCAAAGACAAGTCGAAGGCTTATGTCCTCAACGAGGACCTGAGCATCTCCACCGTCGATCTCGCCAGCAACAAGGTGGTATCGACGCTCAAGGCTGACTGATCGAAACAACGCAGGCCTTCTCGAGGGCCTGCTGATACTCCACGACCTGGTGAATAATAATGAATGGAAGTGATGAGTTCTGGATGATGAATCGCCGTCGTTTACTCGGGTTGGCCACTAGCGCTGGTCTCGCTAGCCTGCTTCCGCGCCAAGCCCTTTCTGGAACGGACTTGGCGCAACTAGATAGGATCGAATCCGCAGAGTCCGAACGACGCCTTGTACGTTTTCCAGAGAAAACGGGACTGATTCTGATTACTGATCGTCCGCCGCAGTTGGAAACGCCGCTGCATTATTTTCGCCAGGACCTGACGCCTAACGAAGCCTATTTTGTTCGGTGGCATCTGTCGGGGTATCCAACTCAGGTCGATACGCGAACCTTTCGACTGCGTCTCGATGGCCAGGTTGCCAATCCTCAGTCTTTTTCTCTTGATGCCTTGGTCAACGAGTTCGAGCCCGTGACACTGGTGGCCATGAACCAATGTTCAGGCAATGCCAGAAGCTTGTTTGGTCCTAAACCTCCTGGTGGGCAATGGCAATTTGGCGCGATGGGAAATGCACAGTGGACAGGCGTTCGCCTCAAGGACCTCCTTGATCGTGCAGGTGTTAAAGCAGGAGCAGTCGAGGTGGCAATTTCTGGGCTGGATGAGTCGCCAATGCCAGGCTTGCCAAAGATCGTGAAGTCATTGAAGTTTGACCATGCCAATGATGGTGATGTGATGGTTGCATACGCAATGAATGGCGCACCACTGCCGATGCTCAATGGCTTTCCATTGCGCTTAGTGGTACCCGGTTGGTACGCGACTTACTGGATTAAATCATTGGCTCACATTGAGGTGCTAGATAAACCTTTAAGCAATATTTGGATGAACCAAGCCTACCGAATTCCTGATAATCCAGAGATCAACGAGGAGCCAGGAAACCTCTCCAAGAAAACGGTACCCATCAACCGCTTTGTCACTCACTCCGTATTCGTACGTCCAGAACCCGAAGAACTATTGCTTGTAAATCATCCATACATGCTAGAGGGCTTAGCCAATGATGGCGGCGATGGTATCGCTCGGGTTGAGGTTTCAGTTGACGGCGGGCGTACTTGGGCAGATGCGACGCTCGACCCCGAGATCGGCCGGTTCTCTTGGCGTCGGTGGCGCTTCGTATGGACCCCCCTTGACAAAGGCCGATACACGTTCAAGGTCCGCGCCACCAACCGCGCCGGGCAAGGTCAACTGACCACCCAGTGGAATCGGGGAGGCTATGCGCGCCGGGTTATCGAACAAACCACTGGAATGGTGGTGTGAGATGACGACATTTCTCCAGCCTAGAATGCTCTTTTTTGCCTTGATGTGTAGCCTACCTATTTGGATACCAAGCGCCTTTGCGGCCGAGGAACCGAAGGTCGATTTTGGTGCTCCCGTGCACTCAATCACTGTTCCCCACGACGAGCCCTACTTGCCGGACGGTCCGGGGCGCAGCGAATTTCTGGCACAATGCGTGATCTGCCATTCTCCTCGTTACGTTACCAACCAACCTGCATTTCCGCGTAAAACCTGGGCGGCTGAGGTCGCCAAAATGCGCGACGAATATGGAGCGCCCATCCCCGACGAAGCCGTACAACCAATCATCGATTATCTGATGTTCTTCAATGGCAAGGAGACACCATGAGTGATCCTGTTCGCGACACATCGGCCCATGGGATTTCCCGAACTGCATTGGCTATGTTGATTGGTGTATTGGCGCTCGGCACGTTGATATCTTGGAAGGTCATCGGCACCCACGGCGCCTCGGATATCACCCGACGAGGAGATGCTCTCCCGTCGCGAGTGGACTCAACAGATAAGGTCGAGTTGACCACTGCATTGGTCGGCGCAGGCGCAATTGTGGTCCAACAGCGTTGCGCAGGGTGTCATGACGCGACTCAACGTTCGGTAGGTCCTAGCTGGAATGCAGTCCTTGCACGATATAAATCTGTAATTGGGACGAAGCCGCTTAATCACGAAGCATTGGCTGTCATGGTCGCTGCCATTTCCCATCCCCAACCAGGATGGGATGGTTATTCTGCAGGGCCTACGGACATAACACTGACGCCGGAGGAGCGATCAGGAACGGCAGCATGGATTCTAAGCCGCTCCAAAACCGTTTCGTTGAAGGAGCTAAGCCATGAGTAGACTGATAGCTGGAACAGAGCATGCTCTAGACGCGAATCAACCCTCGGATATTTTGCCGCGCATTGATTACGATCTTATCAAAGCCCACGGTTATGCAGCAGTGATCACACTGTTTCTATCAGCTCTTGCGGGCCTGCTTGTTGCTCTGAAGCTGACAATGCCCGATCTGCTGAGTAGCCACGCAGCGCTGACCTGGGGTCGCCTGAGGTTCGATCACACACAAGGTATTTTTTTTGGTTGGCTTGCCAATGCTTTCTTTGCGTTCTGTTACCACATGGTCCCGCGCCTGGCTGATCGCCCGGTGTTCAGTCGCAGATTGGGCTGGGTCATTTTCTATATTTGGAATCTTGGTGTCCTTTTGCCCGGATGGTTACTTATTTCCCTCGGGCTCGATAGCCCATGGTTCGCAATACAGTCTTTAGAATGGGCGGAGTTCCCAATGATCGTGGACCTAGTGGTAGTACTCGGTCTGATTTTGGTATGTGCCCAATTCGCGGGGCCTTTCTTGCTTAAGCGGCAACGAGGAGGCTTGTATATTTCGGCTTGGTACCTGATCGGCGGAGCCGTATTTACGCTGCTTGCATATCCAGTAGGAAATTTCGCGCCTGCATTTATCCCCGGCGCGCAAGGTGCTGCATTCAGCGGGCTTTGGATTCACGACGCAGTGGGTTTGTTCGTTACGCCATTTGTACTTGCGATCTCTTACTACATTATTCCGGCCGCCACCAATCGACCTATCTATAGCCACTTTTTGTCAATGATCGGTTTCTGGTTTCTATTCTTTTTTTATCCGCTCAATGGCACTCACCATTACGTCTATTCGGCTATCCCCATGGACGCGCAGAAGGCGGCCATTATCGCCTCCGTGTATTTGGGCATGGACGTGATACTAGTTGTATTCAACCAACTGATGTCACTGCGAGGCCAAGCTTCGACAGTCGCAAGCGATGTCCCTCTGAGGTTTGTCTGGACGGGCACGGTGTTCTATTTAATCGTCAGTTTGCAGGGCGCGTTCCAGGCTCTGATGCCGGTCAACCGATTGACTCACTTTTCCGATTGGGTAATTGGCCATTCGCATCTCGCGATGCTGGGTTTTGCAACCTTCGTTGCCGCTGGCGGGATTGCCCATGCCTGGCAGCGTATACCAAACAACCGCTACAGCGCAGCGGCGATGAATTGGGCTTACTGGCTGATAACTATCGGCCTACTGGCCATGTTCACCACACTAACGGCCGGCGGTTTGGTACAGGCACAAATATGGGAAACCACCGCGCCGTGGATGGACTCTGTACGCGCATCTCTGGCGTACTGGTGGATCAGAGACCTAAGCGGATTGCCGATTCTGGCAGGCTTCATCGCGTTTTTCCTGGGCCTAACTACAGGAGCCCGAAACAACGGTGCTGCCGTAAGTACCTCTCCCGTCATTCACCCTACGTTAGCGGGAGTTTAAGGTATGCAAACGGTTACCAAGCATCGCCTGTTCAATAGCGCCTATCTGATCATATTTGTAGCCGGTATCGGCTTCTTTATCTTGTCGTTTATGCTGCTCGGGATATTGCCTGGGAAGCAACTGCAAAAGGAAATCGAGGCCCGTGCACCTGCCAACATGCAACAGTATTCCGCGAAAGAAGAACGAGGGCGCATTGTATATGCCCGCGAAGGGTGCGGTTATTGTCATACTCAACAAGTACGATTCGTAGCTCAGGACGTCAGTCGCTGGGGGGCGCCCACTGAAGCATGGGAAACGAAATACGACTACCCACAACTCTGGGGGACTCGCCGCATTGGTCCTGATTTAGCTCGGGAAACCGAGGTACGAAGTAATGATTGGCATCTGACCCACCTATTCAATCCTCGATATGTCGTTCGTGACTCTGTAATGCCTGGCTATCCCTGGTTGTTTAAAGGTGATGCCAACAAACCGACATCGGATGGAATTGACCTCGTTGCCTACTTACAGACGCTTGGTAGAGCTAGAAAAGTTTCGGGTTATGACGATCCGCTTCAGGCGCAGGTTGACGCTCAACAATCAACCCAGAAGAGCAGTAACGCGATGTCGCACGACAGCATGGCAGATGAAGAAATGTCGGCGTCACTCAATGTAAGCCAAGATGCAATCGCCGCGCGACCTCGCTTGGATGGGCCAGTGCCTGGCTTTGTGATACCTACTAACGCAAATGACCGCTCGATCGCATTACGTCTGGGACAAGCGGCTTTCGCGGAGAACTGCGCCGGGTGCCATGGTCCGAGTGGAACAGGTGATGGCTTAGCGGCGCCGACGTTGCTGCCACGTCCGGCTAACCTGCGCGATGCACAATTTACAACCCGGCATTTAGCCGATGTTTTGTGGAACGGCAGGCCCGGGACAGCAATGCCCGCTTGGAGAGACCTTGATAACTCAACGCTGGTGGCACTCACGCTTTATGTGCAAAGCCTGCATACAGCGGACGAGCGCGCCTTGCCGTCTAGCGACGTAGCGCTTGGGCAGTCTCTATTTTCCACCAATTGTGCTAGCTGCCACGGTGCCAGTGGCCAGGGCAATGGGCCTGCATCTCGCGGGCTCTCCCCACGCCCCGCGAACTTCTGGGAGAAGAAAGGCAACACGGCGTATCTGGAGAACGTCTTGCGTGAAGGCATACCAGGTACGGCAATGCCTCCCTGGAAAGCAGTGCTCTCGGACGAACAACGAACTGCTGTAGTTACCTATTTGCGTACGCTATACCAACCTACCGAGCAGGAGTGAATCATGTTTGCTTCAATGGTAATTGTGATGACCCTGATCGTTTCTGCATTCGTTGTAGCTTGGTGGGTCAGCCCTGAACTTCGGCTGTGGAGTGAGGCGCCCAAGCTCGTGATGCTTGAGCGTGAACGTCGTTTTGCTCAAATAAGAACGCCATTGGATCAACAGGGGGGGAAAGATCAGGGTTCCGGTAAAACATAATATTGGGAAGTTTTTTACGGAACTGGAATAGAACTGTCTGGCGTTCGTCTACTGTCTGGTCGCGTACTATTTCAAATAGCAGGCGAGCCTACAAAAATTCACAAAAACCAAAGGAATACGTATGTTCAAAAAAATGATCCTCACCGCTGCTGTTGCCGTCTGCTGCATATCTGGTTTTGCGTTCGCCGACGCGCCAGTCAAGGTTGCTGAAACAGACAAGGGAAAAGTACTCGTAGACGCGAAAGGAATGACTCTGTACACGTTCGGTAAGGACACCTCGGGCAAGTCGGTCTGCACTGGGCCATGCGCTGCAAACTGGCCACCTCTGGCAGTGTCGGCAAACGCCAAAGCGGATCATGATTATTCTGTCGTCACTCGAGACGATGGCACAAAACAATGGGCTTACAAAGGCATGCCACTTTACAGCTGGGTCAAAGATACCAAGCCAGGGGATACAACCGGCGACGGTGTCAACCAAGTCTGGCACGTTGCTAAACCGTAACCTCATTAATTAACAGGCTAGCATGCGCCCTGGCTTTGTCAGTGGCGCAAACTAGAAGTTTAACTACCTGATAGTTCCGCCAACGTGCGGCCGCTGCGCCTCACAAAGCATGATGGATCAGATCAACGTAAAATGGGGCCGAGGCACCGTACGCTCTTGAGATGTTCCCATAACGCCATACTGGGGTATGAAGCGCCAGATGCTAAGCCCCATTTGCACAACCCAGCTGGATCACCTCTGGACTGTTAAATTTAAATAGGGCTAGCACTGGGGCTGGGACTTACTAAAGGTTTCAACCCTCAGATCTGATTAAGGTAGGATGATTCAAAGAGCATAGCAAAAATCTTAATCCCGCCAATTATACATTATTGAAAAAACAGGTGATTGCGTTGCATTTGACCAACTGCTTGCATTCAATTTGACCAATTGCATTCGTATTGCCCACCTGGATAAACACCGGATCCTATTGCAACCGTTTGCGACTTTTGATCCTTCGCATTGATTCGCCTTTCAGTTCTATAACGTGGGACTTGTGAACGATACGGTCAAGAATTGCATCGGCAATCGTGGGGTCGGAGAACAGGTCATACCATTTTTCTTTAGGGTACTGACTTGTAATCAACAATGAGCCGTTCTGTGACTGCTCGTCGATAACGTCCAGGAGGAACGGGCCCAACTGGGCGTCAATGCCACCGATGCCCAAATCATCTATGACTAATAATTCTGCGCGGATCAAATGCCGACGTAGTTTAGGCGTGGTGTGGTCAGCGTAAGAAAGTGAGATTTCTTCAAAAAGCTTCGTGGCAGTGCGATACAGCGTCGCTCGCCCAAGGCGGCAGGCTTGGTTTCCGAGTGCGCAAGCGAGCCAGGTTTTGCCAGTGCCCGTAGCGCCCGTGATGATCACATTCTGACGTCGCGCTAACCACTCGCACTCACCAAGGGACATGACCGTATTGCGGTCTATGCCTCGAGACGCCTTGAATTCAATGCTGTCTATTGTGGCTTCATTCTCACGAAGCCTTGCGTTCTTTAGCAAACGTCCAACCTTTCTGCTCTCACGCTCGCTATTTTCGGCATCCATCATTAAACCAAGCCTTGTTTCGAATGGTTCTTTCAGCAGCGCCGGTGTTTCAAGCTGACGCTCGTAGGCTGCTGCCATCCCGTGCAGACCAAGAGACATAAGGTTTTGGGCAGTATCGAGGATTGACTTCATAGCGGCTCATCTCCCTGTGAGGCGTAGTATTCAGCACCACGTATGTTGGCGTGTTCGACCAAGGGGGCGGATCTTCGGTAGTTGGGGCGCAGGTCAGATTCGTTCCGAAGGATCGAACGCAGCCGCTCAGAACTTAGGATGTTCAAGCTATTCGCATAGCCGCACGCGGACTCAAGGCGTGACGGTGTGATTGCCCCTTTGCGAACGTCACGTTTCAGGCCAACAACGACCTTCAAACCGGTCGAGAAATCTTTCCGCAGGTTGAGGTTGTCCTTCACGAAACGGAGCGTTTCCGGCCCAATAGTCTCAGCCCAGACAATCAGAGCTTCCGGCTGGGAGTCCTGGAAATATCTGTGATTCGGGGCCAAGTGCTCTTTGAGAGTGCTAGTGCCCCGCTGACGATTGAGCTTGTGCGAGCCGATGAGACGGCGCTGATGAATGATTTCGAGCCAATCGTCTCGCACGCGCAAATCGACAAGAAGATTCGCGAAGTGGTAAGGAACCGAGTAGCTGTGCTCTTCAAATTGTACGTGGTAGTCGCTGCCTACCCTAACCTGATACACCCACTTGCTGTAGCTGTACTTATGTTCTGGGAGCGGCTTGAGGGCTGGATAGTCAAGCTCAAGGAAGCGGCTGGTTCGGCTCTTAGGGTACGTTCGAGTGATTCGACTGTTTAGCTCATCAACCCAGTAGCTGATTTTCTCGTTGAGCTCTTCTAAGGAAAAAAAGGTGCTCGCTCTCAGCCTTGCGAGAACGAATCTTTGTACCAGTTGAACAGCAATCTCACCTAGCGACTTGTCTTGCGGTTTACGCGGTCTGGCGGGGTAAATTTGAAATCCGTAGTGCTCAGAAAACTCGGCGTAGGCACGATTTAGGGTCACCACATCTCTCGTGTTTTTCGTCACTGCTGACTTCAAATTATCAGGCACAACGAACCGTGGAACCCCGTCGAAGAACTCCAGGGCCAGAATGTTGCATCTGAGCCAGTCTGGGATCGTTTGACTTCTCACGGCGGTGGCAAAAATGTATCCCGAGGCACCTAGCGTTGCCACGAACACCTGAGCTTGGCTGATTGCTCCAGTATCCGGGTTGGTCACAGGCATTGTCCTGCCACAAAAGTCCACGAAGCACTTGTCTCCGGGGAGGTGAGTCTGTCGCATGCTCAGCTTTTGCCTATTGACCCATTCACGATAAATCCGTGTGAACTGAGCATAAGACACGCCTTCTGGCTCGCTTGTACGAAACTCTTGCCATAGGAGTTCCAAGGTGATGTCAGGAAGTTTTAGCTGTTCATGGATGGCAGGCCATGACGGGTAAGCCTTCCTTTGAGATGAGACTTTTGGCTGGGTATGCAGACGCTCCGCCAGCGCTTTGTCGTCAAGGTGCTTCAGTTCTTCCCAGCTTTGTCCACACTGTGCCAACTGATCCCGAATGGTGCGAACAGTGTTATGGGACACTTTGGCTAATAGGCCAATAGCCCTATTCGACAGCTTGGGGTCGCTCGTAAGGCGTAGCACCTCGCGCTGCGTACTTATTGGCAGCCTCATATGTTCTCCTCGCGACAGGTGTGTGAACACCTCACAGGTCGCGCCGTGTGAAAATTGCAGACAAACGGAATGTGATCGACTTGACGCCGAACGCGAGGGAACACAGAATGACGGCGCGTAGGGCTGAAACCTAACACCATCAAAAAAGCCTAGGGCTCCACCCCTGGGCTTTTTTGTGCTCCAAATCCACCGGCTAGCTCCTATCCTGATCTCATTGTGATACTCCTCATATGCTTAGTTCATACGGCCTGCTGCCGTGCGCAGCGCTGCGTAGCAATCCACCAAGCGACCTCTTTGGACAGAGCAAAGAACCCCCGACGATTAGGCACTTCAAATAGCGGCACCTCAATTGTCCCTCGCTGTTTAGCTTTACGAAACGCGTCGTACGATGTGTAACCCAACTCTCTCCACAGCGCGCTGCCACCCACCATCAGGCCATATCGCTGTTTGAGGTCGAGCTCTAATTCGAATGACAGAAATTGGATTTCAAGGGGCTCGCGCATCGCACTTAATGTCCGGTTTGGTCACAGTTGATAGTAATAAACCGCCCCCTTGCGCTCCAGCCGTAAGACTTCTACATTTTTTACGGTACAAAGATCGTTCGGGGATTTTTAAGTGTCTGATTTTAAGAGAATTGCAAACATTTATTCGGAGTTCGCAGGCAGCTTGCGCGAACAAATTCCGGAAAATAGCCGCCCCCGAAGCAACACAGTGGAAATGCTCGCAGTGGGCTACTGGTTCGAAGGACTGAGGCAGCGGACAGGCCTCAAAACTGCCTATGCCCTTGAGCTGTATTTCGAAAAAGAGTCATTTCGAAGAAATACGAATGGCACGATCCGGCATTACCGAAGCAAGTGGTCTAGGTACGAACAGAAAATGATCTCCCCCAAGGCCAAGACCTTGAGTAGGGTGGAACTGCTAGCACCTGGATCGTCCCGCGACCTGAATCATCCCATATGGACTTTGATGAAGCTGATCTCCCGGCAACAGAAAATCAGCTTCGACAGCTACTTCCGTGCGTTAAATACCGATGTCCAACTGGTGCTTTATCGCAGCACCAGCAACATGATTTGGGACAGTGTTCAGCGCGAACCAATCACTCAAGTTCTACTCGAAAAACTCGAACGCAGGGCAAGCTTGGATGCCCTCGCTGCGTTGATCGCGATAGTGGTCGAAGCAGATCTCCTAGGTCGAAAAACCGTTGCTATCAAGGCAGCAGGCACCTTGCACAAAGTACTTCTGATGCTGGCAATGGAGCTTCAAGCGCGCGGTGTTGCCGTTGGCCTAATCGATTGGCTCGTGTTCAACGTCCTACCCCTTGGAGTGCCTGCCCATCTGCATATCTGGATGAGCAGCGCTGACTACATCCACGCGTCGGCGCATTTGAACACCATGGTTTACCAGCATCCGGAAAGGCGCGGAAAAGCCCTACCTTGGAAGCTTCGTAATAAGCTGATGTGCAAGCTGCTTGCCGGGGACATGGGAATTGACGTTTTGCACGCAATGCGCCCTCAGTTCGAGTTGCGGACGGACATAGGGGAAATTGCGGCCGAGCTGGTCGAGGAGTTTAAGAAGACGTCGGCACTGAGAACTTGGGGATGGATGTGCATCATCGATGGCGCGCCACAGACAGTGCCACCAGTACCGCTGCTTTAGCCTTTCAAATGACTCGCTAGGCGAGTGGTCAAGTCCAATGCAAATGCCTGGTCACTTCCGATGCAAACGACTGGTCAAGTCGAATGCAAATGGCTGGTCAAATGGGTTGCAATTTCCCACCGGACTATCAAATGCTATTTCCAGGATACCAAAACGGTGCTGGAGGTAGCCCCATGCCTACTAACGCAACCCGACTCTCTGATCGCCAACTGAAAGCAGTCAAGGCAACTGGTAAAGATTTCGTCCTCAGCGACGGCGATGGCTTACAGCTTCGAGTCCGGGCGAGCGGATCAGTGATGTGGAACTTCAATTACCGCGAGCCCCTGACCAGAAGCCGTATCAATATGGCGCTTGGTCCATACCCCGACCTTTCGCTAGCCAACGCCCGGAAGAAAGCCGCAGATGCGCGTGAGCTTCTCGCGTTGGGCATTGATCCTAAAACCGAGCGTGATGAGGTAAGGCAAGCCAAACTTGCTGAGACTGAACACACTTTCGAGAAGGTGGCCACCGCCTGGTTCGAGCTGAAGAGAGACTCCGTAACCAAAGCCTACGCCGAAGACATTTGGAGATCGCTGACGCTCCATGTTTTCCCAAGCATGAAGACAACACCGCTCTCTCAAATCACTGCTCCGATGGTTATCAAGATCCTTCGCCCCATCGAGGCCAAAGGGAGCCTCGAAACCGTGAAACGATTGAGTCAACGACTCAACGAGATCATGACCTACGGAGTCAACTCCGGGCTGATCTTTGCGAACCCCCTCAATGGAATTCGGGCGGTGTTCAAGAAACCCAAGAAAGAAAACATGGCTGCGCTACCACCTGAGGAGCTTCCCGAGCTCATGATGGAAATCGCGAATGCCAGCATCAAACGTACGACCCGCTGCCTGATCGAGTGGCAGTTGCACACGATGACTCGCCCTGCCGAAGCAGCCACCACACGATGGGCAGATATCGATTTCGACAAGCGCATTTGGACCATTCCGCCAGAGCGCATGAAAAAGCGTCGCCCGCACACAATCCCCCTAACCGATCAGGCACTTTCATTACTGGAGACGCTCAAGCAAGTCAGTGGTAACAGAGAGTACGTGCTCCCTTCAGATAGACCCCCCCCGCACCCATGCCAATAGCCAGACCGCCAACATGGCGTTGAAGCGCATGGGCTTTCAGGACCGCTTGGTTAGCCACGGTATGCGGTCCATGGCCAGCACTATCCTGAACGAAAATGGATGGGATCCGGAATTGGTCGAAGTCGCTTTGGCCCATGTCGATAAGGACGAAGTTCGGAGCGCCTACAACCGGGCGGAATACATCGAACGCCGTCGCCCGATGATGGCGTGGTGGAGCGAGTACATCCAGAAGGCGGCGACTGGCAGCCTGTCGGCATCTGCAATTAACCAAACAAAGGAACGCAAGGTCTTTCCAATACGCTAGGCGTGGATGGAGGATTGGCGACAGCGGCGCCAACCTGCGTGATCTATCGCATGACACAAGGCGAGAGTCACCGTAGATTTCAGCCACGCGACACGAGGAAGCACTCGATGGACATCTCTACGCTGCAATCAATCAAGCTAGAAATCATCTCAGCCACAGGCCTCTCGAGGGATGCCCTGCATATTTATGTAGGTCTGGCATTGCTGATCGCCGCCAGTTGCACCACTCGAAGATCCTTGGGTTCCTTCAGCAGTTGGCTGGTGGTGTTGGCAGGGGCAAGCCTCATCGAACTGCTCGATCTTATGGATGATAAGGCGAGCCTGGGATACTGGCGGTGGGCCGCAAGTTTCCATGACATTGCTAATACACTGTTCTGGCCAACGGTTCTAGTCGTAGCCTATCGCTTCAGGTTGATTAAGTTTTAATCAGCGACCCCGCGCTGTGGTTCGCCCATACAGCGCCATAAAGACACTCTAGGTCAAGGCTCTGACCCAGATGGTGTTGCCCTATGCGTTTGCTTTTTGTTTAGATCGGTCCCTGGCCTAACAACGGATGAACGACCACTGCCCATAAGCAGCTTCAGGAAGAGGAGACCCCCATGCACTTGAATAAAGAGCGGTATGGTGTAGAGCTTTACAACTTGCTGGAATGTTTAAACTTCGACAACACCGCAAAAGGTCCAGTTATTGAAAAGGTGTTGAAATGGGCGCAACGCTATATAGATTATAGCTGTGTTGCGGTCTGCACCGTTGAAAACGTTGCGCTTCCTTCCATCAACGTTTACTACGAAAAGAATGTTCCCGAACACTGGCTCAAGGAATACCACAGGAACGATTACGCCAAGGACGACCCCGTCATCCATTACGCTTTGAATATCGGCGGAGTTTTTTCATGGCACGATGCTCTATTTTCTTTTGATACCCCGCGCGGCAGAGAAGTTGTCGCTCGGGGTGAAAAGTACGGGTTGCGCCACGGCTATACTTATTTCATGCCAGCTGCAGAGATCCAACCCCTGGAGCCGAGACTGGTATCGCTGGCCAATGTCAGCTCGAAATCTGATGTGAAATGCGAGTACATCATTGCCACACTGGGAGCGACACTATGTTATCTGGCAGAAAACGTGATCAACAAACAAGAACTTTGCAAAGCCCCTTTGAAAGACAGTGAGCTGCAAGTTTTAGCTTGGTCGGCCAAAGGCAAAAGCATTTGGGAGATTGCGAAAATCATTGATGCGCCAGAGCGCACCGTGAAATACCGTTTGCTAAATACTTACCGAAAACTGGAAGCTTGTAATAAGACTCAAGCCGTAAGTAATGCGATAAAGCTTGGCTTGTTGCACTAACTATTCACTCAATAAACACCGGCTCACGCTTCAGCTCGATATGAAACTTGGCAAACACCAATTGCCGCAGCAACTCGCCGAATGCAACGATCTCGGCACCTGTGGCTCCTCCGTGATTAATCACCACCAATGGGTTATGCGTATAAATCCCTACCCGATTCACTCGAAAGCCCACAGCGACGCACTGTTGAATAAGCCAACCCGCAGATAATTTCCAGCGCCCGCCTGGCTGCTCGAATGCTGGAAACTGGCTATAACGGGCAACCAGCCGTGCCATGCATTCTGCGCTGACCACCGGATTCACGAAAAAACTGCCGGCATTGCCTAGCTGGCCGGGCTCTGGAAGCCGTCGATTTCGCACGCGTCTTACTGCTGCGGTAATCTCTGTCAGTGTGCGGGCCTGCGGTTGGACACCCAGTTCTTCGCGGATTTTCGTATCCAACTGTGCCCAGACTCCGCAGTCACGCATTTGGAAGAGCACACTCAAGATGACCAATCGTTGTGCGTAGCGTAATTTAAACACGCTGTCCCTGTAGCCCAAGCCTAGGTCGTTGCGCGGTAGCCAGTACCGAGTGTGGGTCAGTCTATCGAGCACCTCAACACCGATCAGGCAGTCTGCAACCTCTGCTCCATAAGCGCCAATGTTCTGAATGGGTGCAGCCCCTACCGTGCCAGGTATGCCCGCCAGCGACTCGATCCCTTGCAACTGCGCCTCTGCACAATACTGCACGAACCCGTCCCAATTAACTCCCGCCCCGACACGCACCAACCGATGCGTCCCACAGGAGCACAGGTCGACATCGATAAATCCTTCGAGCAGAATAACTACGCCGTCGAAGTCCCGAGCTAGCAGAATATTGCTGCCGCCCCCCAAAAAAAGCACTTTTAGTGCCCTGCGTTTCGCAAACGTCAGGATTTTTTTAAGATCGTCATACGTGCCTGCCTTGCATAACAAATGGGCACAAACATCTACCCCGAACGTGTTGAAGCTGCGAAGGGATTGTCGATAACTGATCTGCATGGAGAACTCACCAGAGCGTTGATTTCTGCTTGAGACGCTAGAAGCCTAGTGCATACAGACCAGGTCTGCCCACTGTCCAAACGGACACTTTACAGCCCAATTCTTAGCGCACAGCATTGACCCCAAGACGAAGAAATTACGTCAACTATTGCACTTACCAATTGCGAGGGTTGTGTCATGGAAGTCTTATCAAATGATCATCCGTGCGCGGATAAACATCCGTCTTGCCAACAATGGATTATTAAAGGCAGCCGCCCCGTTGAGTATTCAGTTATTGAAGCACCACATCTTTTTGACTCCACTAATGTCAAGTTGGCGGTCTGTGGCTCGTCGGCCTCGTCGATGGTTTACGACAAGCGTTTAATTTTTATTGATAACGAAGTCTTAACGCTTCATGGCCGGCGTATTCGGCAGTTTTTCGATGCCTTTGAAGGTGAGTATCTGATTGTCCCGATTCATATTACCGAACGCCTCAAGGACTACTCGATGGTGGAGAATATTCTCCAGCATATGGTTGATTTTGGGGTCTCACGTAAAAATGAACCGGTTATCGCCATCGGCGGCGGTTGCTTGATGGATGTTGTAGGCATGGCCGCAAGTCTATATCGGCGAGGTGTGCCTTATATCCGCATTCCAACGACACTCCTGGGTATCGTTGACGCGGCCGTAGGGGTCAAAACCGGATCAAACTTCGGAGCTCATAAAAACAGGGTTGGCAGTTACTACGCGCCTGTTTGTGCATTGCTCGATACCTCCTTTCTGGAAACGCTGCCGCCACGGCATATTAAAAATGGAATGGCAGAAATATTGAAGATGGCAATCATCGCCGATCAGGCGTTATTCACTGTCATTGAAAAAAACGTGGACCATCTGATGGCGGATCGCCTGGCCCGATCAACGCTTTCTTTAGGTGTTGTGCGCAGTGCAGTGCATGGCATGCTCAAGGAGCTCGAACCTAACCTCTGGGAAAGCGACTTGCAGCGACTGGTGGACTTTGGCCACACCCTCTCGCCTGTCTTTGAGATGAAAGCTGTCGACACCTTGCTGCATGGTGAAGCCGTTGCAGTTGATATGTGTATTTCAACTCTGGTCGCCGCCAACCGGAAGTTACTCAATCCACGACAGGCATTGCGCATCATTGAACTGACCAAAAAGATTGGCCTGCCGATCATTCATCCCACATGTACCTCAGCCAATATCGCCCAGGCACTTGCCGAAATAGTCAAGCATCGCGATGGGCTGCAGCGCATGCCCGTCCCCATAGAGATTGGTCGTGCAACCTTTCTCCATGATGTGACTGCACAAGAGTGCATACACGCCTGTGAACAGCTCAGAAATATCGCACAGCAATACAGTCCGGCCTGACTAGACAGGAGTCCTTATGATTTTGGTATTTGATGTCGGCGGCACCAGCCTGCGCATCGGCTGTTACTGTGAAGAGCAGCACCGGCTAGTCAAGCAGACTCGAATCGCCACGCCTAATTTTGTCAATTCGCCGCTGCGCGACAGGGACCTGATCGAACAATTGTTCAGGACCATGAAAAACGCTGCGGACACTCTGGGTCTGGCGTATGACACCGTCGTGGCAGCGCTTCCTGGCCCGGTCACCGTAGATGGTTGCGTCACTGCCTTACCCACCGTCCTAGGTGCAAAACTCGATAGACCTATCCCGGCCGTGGCGCTGTTACAAGCACTGTTTGACATGCAAAACGTGCATGTACTCAATGATATAACGGCCGCGGGATACCGTTACCTGACCTCGGAGCACCACACGTTCCATATCGTTTCGTCGGGATCGGGGATCGGTTCCAAGCTGTTTATCGATGGCAAACCTTTGACTGGCCATCAAGGGGATGCTGGAGAAATTGGACACCTGCTTCACCCGCTCTGCCCAAAGGAATTACCGTGCGATTGCGGTGGTCATGGGCACGTCGGCGCTGTCAGTTCAGGACGCGGAACATTGCGGCTTTTCAAGTTGCGCGCCAGACAACAACCGACCGCTTATCTAAACAGCGCATTGGGCAAGACCACACCCACCTACGACTTGCTCGAAACCTCCTCACTTGTTGAAGCATTCCAGCAGCAAGACCCATGGACGCTTGAGGTCATGGATGACGCCATTCGCCCTCTCGCCCACGCGTTGGCGGCTACTCGAGCCATCTCTGGCGTTGCCTCCTACATCTTGCTCGGCGGCTTTTCGTGTGCGCTGGGCGAGCCTTACCGGAAGCGATTGGCGGGCCTTTGCGCCAGCTTCTTCGACGCTGGAGATTGGAACGACACCATCGCCCTCGGCTATGCCGATGACAACAATGGCCTCATTGGCTGCGCGCTTTATGCACAAGGACTCCTCCGCCATGAACATGAAAGTCAACCGCTATAACTACTCAAGCCAGTTCGGTAACGACTTGCAGCCATTGCTGCATGCCATTGGGGAAGACCTTCTCAATGGTCACTATATCCTGACTGAAGCCGTCGAAAGCTTCGAAACGGCGTTCGCCAACTACATCGGTGGAAAGTGCTGCGTCGGCACCAACAGTGGTACCGACGCGCTGATCCTCGCGTTACTGGCTATGGGGATAGGACCCGGCGATGAAGTTATCACTCAGGCAAATACGTTCTACGCCACCGTCGCCGCAATATGTTTCGTGGGGGCCACTCCCGTGCTGGTAGACGCGGAACCCCACGCTTACTTGATGGATGTGGAGCAGGTCGAGTCTGCAATCACGGCACGTACCAAAGCCATTATTGCTGTGCACCTGTTCGGCAAATGCATGCCCATGACAAAACTTTTGGCGCTGGCAGAAAAACACCAATTGAGGGTCATCGAGGATGCTGCACAAAGTCATGGCGCGCGAATCGACGGGCGTGCCGCCGGACATTTCGGCGATATCGGCTGCTTCAGCTTTCACCCGAGCAAAAACCTGGCTGCGGCCGGCGACGCCGGTGCGATTGTCACCGACGACCCTCACTTGGCCGAACAGATAAAAGTATTACGGGCGCTGGGGCAATGTGGTCAGAACCGGCATGTGGCTTTGGGTATGAACTCAAAGCTGGATGCCATTCAGGCCAGGGTCTTGTCCGCCAAACTTGTGCACCTGGAGCATTGGAACGAGCAACGACGAGCAGTCGCCGCTCATTACATCAGCCGCCTGGATGGGTTGTCCTTGAGTTTCCAGGCGCCAGCAGAGCACAAGGATCACGTCTATCACCTGTTCCAAGTGCGTACTGAGCAACGAGATGCTCTGCTCGCCCACCTGCAATCGAACGGGATAGACGCCGTCGTGCGCTATCCGACACCGATCCATTTGCAGGAAGCGTTCGCTGCATACGGCTGGAAGGCTGGTGATTTTCCGGTGGCCGAGGCCCTGGCCACACAAACCCTCTGCCTGCCCTTGCGGCCCGATATGGATGCCGACGAAGCAGACCGGGTATGTGACTGCGTATACGCGTTCCTCGAGGGTCACTCATGAAAACTCTGGCCGTTCTGGGCGGTGGGAGCCCCTACACCCTTCAGTTGTGCGAGCAACTGGCAGGCAGTCGATTGGCCGGCGAAGCTTGGGAACTGCGGCTGCAAGGTCGCAACCAGGCCGTCACTTCACACATAGCGCACTTTGCCCAATCACGCCTACCCGGATGGAAAGTCAGCTATGACACCGCCGCTCAGCGCGTGCTCGACGGTGCGGACTATGTAGTCCACCAAGCCCGTTACGGAGGTCTGGAAGGCCGGCATGAGGGGGAGTCGCTCGGCCGCGCGTTGGATACGGCCGCCGATGAAACCCTGGGGCCTTCCGGCCTGCTGGCGGCGATTCGTTGCATGCCGTATATCGCCGAACTGGCCGAGCTACTCCATCGATTTTGCCCACAAGCCTGGGTACTCAATATCACCAACCCGCTGAGCCTCACGACATCGCAGCTCTTTTTACAGGGCCAACCCCGCTGTATCGGCATTTGCGAGTTGCCGACGGTCACTCAACGTCAGATTGCCGCGCGCCTGCAACTACCTCACGAGCAACTTCAATGGACCTATACCGGGCTGAACCATCGTGGCTTCCTCCACAACCTCACGCATGCAGGCCAGCCCGTACTGCCACGCCTTCTGTCGTTAATGGAAAGCCAGTCGTTTACGGGGTTCGACGCAGCCCTGATCGAAGAACTGCAGGCTATTCCAACCAAATATTTCCGTTTATTGGTAACCAGCAAGGTCGAGGATAACAATCGTTCCACGCAGTTGGTCGACCTGCGCGCACAGGCCCTAAAACAATTGGAGCAAGTCCCGCTGCGCTATCCGCCAGCTTTGGAGCAACGCCCGATGCCTTGGTATGAGCATGCGGTAGTGCCCATGCTGGAGGCATTGAGCGGGGCTCGCCACTCGTGCGTGCTGCCGGTGAACCTGTGCGCCGCCGACGGTATTACTCGGGAGTTCCTGGCGACCGTCAACACTGGCAGTGTCAACCACGACCTGCCGCGGACTGCACCGCCACCTGCCGTTGCCAGGTGGATGGAGGTTTTTGAGGCCCATGAGGCCGCCTCATTAAGTGCCTGCCTTGCTCCTACGGGCGAGAACATCGAAGCCGCCTTCGCGGCCGACCCGCTGATGGCGAGTCGCGATCTGAAAGCGGCCGTCACAACTTTTCAAACCTACCTTACAGGTGATGCACATGGACATGCTTAGGTTCGCCATCATTGGCTGCGGCCGCATGGGCTTGACCCGCGCCAAAGCCCTAAAGACACTGGGAGCGCATATAGTCTATAGCGTGGACTCAGATCTGACCCGCGCCAGACAAATCGTCAAAATCGCCCCCGACTGTGCTGCACTCGCGAGCGACCAGGAGATCGACTGGACGCAAATCGACGGGGTGTTTATCTGCACGCCGCCCGGCATGCGCGGGACGGTGGAATTAAAGGCTGCGCGCCACGGTGTTGCAGTCTTTGCCGAAAAACCGCTACACGTGTCCGCAGCCGGCGCGTTGCAACTCGGGCAAGCCTTCGCCCGCAGCAATGCTCTGTTCGCCGTGGGCTATATGAACCGCTATCGGCACAGCATTGCGTATGCCGAAGCCATCAAGCCGTACAACCTCTTCTGGTACGAAGAAGTCGGTGACCCGCTGGATTACGCCCTTCAGGCGGAGCTTGCCAATCATTACGAACTGCCCATGGCCACCGGTGAAAACCTGTTCTCCCACCAGGACGCGCGCAACCTGCTGCGCCACGGCGGCATGCGCCCTGATCGCGACTTTCTGCAGTTCGACTGCGCGTTGTCCTACGGACTGGTGGAATACATGCGCACCCTGAAAGTGATGGAAGACATGGGCTGGTCGTCACGCCGAGTGGTGCCCCACGGTGGTCACCAGATGTCCCTGAACATCGCCGCCGGCCTGCACTTGGGCGGGAATGAGTCGTACCCGGACGTCTTCCAGCCCTTCGGCGGTTTCGCCGACGGGATCAAGGTGGAAAACAGCTACGTCGGCCTACCGGATATTCCTGGCGTTGGCTTTGAAGCGAAGTCCGCCTTGTACGCCGTGATGCGCGAGTTAAGTGAGGGCTGAACGACGATGGTGTCGGCACTCCGCTCACCGAATTCGATGCCGCCGCCCAGAGGACGAAACAGCGTTTGCTGCTTCACTGGATCAGGGAACGCGTTGACGAGAATCCTGCCTTGGTGATGGAAGACGCAGATGGCGAGGTGGCGACATGTGTGCTCCAGTATGTGAATGCTGAATTCGGATGCAGGACCGGCATTAGCCCGGAAGACATCGGGCGTCACGCTGCAAATGTACGGGTGTTCATGCCGGCCTCTTCCCGGCTGAAGCCGGCCCCACTCACAGCACCGCGTATCCCGGTAGTCGGGGCAGTCAACTGCATTCAAAAACCGATGGTCGCGGACAGCAGATAGGTCCTGGGAGTTGCCAGTGTCAAGCCGGGCTCGCTGTCATCCGACGCGCCGGCGGAGGCCCAGTAACGCTTGTCCATGACGTTTTCGACATTGGCGCGCAGCGTGATGTCCTTCTGGTCGACTTTGAAGGCATAACGCGCACCTACATCGAACCGCTCGGAAGAATCGATGCTTTTGCTGTTGGCCTGGTCCAGATACTGCGAACTGGTGTAGATGCCCCGTCCGGTAAGGGTCAGGCCCTTGACCTGCGGGACGTCCCACTCGGCACTCAGGTTGACGTTGTATTCGGGCGTGGCAGGTGCCCGGTTGCCATCGAACTGACCGTTGACGGTGTGGGTGAGTTCGCTGTCGATGTACATCACCCCGCCCAGCAGGCGGAAGCCCTTGAGGGGTTCGCCGAACATCGTCAGCTCGACACCGTCATTCTGACGCTTGCCATTGGGGCCGAAGACCCGCGACGTGGCGTTGGTCTCGTAAGCCGGCTGCTTGATACGGAACACACTGGCGGTGAACGCATACGATCCCAGGTCATACTTGGCACCGACTTCGACCTGACGACTGACGAACGGCGGGAATATCTCGTCCTCATTAATCGAGGTAGACGGCGCGATTTTGCCCTGGCTCAGGCCTTCCATGTAGTTGGCGTACACCGACAAGTCATCAGTCACCTTGTACAGAATGCCACCTGACGGCGAGACCTTCTCCTCGTCGTAGGCGGTGTCACCCCTGACGTTGTCAGTCCAGTCATCAACCTTGACCCGCTGCCAGCGGGCACCGAGTGTCAGCAGCAGGCGGTCATCGAAAAAACCCAGTGTGTCGGTCAAGGCCAGGCCGCTGAAACGGTTTTCGGTATAGACCTTGGCGTCGGATCGAGTCGGGTTGACGGGAGTCGGCGTCTCGACCGGGTCGTACAGGTTGCTGGGCGAGGACGCATAGCGCGCGCCGCCGTTCTCGAAGTCCATGTAGAAATAGCTGGCAGCCAGATTGACCTCGTGGCTGACCGGACCGGTGTGGAACCAGTTGCGCACCCCGGCGTTGGCCGTCCGGACATTTTCGTCACGGGTAAAGTCGCGGGGCTGCACGCTGAAGTCACCCGCATTGTTGGTCACCGACACCGCGTGGCGCAGGAACTCATGGTTGCTTTTGCGCGCACCGACGCCGCCGTAGAGCATGACCGAATCATTGACGTCGTACTCGGCATTCACCGCCCCGAAGGTGTCACGGGTGCGCGCCTTGCTCCAGGCCTGCGCATAGTTGTCGCGCACATCGCTGGCGTTGGGCACTTTGGCATTGGCACCGACCTGCACGCGCTCCTGGGGTGCGTCGGTGTCACGCTCGGTGTGGCCGATATCGGTCGACAGGCGCAAACGCTCGCCCCGGAAGTCCAGCCCCAGCACCGCCATCTCGCGGTCGACGCTCTGGTGGTCCCACTCGGTATCGCCAGATTGCTTCACGCCGTTGAAACGGATGCCGAACCTGTCGTCCTCACCGAACCGGCGAGCCACGTCCACAGCGGTGCCGACTTGTCCCTTGGAGGCATAGCTGGTAGTGAATTCGGTGATAGGCTTGTCGGTTGCCCGTTTCGGCACCACGTTGATGCCCCCGCCGACGCTGCCACGGGGCGAGATGCCGTTGATCATCTGGCTGGGGCCTTTAAGGATGTCGACCCGGTCGGCCATCTCCATGTCGATGGTGTAGGTGGGCAGGATGCCGTAAAGACCGTTGTAGGAAACGTCACTGTTGAACAGGCTGAGACCACGAATGGTGAACTGTTCGTACCGTCCGCCCGCCGGGTTGGTGGAGCGCACCGACGGGTCACTGGCAATCAGGTCGCCCAACGTGCGGGCCTGCTGGTTTTTCACCGCCTCTTGGGTGTAAGTGGTCATGCTGAACGGCGTTTCCATGAAATCCCGCGAGCCGAGCATGCCTTGCGAGCCTTTGCGCGCCACCTGACCGCCTGCATATTCCTGACCGTCTGTGGAGCCTACGTCGCCGACAATCGACGTCGGCGCCAGTTGCAGGCTCGTGCTTTGAACGGCAGGAATCAGCGTGTACGCCTGATCGCCGACGGACACCAGTTGCAGGCCAGTGCCCTGCAACAGTCGCGTGAAGCCTTCTTCGACTGCGAAGTCGCCCGACAGCCCGGCGCTGTTACGTCCGTTCACCAGCGCAGGGTCTACCGACAGGTTGACGCCGGCCTGTCCGGCAAACCGGGTGAGCGCGGCACTCAGCGTGCCAGCAGGCACTTCGTAGGCGCGCCTGTTCGCGGTGTCGGCCCAGCTGGTCGAGATGAACAGAGGACTGGAATTCAGGGTCAGCAACAGACTGAAATGCAACAGCGGGCGCAAACGGTGGGGAGACACTGCGGACATAAAGGAAAGCTCTCGTCATTTTTTTTCACTACCTGGAATGACCGGCGGGACGAAAAAAAGGGACAGGCTTCACGCACTATTTTTTGCGGGTGTGTTTTTTCGGGGCGCCAGGGTGACCCAGTAGCGGGTGCGCATATGAATGTCTACCGGCAGACTGGCTGCCAGCAGCGACAGAACCCGGTCAGTGTTATCGAGCTTGAAACTGCCGGTGACCCGTAATGCTTCAAGCTCGGGCTCCCAACGCAGCAGGCCGGGGCGGTATCGACCGAGCTCTCGCAGAAAATCGCCCAACGGCTGATCCTGCGCAGTCAGCACGCCGTCGCGCCAGCCGGGCAGCATGGCGTCGAACGCGGTGACCGGTCCTGCGCCGTTTGTGCGCAGGCTGATCTGCTGTTGCGCCTTCAAAACCAGCGCAGGGCCTTGCAACGGATGGACCTGCACCGAGCCGCGGACCACCGAGACCCGGCAGCCGTTCGGGTCAAGACGCACGCAGACTTCACCCTGACTGACCCTGACACGACCGTAGGGACCGTCGATGGACAACGGCGCGCTACCCGGCACGTTGAGTGCGATTTCCCCACGTATCAGCGTGATCTGCCGGGCACCGAGATCGACGTTGACGGCGCTGTCGGTGTTCAACTGCAGGACACTGCCATCGGCCAGTGTCAGTCGCTGGTGTTCACCAATGGCGGTGTGCAGGTCGGCGCGCCAGACCTCCAGCGGTAACTGACGCGCCAGCAGCCATACCGCCGGAGCCAGTGCGACAACCCCCAATGCCCTTTTCAGCGCGGCACGTCGAGCCGGGTCGGGACGGTCCAGCGTCGCCATTGCCAGATTGGCCGGCAAGGCCGAAAAACGCTGTCGCAGTTGCTGAGCCTTTTGCCAGGCGCGCTCGTTGTCGACCGCACTGTCGCGCCAGTGCTGCAGCATGAGGTGATCTTCTTCACTGGCACTGCCGGATTCGAGCAGCGCCAGCCATCGTGCAGCGCTGCGAATCACCTCGCGCTCTTCGTTCGAAGGTGACGACCGAATCACCAATCCACCAGCAGGCAGTGCTCATAGGCTTGCGCCGTGTAGCGTTTGACGGTCCGCTCCGACACTTCAAGGCGCTGCGCAATGTCGCGGTAGCCCAGGCCTTCGAGCTGACTCCAGAGAAATGCCCGGCGTACCGCCGCCGGCAGACCGTCCAGCAACTCGTCGAGTGCTTGCAGGGTTTCCAGCAGCAGCCAGCGCTGTTCGGGGGACGGCACGCTGTCCTCAGGCAACCGGGCCAACGCCTCCAGATAGGCCTGCTCAAGACTGCGCCGCGTGTAGAAATTGCTGAGCAGGCGCTTGCCCACGGTCAGCAAAAATGCCCGTGGTTCCCGCATATCGGCGATCTGTTGCGAGCTGGACAGCACCCGTAAAAAGGTGTCCTGACTCAGGTCCGCCGCATCCCAGGCATTGCCCATTCGCTTGCGCAGCCAGTTTTCAAGCCAGCCGTGATGGTCGCGGTACAGGGAATGCAGGGTCTGCGGAGGGAGCGTCGCTGTGTCAATCATGACAGGAGCCTTGAGCGATGGATGCGCCAAATGCGAATGATTCTAATCAGTGCGCTATGCCGAGTCCATGCTCTTTTATTAAAAGGCCCGAGCAAGCGCCTCAGCGCATCACCGCTAGATGACGCCGAGACACAGGCGTTCTCACGCCTTCAGCTTGCGCGCCAGAAATTCCCGAATGTGCTGCGCAATCTCGGGCGCATGGGTTTCCAGCGCAAAGTGTCCGGCGTCCAGAAGATGGACCTCGGCGTTCGGGATGTCCTTGCGAAACGCCAGCGCACCCGGCGGGATGAAGGCCGGGTCGTGCTCGCCCCATACGGCGAGCAACGGCGGTTGGTGCGTGCGCAGATACGCCTGGAACCCGGGATAGGCGGCGACGTTGGTGCGGTAGTCGAGAATCAGGTCCAGCTGGATGTCCTCCGCGCCGGGCCGGGCCATGTAAAAAATGTCCAGGTTGTAGCCGTCGGGCGAGAGCTTCTCGGGATCGGCACCGGTGCCGTATTGCCAATCACGAATGGTCTTCGGCGACAGCGACGGGCGACAGGCTTCGCGGTTGGCCGGCGAAGGATCACGCCAGTAGGCTTGCCACGGATCCCACTGATCGCTGAAGCCTTCAAGGTAGGCATTGCCGTTCTGACTGATGATGGCCGTCACCTTTTCCGGGTTGGCGGCGGCAAGGCGCAGGCCGGTGGGCGCCCCGTAGTCGAACAGGTACAGCGCGTATTGAGTCAGCCCCAGCGCCTCGGTGAACCCTTCGACAACCTTGTAGAGGTTGTCGAAGGTGTAATCGAACTGGCCCCGCGGCGGGGCTTGGGTGTTGCCGAAACCGGGCAAATCCGGCGCGATCAGGCGGTACTGGCTGGCCAGCAATGGCATCAAGGTGCGGAACATGTGGCTTGCGCTCGGGAAGCCGTGGAGCAGCAAAAGCACAGGAGCGTCTTTGGCACCGACTTCGCGGTAGAACACCTCGACGTCGCCGACCTTTTGCGTGTGGAACCTGACATCGAATGCATCATCGACCTCAATGCTGCCCTGCTGAGCGGATGGGAGTGAGCTGGCGGATGCAGCGCCCACGAATGAAGCAGCGGCCGCGGACGCTGCTCCCATCGCGGACGCTTGCAAGATGCCGCGGCGACTGATGCCAGGCTTGATGTTCGACGAGGTGGCCGGATCGATGGTAGTCATTGGGAGACCTGCATGAGTGGATTCATGCTGAAGCCTATTGCCGGCAGTGACCGTCGTGAATCACCAGAAAACTCAACTCACCATTGCGGTTTTTGCAACGTTGCCAGGCCTCATGTGAGCAGCGATAGCAAACGCAGTCCCGCTCAGAGCCCGCGTGCATTCAGTAGGGCCGGCTTTAGCCGGGAATGCATCAGTGGTCACGCTGCAAATGTGTGGTGTTGATGCCGGCCTCTTCCCGGCTGAAGCGGGTCCCACTAAAAGCACTGTGCATCCCGTGCGACCGGCTTGGAATTTCATTGGGGCTTATGGTGGATCAACGCCATAAGCCTTCAAATAATGGAGGTATAGAAAAACGCTTCGGGGCGGTGCAGCCTATCAATTGCAGACCTTTTATGACGCCGAACATCATTACCACTGATAGTTACCTTCGTGTCATTCGATTCGTGCAATAACACCCCCGAGAACATTATCCGCCCATCTCAATAACATCGGCGGATTCTCCCATGCTTCAGTCTTTAACTCCTTTGCGCTATCCCCTCGCCGCGTTGACCCTTGTGGTCATCAGCGCGTGCGGCCGGACGCCTGAAGCGACGGTTGCGCCGGCGGCGGCGAAAGTCAACGTGGCCAAGGTGATCGAGCAACCGGTCAACGAGTGGGACGAAGTCACCGCCCGCCTGGAATCGCCGGAGACCGTTCAGGTTCGTCCGCGTGTTTCCGGCCAGATCGATTCGGTTGCCTTCACTGATGGCGCGTTGGTGAAGAAAGGCGACCTGCTGTTCCAGATCGACCCCCGCCCGTTCGAAGCGGAAGTGCATCGTCTGGAAGCGCAACTGCAGCAGTCCAAGGCCGCTGCCCAGCGCAGTACCAATGAAGCCCAGCGTGGCGAACGTCTGCGCACCAACAATGCGATCTCCGCCGAACTCGCCGACTCACGCACCACCACCGCCCAGGAATCCAAAGCCGCCGTTGCCGCCATCCAGGCACAGCTTGATCTGGCGCGCCTGAACCTGAGTTTCACCCGCGTTACGGCACCCATCACCGGCCGCGTCAGCCGTGCGGAAATCACCGCCGGCAACATCGTGACCGCCGATCAGACCATCCTCACCAGCCTGGTCTCCACCGACAAGGTCTACGCCTACTTCGACGCCGACGAGCGCGTGTTCCTCAAATACAACCAGCTGGCCCGCGACGGCAAGCGCGGCGCAACGACGCCGGTGTACATGGGCCTGTCCAACGAAGCGGAAAACCCGCACCTGGGTCAGATGAACTTCGTCGACAACCAGGTCAATCCGCGCACCGGCACCATCCGTGGCCGGGCCGTGTTCGACAACAGCAAGGGCGAATACACCCCGGGCCTGTACGCACGCCTAAAGCTGGTTGGCAGCGGCACCTACTCGGCCATGCTGATCAAGGACGAAGCGGTCGGCACCGACCTGGGCAAGAAATTCGTGCTCGTGGTCGACAAGGACAACAAGGCGATCTACCGCAGTGTTGATCTGGGGCCGAAGCTTGAAGGCTTGCGCATTGTGCGCAGCGGTCTGAGCAAAGACGACCGCATCGTCGTCACCGGCCTGCAGCGCGTGCGTCCGGGTTCACCGGTTGACCCCCAGGACACGCCGATGGCCAGCGCCGAAACACTCACCGCACTGCAACAACAACGCCAGGCGCTCGAAGCCAGCAACGCACCCAAGGCCCAGCCCAAGCTGGACGCCAAGGTGGCTGCTTCCGCCACGCCACGCGGTTAAGGGACACACACGATGAATTTCTCCAAGTTCTTTATCACGCGGCCGATCTTCGCGGCGGTGCTCTCGCTGCTGATCCTGATCGCCGGCGCGATCTCGCTGTTCCAGCTGCCGATCAGTGAATACCCGGAAGTCGTGCCGCCGACCGTTGTCGTGCGCGCCAACTTCCCCGGCGCCAACCCGAAAGTGATCGGCGAAACCGTCGCTGCGCCACTGGAACAGGCGATCACCGGCGTCGAGAACATGCTCTACATGTCCTCCCAGGCCACGGCCGACGGCAAGCTGACCCTGACCATCACCTTTGCGCTGGGGACCAACCTCGACACCGCGCAAGTGCAGGTGCAGAACCGGGTCACCCGGACCGAGCCGAAGCTGCCGGAAGAAGTGACGCGCATCGGTATTACGGTCGACAAGGCCTCGCCTGACCTGACGATGGTGGTCCACCTGACCTCGCCGGATCAGCGTTACGACATGCTGTACCTGTCCAACTACGCGGTCCTCAACATCAAGGACGAGCTGGCGCGCCTGAACGGTGTCGGCGACGTGCAGCTGTTCGGCATGGGCGACTACTCGCTGCGTGTCTGGCTCGACCCGAACAAAACCGCTTCGCGCAACATCACCGCGACCGACGTGGTCAACGCCATTCGCGAGCAGAACCGCCAGGTGGCCGCCGGTCAACTGGGCGCACCGCCCTCCCCGAGCGCTACCAGCTTCCAGATGTCGATCAACACCCAGGGCCGTCTGGTTTCTGAGGAAGAGTTCGAGAACATCATCGTGCGCGCCGGCGACAACGGCGAAATCACCCGGGTCAAAGACATCGCTCGCGTCGAACTGGGCTCCAGCCAGTACGCCTTGCGCTCGTTGCTGAACAACCAGCCGGCGGTGGCGATCCCGATCTTCCAGCGCCCGGGCTCCAACGCCATCGACATTTCCAACGAAGTGCGCGGCGAGATGGAACAGCTGAAGAAAAACTTCCCGGAAGGCATGGACTACAGCATCGTCTATGACCCGACGATCTTCGTGCGCGGCTCCATCGAGGCGGTGGTTCACACGCTGTTCGAAGCGCTGATCCTCGTCGTACTCGTGGTGATTCTGTTCCTGCAGACCTGGCGCGCTTCGATCATCCCGCTGGCCGCCGTGCCGGTGTCGCTGATCGGTACCTTCGCGGTCATGCACCTGTTCGGCTTCTCCCTCAACGCGCTGTCGCTGTTTGGGCTGGTACTGGCGATCGGTATCGTCGTGGACGACGCCATCGTGGTGGTGGAGAACGTCGAGCGGAACATCGAGCTGGGTCATGAACCGATGGAGGCCACACAGATCGCCATGCGTGAAGTGACCGGCCCGATCATCGCCACGGCCCTGGTGCTGTGTGCGGTGTTCATTCCGGCGGCGTTCATCTCCGGGCTGACCGGGCAATTCTATAAACAGTTTGCGCTGACGATTGCCATCTCGACGGTGATCTCGGCCTTTAACTCCCTGACCCTGTCACCTGCCCTGGCGGCCGTGCTGCTGCGCGCTCACGATGCACCGAAGGATGGCTTCTCGCGCTTCCTCGACAAGCTGTTCGGCGCCTGGCTGTTCCGGCCATTTAACCGATTCTTCGTCAAGGCCAGTAACGGTTATGTGAGCACGGTGGGTCGGGTGATCCGCGTCAGCGGTGTGGCGCTGGTGGTGTACGCCGGCCTGATCGTCATGACCTGGCTGGGTTTCTCCACCACGCCAACCGGTTTCGTGCCGGCGCAGGATAAACAGTACCTGGTGGCGTTCGCGCAATTGCCGGACGCCGCGAGCCTGGACCGCACCGAAGACGTGATCAAGCGCATGTCCGACATCGCGCTGAAGCAACCGGGCGTTGAAAGCGCCGTGGCCTTCCCGGGCTTGTCCATCAACGGTTTCACCAACAGCCCGAACTCCGGCATCGTGTTCGTCACGCTCAAACCGTTCGAAGATCGCACGGCAGCCGACCAGTCGGCCGGTGCCATCGCCGGCGCCCTCAACGGCAAATATGCGGGGATTCAGGAAGCCTACATGGCGATCTTCCCGCCGCCGCCGGTACAAGGCCTGGGCACGATCGGCGGTTTCCGTCTGCAGATCGAAGACCGCGGCAACCTGGGTTACGACGAGCTGTACAAAGAGACGATGAACATCATCGGCAAGAGCCGCAGCGTGCCGGAACTGGCGGCGCTGTTCACCAGCTACACGGTGAACGTGCCCCAGGTCGATGCCGCCATCGACCGCGAGAAGGCCAAGACCCTCGGCGTGCCGATCAGCGACATCTTCGACACCCTGCAGGTCTACCTGGGCTCGCTGTACGCCAACGACTTCAACCGTTTCGGCCGGACCTATCAGGTCAACGTGCAGGCTGAGCAGCAGTTCCGTCAGGACGCTGAACAGATCGGTCAGCTGAAAGTGCGCAACAACCGTGGCGAAATGATCCCGTTGGCGACGCTGCTGAAAGTCACCAACACCTCGGGCCCGGACCGCGTCATGCACTACAACGGCTTCATCACCGCCGAGATCAACGGCGCAGCCGGTCCGGGTTTCAGCTCGGGTCAGGCGCAGGTGGCGATGGAAAAACTGCTCAAGGAAGAACTGCCCAACGGCATGACCTACGAGTGGACCGACCTGACCTACCAACAGATCCTGTCGGGCAACACCGCGCTGCTGGTCTTCCCGCTCTGCGTGCTGCTGGCGTTCCTGGTACTGGCCGCGCTGTATGAAAGCTGGAGCCTGCCGCTGGCGGTGATCCTGATCGTCCCGATGACCCTGCTGTCGGCCATTGCCGGCGTGATCATCGCCGGGAGCGACAACAACATCTTCACCCAGATCGGCCTGATCGTACTGGTGGGCCTGGCGTGCAAGAACGCGATTCTGATCGTCGAGTTCGCCAAGGATGAGCAGGACAAGGGCAAGACCCCGCTGGAAGCTGTGCTTGAAGCCTGCCGCCTGCGTCTGCGGCCGATCCTGATGACCTCCTTCGCGTTCATCATGGGTGTGGTGCCGCTGGTGCTGTCCAGCGGCGCCGGTGCCGAGATGCGTCATGCCATGGGCGTGGCGGTGTTCTCCGGGATGCTCGGTGTGACCTTCTTCGGTCTGCTGTTGACGCCGGTCTTCTATGTACTGATCCGTAACTACGTTGGACGCAAAGAGGCGCGCAAGGCGGCCAAGGCACAACGCATTCAGACCACCGCCCCGGAGGCTCATTGATGAAGGCTGCAAAACTCTTCCTGCCGAGCCTGTTGGTGCTGGCGCTGGCGGCCTGCGCCGTCGGCCCGGACTACAAGAAGCCGGAAACCGCGGCGGCCAACATCCAGGCTGCCACCCAGCGGGCCTATGACCGCAGCCACATCGAGACCATCTGGTGGCAGCAGTTCGACGACCCGACCCTGAACAAGCTGGTCGCCGAATCGCTCCAGGGCAACCGCGAGTTGCGCGTCGCCTTCGCCCGGCTGAAGGCGTCCCGTGCGATTCGGGACGACATCAGCAACGACGCCATGCCGGTGGTGACCAGCCGCGCGAGCAGCCAGGTCGGCCGCGGTCAGGTGCCCGGGCAGACTGAACAGCGCATCAATCAGGAACGTTACGACTTGGGCCTGGACATGGCCTGGGAACTGGACCTGTTCGGCCGTATCCAGCGCGAGCTGGAAGCCAGCGATGCCGACCAACAGGCTGCCGAAGCAAACCTCTACCAGCTGCAGGTGACGATGATTGCCGAGCTGGTCGACGCCTACGGCCAACTGCGTGGCGCCCAACTGCGCGAGAACATCGCCCGGGACAACCTGAAAAACCAGCAGGAATCCCGCCGCGTGACTGCCCAACTGCGAGATGAAGGCGTGGGCAACGAGCTCGACGTGGTGCGTTCCGACGCGCGCCTGGCGGCAGTGGAAGCGACCATTCCGCAGCTTCAGGCGGAACAGGTGCGCGAACGCAACCGCATCGCCACCCTCCTCGGCGAACGGCCGGACGCCATGACCGTCACGCTGGCCCCGGCCAAACTGCCGGCGATCTCCAAGGCGCTGCCGATCGGTGACCCGACCAAGCTGCTGGAAAACCGTCCGGACGTGCGCAGTGCCGAACGGCAACTGGCGGCGCAAACCGCGCGGATTGGCGTGCAGACCGCCGACCTGTTCCCACGGGTCAGCCTCAGCGGTTTTCTCGGCTTCACGGCCAGCCGCGGTTCGCAGATTGGTTCCGGCGCAGCACAAGCGTGGGGCCTTGGCCCAAGCATCACCTGGGCGGCGTTTGACTTGGGCAGCGTGAGGGCGCGGATTCGCGGCGCCAATGCCGATGCCGAAGGCGCGCTGGCCAATTACGAGCAGCAAGTGCTGCTGGCCCTGGAAGAAACCGAAAACGCGTTCAGCGACTACGACAAGCGTCAGCAGCGTCTGGTGTCGCTGGTGCGGCAGAGTGAAGCCAGCCGATCGGCGGCCAATCTGGCGAACATCCAGTACCGGGAAGGCACGGCTGACTTCCTCGTCCTGCTGGACGCCGAACGCGAGCGTCTGGCCGCCGAAGACAGCCAGGCCCTGGCCGAAATCGATCTGTATCGCGGCATCGTGGCCATCTACAAGGCTCTCGGCGGTGGCTGGCAGCCGAACGCCTGAGGTCACGGGATGAACGGCGGGATCGCTCAACCGGCAGCAGATCGGCAGCGCTGATCTGCTGCCACGATCTGCCGCTCTCGACGGCCCCGGACCCACCAGGTTCGGGGCTTTTTTCTGGACCGTGGATAAACACCGCACGAGCGCGCGAGGAAGGCACCCTTCCCTACAGGGTTTGACACTCGGCGGTCTCTCCCCGAAGCTGCTGCACACGCACACACGGAAACCGATATGTCTGAGTCGTCTTCCCGGCGCACACCTGCCCAGCTCAAGGCTCGACGTCGCTGGCAGGTGGCAATTGCGCTGGCGCTGTTGCTGCTGATCATCGCCATGGCGATGCTGGTGCGAAACTGGCACGCGCCGCCGGCCGCACCCCAGGTCAATCACAGCTACGCCGAAGCACTGGAGCAGGCCCACGGCGGCAAGCCCGGCGCCGCGCGCGTGCTGTATCAGCAATTCACCCGCACCGACCTGTCGGACATTCGCCGCGCCGGCCTGCTCGCCGAATTGGTGAATTACCCCAGCACCCAGGCGATGAAAATTCTGCGCGGCGATCTCAAGCGCCCCGCTGCGCTGGTTCAACAGGCGGCCATTCAGACCGTGACCGCCATGCTGCCGGAAGATCAACGCACCACGCTGATCGGCCCCCTGCTGGACGATGCCGATGATCAGGTGCGCTTCAGCGCGGTGCGCGCCTTGCTACCGCTGAGCCCGGATGAGCTGGGCCTGTATTACGGCGCGCTGCAGGAAGCCGCTCAACAGTATGAGCAGGCACTGAGCGCCGAACCGCCAAGCGGGCAACGTCAGCTCGCGCTCGCCCAGCTGTACCTCAACAACGGCACCCCGCAAAAGGCGATCGATGCGCTGGAACTGGCCGCAAAGCTGGAACCGGACAACCTGGAGGCGGGGCTGGCACTGGTGCAGGTGCTCGACCGTCAGGGTCAGGCCGATCGTTCACGCCAGTTGCTCGCCCAGTGGCTGGAAAAACAGCCCCAATCGGCCCTGGCGCAACACGCACTCGGCCAATGGCTGCTGCGGCATAAACAGAATGAGTACGCGCTGCTTCCGCTGACCCGGGCCATTGAGCTGGAACCGGACAACACCGGTTACCGTTATGACCTCGCCGTGGCGCTTCACGATCTTGATCAGCTCGAAGCGGCGCAGCGGCAGCTGGAAGACATTCTGCAGCGCGCACCCGCCGATCGCCGCGCGAGGATTCTGCTGATTCGTTACTGGACGGAGGCCGGGCAGCTACAGAAAGTGCAGGTGCTGCTGGCTGAACTGGAGCAGCTCAACGCCGATGATCCTGCCCTGCAGCAGGGGCTTTAGCACGTCATTACGCGCCCCCGACAGGCGGAAGTACGCTGTCCATCCCATCCAGGAAACGATTCATATTGATGAGTGCGTCGCGCCGGCTTGATCGGGTTAACCTTGTCCGTGATCCGGCACGTCAGGGCTTCAAGCGACGAACGCGTGCTTGCAGCAGCGTGCACTACTCAGAAGAGAGTCCCCATCATGGCAGTGCAGAAACCAACGCCGATCATCGTTTTCGACGTGAACGAAACCTTACTCGACATCACCACCCTTGAGCCTCTGTTTGAGCGGGTGTTCGGTGATCGAGCCCTGTTGCGCGAGTGGTTCGCCAACCTGATCCTCTATTCGCAAACGATGACCCTGTGCGGCCGTTACACCCCGTTTGGCAAACTGGCCGCAGGCACGCTGCGCATGCTCGCGTCTATCCATAAGGTCGCCCTGGCCGCCAGTGATATCGATGACTTGCAGGCACGGATGGGTAACATGCCAGCACACCCTGATGTGCTGCCGGCACTCAACGGCTTGCGTGACGCCGGCTTTCGGCTGGTGACGCTGAGTAACTCGGCCAGCGGTGCATCCCCTTCGGCCCTTGAGCGCGCCGGGTTAGCGACATTCTTCGAGCGCAGTTTCAGCGTAGAGACCGTTAAAAAATTCAAGCCTGCTGCGCAAACCTACCAGATGGTTTCCCGGGAGCTGAATGTCGAACTGGCGGACCTGCTTGTGGTGGCGTGTCATTTTTGGGACACGGCGGGCGCCCAGGCGGCAGGGTGCCTCGGCGCCCTGCTGACCCGGCCGTACAACGCACCGCTCCTGATAGATGAAATGCCGCTTCCCGACCTGATGGCCCCCGAGTTGAGCGACCTGGCCGAGCAGATCATTCAACGCTGGGGCGGGCCGGCGTAGCCCGAGGCCTCACTGGCTGACGTGGTTCGCTCTGTGCAGCCACGCGGCTGTTTGCCGCCGCGTTTGAGATGGCACAGTTTCCAATGGCGCTAAAGTATAAGAAATTACTTACAACGTTTAGCGCCCATTATTGTTTTTTTGTCAGACCCGCTTATCGTCGCCCGGATGTTTCACTTAACAATCAGTCATCCGCTATTTTACAACGCGTAAAAAACGTGCATTATTTACTCGCGCCACAACTGAACTACCCCGTCGCGAGACCAACGTTCATTCCCATGAAGTTAATGTCGACGGCTGATCCTGATGCCAGGGACACGGTAGAAAGTGGTGAGAACTAAAGCAGCAGACCCGGATGCGCGTCGTGCTGCTTGCATTGTTGCTTGCATTGAGCTGACAACAGCCATTAATTGCCGGAGTATCATTTTGTCCAGACTTGCCGAATTTCGCGCAGCAGAAAAAGCCCTTCAGGAGCAGCTGGCCCAGCTGGAGTATCTGAAGAACGACGTCGGATTGAAGAAGGAAATCGAGTTCGAGCAGCAGCTCCAGGCCCTGATGAGCACGTACGACAAGACCTTGCGGGACATCATCGCCATTCTCGACCCTCACACTGGGGCGTCCAATGCCACGCCAGCGGCCCCGAAACGCCGTCGTCCGCGGGTGGTCAAGGTCTATCAGAATCCCCACACCGGCGAAGTCATCGAGACCAAGGGCGGCAACCATCGCGGTTTGAAAAACTGGAAATTACAATACGGCGCTGAATCCGTTGACTCCTGGTTGCGCGGCCGCTAATCCCCTGCTCCCTAGAACACTGGCCTGCAAGATTGATCTGCAACATCGAGAGGAAGCTCTGCCCGCGGGGCTTCTCTGCAAGTGCAGGGAAAAGGACATGAAACAAGTGCTTTAAACGCAAATGATCGCGACCCGCGCCCTGCGTATTTTAAATAATGCGTGCGAGTGCGGGACGGGTGTTGAATATTGAACCTGACAATTAGCTGAACAGATTCGCATTAATGGCATATATCGCTTTCAATACTCGGCAGGCTTATAGCATGCTCAACCGTTGAGTCTCTTAAGCGTTATTAATCCCGTCAAACAGCACTGAGTGAGTGTTAAAGCTGGCCATGAGCCTTCATGCAGCCACAGATGAATTTTCCCTCTGCAGCTGAATGGCTCGTGAGCTTCACATTTTTTTCACACCGGTTTGTAGAGGATAGAGGCTGCTAAAGGATTAGCGCCCCAATGCCCGCTTCGGCGGGCTTCTTTATGCCCGCGATTTGTCCAGACCCCGCCTTGATCTACGGCGCCGCTCCCAGGCGCAGACCATTCCTGATCTGCAACACCTCCTCTTTATGGGCCGCGTAGCCTTCCGCCGACCCCGCATACGACAACGACCACGCCAACTCGGGATTGGCCGCCGCCACCAGCGTCTGGGTCATGACGTGATTGCCGTTCTGGGTGATGGTGCACGTGGTTTCCATGGCTGGAATGTCGCTCAGCGTGCTGTCCTTCATCCGCGTGCAGACGCTCTGAAAACCGCCGCGGGCAAAATTGACCTGAACCGCCTTGCGCATGGCCAGCAGCACGCCCTGTACGTTGACCGAATGGCCGGGCTGCAGCTGCGTCTGGGTCAGCTCCACGACCATGGCCGGATCACCGTTCTGATCGTTTTTGACCGCACGCTGTCGTAGTTGCACAGCGGGCTGGCCTTCGCTTGCCGGCGGCTGGGGCAAGGCTTCAACGTCCCAGCCTTCGGGCCAGATGATCATGGCGTCAGCTGAAGACGCGACGCCCGGAATCATCAGCACGAAACAGAAAGCAACGCGGGCGCATGAGCGCAATAAGAGATGCATGGGCGGTACCTGAAGGTCGAGCCGCAAAGTGTGGGCCGGTCATGCAGTGTCTACAAGCCGGAAGCCGCGCTTTATGCGCCTTCGGTTTGGCGCGTCAGCCATGAGCCCGTATCATTACGCAACATTTTAGCGTTAACCCGGAGACAACCATGAGTCTGCACGACCTGAACACTTTCCCCGGCGTCACGGCCACCCCGGACGCCTCGACCGCACAATTCGTGTTCAACCACACCATGTTGCGGGTCAAGGACGCCACCGCTTCCCTGGACTTCTATACCCGCGTGCTGGGCTTCAGCCTGGTGGAAAAGCGCCACTTCGCGGAAGCCGAATTCAGCCTTTACTTCTTGGCGCTGGTCGACAAAGCACAGATCCCGCAGGACGACGCCGAGCGTAACGTCTGGATGAAAGGCATTCCCGGTGTCCTCGAGCTGACCCACAACCACGGCACCGAGAAAGACCCTGAGTTTTCCTATCACAACGGCAACACCGACCCGCGCGGCTTCGGTCATATCTGCATCTCGGTGCCGGACATACACGCCGCCTGTGCGCGCTTCGAAGAACTGGGCGTGGACTTCCAGAAACGCCTGACCGACGGCCGCATGAAAAGCCTGGCCTTCATCAAGGACCCGGATGGCTACTGGGTCGAAATCATCCAGCCAACGCCGGTAACGGGCGAGTAATCACGCTCGATCAGTGGGACCGGCCTTGATAGGGACAGGACTGGCGTTGACGCCGACCGCGGGACAGGCGTTAACGCCGACCGTAGGACCGGCTTTAGCCGGGAAGGCGTCAGGCGTCACACCGCAAAATTGTGGGTGTTCACGCTGGCCTCTTCCCGGCTGGAGCCGGTCCTGCAATGGAAACCCGGCCGGCGTCACGCCGCTTCTATCACCTGATCCGTATCACCCAGATCCGCATAAATCTGCGCGTTCGACGGTTCAGGGGTAAACGTCAGCGCAATGTTCTGGCACTGCTGCTTAAGCTGTTGCAGCTTCAGCGGCCGGCTCAGGAAATAGCCCTGGGCTTCTTCGCAGCCGAAATCACGGACCAGGCTCATGCAGCGAAAGGTTTCGACGCCTTCCGCGACGGTGCGATAACCCAATTCACTGGCCAGGTGCAGCACGGACCGGGCTATGATGCGGTTGCGCGGGTTGCTCTCCAGGTCCGTCACCAGGGATTTGTCTAGCTTGAGGATATTGGCCGGGATCTCGTGCAGATAGGCAAAGTTGCTGTAGCCCGCGCCGAAATCGTCGATGGCCACGTCAACGCCCAGCTCGCGAATGCGGGTGAGCTGCGCGATGACGCGTTTGTCGGCACGAATCCACTCGCCTTCGGTGATCTCGACTTCCAGCCGTGCGGGTGCAACGCCGTGTTTTTCGCAGGCGCTCTGCAACGTCAGGGCGATGTCCAGGTCGGAGAAGTCCAGCGGCGACAGGTTGAGCGACAGCCGCACTTCATCGTCGATCCAGCCGCTGAGGTCGGTCAGCGCCCGGTCGATGACCCAGCGGGTCACGGTGCTGATCCTGCCGGCGCCCTCGATCAACGGAATGAACTCATCCGGCCCGATCTTGCCCAGCATCGGATGGGTCCAGCGAATCAGCGCCTCGACGCTGAGCAGGCGGCCATCCTGCAAGCTGAAACGTGGCTGGTACTCCAGAAAGATGTCGCCACTGACCAGCGCGTCGGCGAGTTCATTGAGCAGGGTCAAGGCGCGACGCTGGGCGCAATCCTCCGCCTCGTCATACGCCGCCCACGGCACCTGCCGATAGACGGCCCTGCCCGCCGCGTGGGTCGCTTTGCCCATGAGCGCAGCGGCGGAGTTCTGACCATCGTCACAGCACGCCAGCCCCACGGCCACCTGCTGATGGGTGAAAGGCTCGGTGATCACCGCCAACAGCATGCGAACCAGGTCATCCCGGCGAGAGCGCTCGCAGCTCATCTGCAGGCAGAAATCCAGGTCGCTGACGTGATACAGCTCGGCAATCCCATCCAGACGGCGACGCAGGCAGTTGGCCATATCGCGGCGCGTCTGTTGTGCATCCAGGTTGCTGTTCACGCTGACATCCGCAGCGCTCGCCATCGGCTGGGTGCGGATCACCACCATCAGCCGCACCTGACTCCCGGTCACCGCAACGTCCTGAGTGTCCAGCAAGAATTGCTGCAAATTCGGCAGGCGGCTGACCGGGTGGCGGTAGCGCATCGCCTGGCATTGTTCGACCTGGCCCATGACCAGTTGCGCAAAATCTTCGAGGACAGCCACTTCGTCGGGCTGCAGCGTGCGCGGGACAGTGTCGATCAGGCAAAAGCTGCCGAGCACATCACCGTGGTGATTACACAACGGGGCCCCGGCGTAGAAACGGATGCCATCAGGCTGGGTGACCAGCGCGTTGTCGACAAAGCGCGGATCCAGGCGAGCGTCATTGACCACCATGACTTCAGCGTTCTGGATGGTGTAGCGGCAGAATGACTGCTCTATGGGCGTCTGACTCGCGTCAAACCCCACACGGCCCGGAAACCACTGCCGATCTTTTTCCACCAGGGACACCAGCACCGTCGGCACGCGAAAGTGCGCGGCAGCCAGGCGGCACAGGCGGTCGAAATCCTCGCTGTGAGCGGTTTCGAGCCATTGCAAAGCGTGAACCGCGGACAGGCGCTTCTGCTCAATTTCCAGCGAACAGTTCATGGCGTGCGCCCTCCGTTCTAAAAATACGGGTTAGATGATATCTCATGGCCATCATTGCCCGCTCAGGATCATGACGGGTGGTCAATTACCGACGATCAGGGGCAAAACAAACTTCGGCTGAGCTGAGAAAGACTGATATCACAAAGACATCACTTAATCGGTTCAGTTCCAAAGCTGTACAAATATATATTGTTGTATAAGTTTTTATAAAGTTAATACGATACCGGCCGACAGATGGACTGGAGCGAGGCGCAATCAACCATAGCGCCTTCTCCTCCCAGAGACGTCGTCACCGCACTCCGACCCGAGAAAAAGGACCGTTCTCACCGACAACAACCCAATCGCCCCGCTTCGGGGCTTTGAGAACAGTATGAATATTCTTTCCCCTGCCGTGTACCTGACCAACCGACTGCGCTTTCCTGCCAAATTCGCACTGCTCGCCATCATCGTTTTGCTCCCACTGGGGCTGTTGGGCGCGCGCCTGCTGCATCAGCTCAACGCCAGCATTGATAACATCCACTCCGAAGAAGTCGGCCAGCGTTACCTGATGGACGTCACCCCCGTACTGCGCCTGTCGATGCTGCAGCGGGCATTGACCAACCGCCTGCTCAGCGGGGATGAGACAGCCCAGGCTGACCTCGCCGCCAATCAGACCAAACTCCTGGATGCCTACACCAAGCTGGAAGCCACGGACCGCCAGTTCACCGTCGAGCTGGAAACAGCCGACCGCGTGCAGCGCCTGCGCTCCGGCGCAGAAGGGCTGATCAGCCAGACTAAAGCCGGTGCCGATCAAGCGACCCTGTTCGATGCATGGAGCGATCAGATGACCCAGACGCTGAACTTCATCTACTTCATCTCCGCCACCTCCGGGATGGTGCTGGACGAAGACTACGCCTCGCTGTTCCTGATCGATCAGAGCACCCTGCGACTGCCACGCCAGATCAACGTCGTCGGCCAGTTGCGCGGTCTGGCCAGTGGTCTGCATGAAGGGCAACCGCTGACCGACGCCACCCGTGGCACGATCAAATCGCTGCTCAAGCAAGAAACCCAGATTCGCCAGGAGCTGCTGCAGAGCCTCAACCTGCTGCGCCGTAAGGAAACAGCCCTCGCCGATCGCATCCAGTCCCCCGTCAGCAGCGGGCTGTCCAGCCTGGACAGCTTTCGCAGTGACCTGCAAACCTTGATCACCTCACCACAGAACACCATCACCGGGATGCAGGGCCTGCCGACCAAAGGCAACGCCGTGGTGGCCGAGCTGTATAAGGCGCAGGACGCCTTGCAGGCAGCGCTGTCGGCGGTGCTGGAACAACGGGTTCACGACAAGTCGGCCGAACGCACCGCCATGCTGGCGATGTTCGCCATCGCCGGTCTGCTGCTGATTTATGCGTTCAGCGGTATCTATAGCGCGATGCGCCAAGCCATGGAAGCCATGTTGAGCGCCACCCGTCGTATCGCCCAAGGCGACCTCACCGCCCGTGTCAACGTGGCGGGCAAAGACGAAATGGCCGACATCGGCACCGGCTTGAATCACATGGTCCAGGCGTTTGGTGAATCCCTCGCCCAAGTCGAGCGCAGTTCGCGCTCGGTATCCGACGCCGCGACCCGCCTGAGTGCATCCATCGACCGCGCCAAAGTGTCGATGAACGCCCAGCAAGGCGAAACCGAGCAGGTTGCCACCGCCATCAACGAAATGACCGCCAGTGTCGCCGACGTCGCCCAGAACACCGAAGGCGCGGCGCGTGCAGCGGAACAGGCCAGCCAGGCATCCGGCAAAGGCCTGGGCGTCATGCAGCAGACCCGCCAGACCATCGAAGCACTGGCCGGCGAAGTCGACCTCAGTGCGCAAAAGGTCGCGGCCCTCGCGCTGCACAGCCAGGAGATCGGCGGGGTCATTGAAGTGATCCGCAACATCGCCGACCAGACCAACCTGCTTGCCCTCAACGCCGCCATCGAAGCCGCCCGCGCCGGTGAGCAGGGCCGTGGCTTTGCCGTGGTCGCGGATGAAGTGAGAACCCTGGCTTCACGCACTCAGAACTCCACCGCGGAAATCCAGCGGATCATCCAGCAGCTGCAACTGGCGACCAACGCGGCCGTTGACCAGATGAAAGCGGGCAAGGACCGGGCGCAGGATTGCCTGAGCTCGGCCGATCAGACGTCCTCAAGCCTGAACGCGATCAACGAAGGCGTCGAGTCGATCGTCGGCATGAACACCCAGATTGCCAGCGCTGCGGTGCAGCAGCACGCCGTGTCCGAAGACATCAACCGCAACGTCACCGAGATCCGCAACGGCACTTTCGTGTTGATGGAAGGCATCGAGGACAACGCGGTAACGGCGGACGAACTGTCGCTGCTGGCCGGCGAACTGCGCACCGTGGTTGGCCGTTTCAAGCTCTGAGAACTGGGCGCGCGGCGTAAATCCCGCGCGCCCTGCCCTGTCATCGCTCAAGGCATCTGGGCCCCCGCCACCGCCACGTACACCGAATACAACGACGTATTGGCGGTGATGAACAGGCGGTTACGGCGCGGGCCGCCGAAGGTCAGGTTGGCGACCTTCTCCGGCAGGCGGATCTTGCCCAGTAACGTCCCGTCGGCGGCGAAGCACTGAACGCCGTCGCCGGCACTGGTCCAGACATTGCCCAGCACATCCACGCGCATGCCGTCCGGCACGCCCGGCTCAATCACCGCAAAAACCCTCGACTGCCCCAGCTCGCGCCCATTGATCACCTCGAACGCGCGGATGTGGTGGGGGCCATCGGGGTCGTGGGAGCGACCGGAATCGGCGATGTACAGGGTCTGCCCGTCCGGGGAGAAGGCCAGGCCGTTGGGCTGCACGAAATCATTGGCCATGCAGGCGATCTCGCCGCTGTCCGGGTCGATGCGATACACATGGCGGCCCGGCTGCTCTTCTTCGGCCTGATAGCCCTCGTAATCGGTGAGGATGCCGTAGCTGGGATCGGTGAACCACACCGCGCCATCGCGATGCACCACCACGTCATTCGGCGAGTTCAGACGCTTACCTTCGAATCGCTCGGCCAGCACCGTGATCGACCCGTCCGGTTCGGTGCGGGTGACGCTGCGGGTGCCGTGCTCGCAGGTAATCAGCCGGCCCAGCAGGTCGCGGGTGTTGCCGTTGGCAAAATTCGACGGCGTGCGGAAGGTCGACACCCCCTGCTCCGGGGTCCAGCGCAGCATGCGCTGGTTGGGGATGTCGCTCCACAGCAGGTACCCGCCGTCGTTGAACCAGACCGGCCCTTCGGCCCAGCGGCATTGGTCGTACAGGCGTTCGAGCTGGGTGTTGGGCAGAATCAGGCGATGGAAACGCTTGTCATGGCATTCGTAGAGGTCGTCGGACACGGGGTCGATCCTTAATTCAGGCGCGGGCATTTTTGCGTCCGCTGACAGCGGTAATCACCGCGATGATGATCAGGCCGGTGAGGATCAGCCGCACCCCGGCACTGGCGCCGAAGGTGTTGAGCATGCTCACCAGCAGGTAGAGAAACAGCGACGCGCCCCAGATGCCCGGCACGTTGGAAAACCCGCCGGCCACCGAGGTCCCGCCGATCACCACCACGGCGATGGACGCCAGCAGGTATTCCTCGCCCATGCCCAGGGACGCGCCTCCGGAAAACCCGGCCAGGGTCAGGCCGCACAAGCTGCCGAACACCGCGCAGAGCACGTAGGTGGCGAAGCGCATGCGGCCGACCCGAATCCCCGCCAGTTCGGCGGCGCGGGCGTTCTGCCCGATGGCCAGCACCGAACGGCCGTAACGGGTGCGGGTCAGCACGTACCCCATGAGCACCGCCACGGCGATCACCACAATGGCGAGATACGGCACGCCGAACACGCGGCCCGTGGCGAAGGTGTAGAAACTGTCAGGCGGCGGGACCCGCACGCTGCGGCCGTAGGCGATGGCGAGGGATTGCAGGATGAAGCTGGCCGACAGCGTCGCGATGATCGGCGGAATGCGCAGCAGGCGGATCAACGCGAAATTGCCACAACCCACCAGCACGCCGATGCCCAGCACTCCGATCACGCCCAGCCAGATGTTCGCGTCCTGGCCGTCCATCAGTTTCATGCCCAGCGCACCGCTGAGGGCGATGTTGGCCGGGATCGACAGGTCGATGTTGCCCGGCCCGGTACTGATGACGAACATCTGGCCGATGCCGACAATTGCGAAGAACGTCGAGAACGCCAGCGCGCCAGACAGCAAAGCGCCTGCGCCCTGCCCGCCGGTGAACACCAGGGTCGCCACCCAGATCAATAACGCCGCGAGAAATGACCAGAGCCACGGCTTGCCGCGCAGCGCTGCAAGGGATGAAGTGCTCATAGCGGACGTACCTCCAGACGATTGACCGCCGCACGCAGCGCCAGCACGAAAATCAGAATCGCGCCCTGGGCGCCGATCTGCCAGTCAGGCGAGATGCGGATGAACGAGAGCAGCGAACCGGCCAGCACCAGGGTCAGCGCACCGAGCACCGCGCCCATGGGCGACACGCGGCCGCCGACGAACTCGCCGCCGCCGAGGATCACCCCGGCGATGGACAACAGGGTGTAACGCAGCGCGACGTTGGCGTCGGCCGACGTGGTCAACCCCACCAGAAACAGACCCGACAGCACACCGAAGCCCCCGGCCATGGCGTACATCGCCACTTTGATGCGAAGCAGCGACCAGCCGGCCTTGGCGATCGCCAGCGGATTGCCGCCGGCGCCGCGCAGCACCACGCCGACGGTGGAGCGCATCAGGAAAAAGTGCATCGCCAGCCCGAGCACGATGCAGACGATGATCGCCAGCGGAATCAGCGGCGGCTTGATCCGCACCAGCGCCTGCAGCCATTGCGGCGCCGTGCCGCCGGGTGACGGCAGCAGCAGAATCGCGCCGCCGACCCAGATGAACGACATGCCCAGGGTGACGACAATCGACGGCAGGTTGCGGCTGTGGATCAACGCGCCGAGCAAGGCGTACACGCCCACGCACCCGGCCAGCGCCAGCCAGCCGAGGAACGGGTGCTGATCGAGCAGCGTCACCGCCACGCAGGCGACGAAGCTGATGAAACTGCCCATGGACAGGTCGAGGTCGTTGACGCTGATGATCAGCATCTGCGCGATGGTTGCCAGGGCGATCGGCACCGCCAGGTTGAGCATCAGGTTCAGGCCCATGTAGCTCATGGCCCGGGGCTGCATGATGAAGATGGTCGCCAGCGACACCGCCGGCAAGGCGGCGCGGAGCATGCGGGCACGGCGCGCGGCGTTGTTGCGCGTCGCGACGGGGGCGCGGGCAACGGAATTCAATGGGGCATTCATGGGGTTTCCTCGGCGAAGGAGCTGCGCAGGATGCGCTCCTCGCTCAATTCACTGCGCGGCATGTCGAGCACGGCCTGGCCGTCGCGGAAGACATACACGTGGTCGCAATAGGTCAGCTCTTCCAGCTCGGTGGTGTACCAAATGAACGTGCGGCCGCGGGCCGCCTCCTCCATCAGAATCGAATACACCTCGCGCTTGGTGCCGACGTCGACGCCGCGCATGGGGTCGTCCATCAGGATGATCTGGCTGTCGGACGCCAGGGCCCGGGCAAACAACGCCTTTTGCTGGTTACCGCCGGACAGCGACAGGATCGGATTGCGCATGTCAGGGGTGCGGATGCCCATGCGCTTCATCCAGTCATCGGCCATCGCTTGCTCGGCGTCAGGGTTCAGCAGCACGCCGCGCTTGAGCTGGTTGAGTGAGCCGATGGTGATGTTTTCGCCGATGGACCACAGCGCAAACACGCCGTCGGTCTGGCGGTCGCCGGCGACGAAACTGGCGCCGGTACCGTGCTTGATGCAGTCGCGCAGCACCTGGGTGAGTAACTGGCTCTGGCCGTGCCCGGCCAGCCCGGACAGGCCGACGACCTCGCCGGCAAACGCCTGCACCGAGCGGCCATCGGCCTGACGCGCCGGGCGCTGTTGCACGCGGGGAATGCCCTGCTCACGTCGGGAGGCGAAAGCTTGTACTGCCTGCTGCTGTTCGCGGGCCGTGCCGCCCATGACTTCCACCAGCGAATCATGGGTGAAGTCTCGGGCCGCACGGGTTTCGACGATTCTGCCGTCACGCATCACCGCGATGCGGTCACAGGTGCCGAGCATTTCGCCGAGGATGTGGCTGATCAGCACGATGCTGCCGCCGCCCTCGACGAACCGTCGCACATGGCGCAACAGCTGCTCGGCGACACGGGCGTCGAGGGATGAGGTGGGTTCGTCGAGGATGATCAAATCGAGGCGCTCATCGACATTGATGAACGCCCGGGCGATCTCCACCATCTGCCGCTTGCCGATGGACAGGTCAGCGACGATGTCATCGGCTTCGATGCCGTGGCCGGGGAAAATCTGCTCCAGCATCGCTTCGATCAGCGCACCGGCCCGACGCCGCCAGCCGAAGCCGCGCAGGGCCGGTGACATCAGCCGGGTGTTCTCAGCCACGTTGAGGTTCGGGCACAGCGACAGCTCCTGAAACACGCAGCGAATGCCGTGCTGCCGCGCCACTTGCACCGAATAGCCTTCGCGCAGGTCGCGACCTTCGATCAACAGCTGCCCGCAGTCGGCGGCCAGGGTACCGGCGAGCACTTGCATCAGGGTCGACTTGCCCGCGCCGTTATGGCCGATCAGGCCCAGGCATTCGCCGGCGCGCACGCTCAGGTCGACGTCACTCAGGGCGCGCACGGCGCCGAACGATTTGCCGGCGCCCGCGAAGGCCACCCGCACAGGTCCATTTGCGTTCATGGTCGGAATTCCTTGGCGGGCCGCAGGCAGCGCGGCCTGCTTTGCTTACATGGACAGGCTCACAGGGGAAAGCTCACTGGGACGCGGCGGGCTTGAGCCTGGCGACGTCGTCGACGCTGTAGGTCTCGCTGACGATCCCGCCCTTGGGCAGGTCCTTCAGGCTGGCATCGAGGGTCTGCTGAGTGACGGTGACCGCAGGCGACAATAGGTCATGGGGCATCTGCTTGCCGTCGAGCAACTGCTGCGCGACATAGAACGCCAGGCTGGAAATACTCGGTCCGCTGCTGATGGAGAAGCTCTGATAGCCCTGGGCGTCGCTTTGCTTTTTCCACCAGCTCAGCTCTTCTTCGCGGTTGCCGAAGATGATCGCCGGCAACGGACGGCCTGCCGCGACAAACGCCTGGGCAATGCCGACGCCTTCGCCGCCCTGGGTCACCACGGCGTCGACTTTCGGCAGGCTGGGCAGCACGCCGGAAACGGCTTTCTGCGCCACGGTCGGTGACCAGTTGCCGTTCACTTCGCCGACCACTTTCAGGTTCGGGTGCTTCTGCGCGCCGGCGGTGATGCCGGAGTGAATGCGCTCGTCCACCGACACGCCGGCCAGCCCGCGCACTTCCAGCACATTGGCGCCCTGAGGGAAGCGCCCGGCGAGGTAGTCCATCTGCTCGATGCCGGTCTGCTTGAAGTCCATGGAGATGCGGTACGCGCAGGGTTCGGAAACGGTGCCGTCGAAGGACACGACAATGATCCCGGCGTCACAGGCCTGCTTCACCGCGCCGTTGAGGGCGGTTGGCGACGAGGCATTGATCACGATGGCGTCATAACCCTGAAGGATCAGGTTCTGGATTTGCGCGGCCTGCTCGGTGGCCTGGTTTTCCGCCGTGGTGAAACTGTCAGCCGACGCGATCAGGCCATCCTTGACGGCTTTGTCGGTGGTCTGCTGCCAGCTGGCGAGCATCAGTTGGCGCCAGGAGTTGCCGGCGTAGTTGTTGGAGAGCGCGATCTTCTTGTCGGCCGTATCGGCGTGGGAGGCGACGGGCAGAGCCATCAGGGGCGCCACAGCCAGTGCGGCACACAGCAATGAACGGCGTAGCGGATGACGACGACTTTTCATAGTTGAACCCTTGTTATTTTTATGGGGGCTGCAGGGTGGCCGACGGCGTCGGTCGCACCTTGTTACGAACAGTACGCGGCGAGTCTGCACTGGCCGGTGAAGAGCGTCAGTGGTCAATCGTGCAGACCTGATGCGGGATCCCGCAAGCGACCTGCAGGATCCAGCGTTCTTTTTGCTGCACAGGGGCCATAATGCCCGGACTGCATCCCTGTTCGTTTACAAAAAGTGTTCTATCCAGACAATAAAAACAGGTTGGAGCCCATGGCACAGCGACCGCACACCCTTGCCGAAGACGTGCTGCATCATTTTCTCGGTATTTCCCGCGCCCTCGCCGGTCAGCTGGATTTCCAGTCGATGATTGACGCCGTCTCTCGGGAAATCAGCCCGATTCTGCCCCACGACCACCTCGACGTGTGCCTGTTCGTGCTCGACGGCCGTGAGCACATCACCTATGAAAGCGGCGTGCACACGCTATGGGGCGATGTCGCCCAGCCGATGCCGGTGCACACCAGCCCGATCCGCGCCGTGCTGTTGGGCGAGCAGGCGTTTCTGTTGACCCACGACGCCATGAACGACGCACGCTTCGCCTTCCCCGGCGCCGTCAACCACCCGATTTTCGACGCCCGCCTGCGCAGCCGCTTGCACGTGCCTCTGCGGGCGCGGGGCGAAATCATCGGCGCGCTGAGCTGCTCGAAACACACCGAGCATTTCTACACCCTGGACGACGTGCGCCACACCCAGCACGTCGCCGATCTCCTGGCCTCCTACGTGTACGCCCTGCGCCAGACCGAGCAGGCCAAGCAACTGGCAATCGCCGAAGCTCAAGTGCGTGCGCGGGAGGAAGGTCTGCGCCAGGGCGCGCTGCGTCTGACCGAGGAGCTGGAGCGCGAACGGCAGCGGGTGGGCATGGACTTGCATGACCAGACCCTCGCCGACATGACCCGCCTGCACCGGCGCATCGCCCGCCTGCAAACCCTGCCCAGCGTGCCGGGCGAGGACTTGCGCGGGATTGCCCGGGCCCTCAAGGACAGCATGCAGGAGCTGCGACAGCTCATTGATGCGGTCAAGCCGACGGTGCTGCAGCTGTTCGGCTTTGAAGAAGGCGTTGAAGACCTGTTGCGGCGCAGCGTGCGCGACAGCGGCCTGAGCATCGAAACGCGCCTGCAGGACAGCACCGACGGCATGGGCGACCGCTTGCCGGAGTCGGTGAAAGTCGCGGTGTTCCGCATCATTCAGGAAGCGGTGAATAACGCGATCAGGCACGCGATGCCGGACAGTATCGTCATCCACATCAGCCACACAGGCAGCCTGTTGCAACTGACGATTGACGATGACGGCCTTGGGTTGGACGTGGGCAGTGGTTTCAAAAGCGGCGGCATTCAGAACATGCAGGTGCGCGCGCAACTGATGGCGGCGCAGTTGTTTATCGAACGCGGGCCCGACGGGCGAGGCACCCGGGTAAGGGTGTGCCTGCCGCTGGCTGATCTCGCCATCGTTGATGAGGCGGCAGCTGTTTGCGTGCCTGCGTTTTTAACGGAGACGCCATGCAAGTCCTGCTGATTGAAGACGACCCGGTGCACCGGGCGTTCCTGCGCGAAGTGATCGAAGTGGCCCTGCCGGAATGCACGCGCTTGCTGGAGGCCGAAGACGGCCGGATCGGCGAGCAAATGTTTAGTCAAAGCCCGGTGGACGCGGTGGTGATGGACCTGCAGATGCCCTGCCGCACCGGTGTCGAAGCGGCCAAGACCATTTGGAGGCAGCAGCCGGACACGTCGATTCTGTTCTGGTCGAATTACTCCGACGAGGCCTACGTGCGGGGTATCGCGCGCATCGTGCCCCAGGGCGCGGCCTACGGTTACATCCTCAAGACCGCTTCGGAAGAACGCTTGCGTCTGGCGTTGCGGGGATTGTTCATCGAGCAGCAGTGCGTGATCGACCGCGAGATTCGCGGCGTGCAGCTCAAGGCCCACGATCAGTTGTCCGGGCTGAGTGATGGCGAATACGAGGTGCTGCAAGACATCGCCCTCGGCCTGACCGACCGCACCATCGCCACCCGCCGCAACCTGTCGCTGCGCAGCGTGCAGAACCGGCTGCAGCAGCTGTACGAAAAGCTCGGCGTCTATCAGCCCGATGCGGCGGGTGAGCGCAGCACCGCCTTCAACCTCCGCGCCCGCGCCGTGAACGTCGCCCTGCTCCGCCGCCTGCTCAACCGCACCGCGCTGGAACAGGCCGAGGCCGAACTGCAACTGTGGCTGAAGAACCCGGCGCGGCATCGGTTTGGAGGGGACTGATTTATTTACAGCGCTTCACCGTAAATTAATCTGTCCCCGGAGTGCGCGGTGCGGCTGAGAGAAGATCAAGGGCGTCTGCCTGGGGGCAGACTGTTTCGCCTTCGGCGAGTTACTTGGAAAAGCACCCCAAGTAACCAAGGGTGCTTGCTCTCGGTTGGGCCCTTCCTTCGTCAGGGTTCCTTCACTCCGGTCTCGCTCCGTGGGCCCGCGCCGAACGGACATCCATGTCCTGACGGCGCTCTCGCCGCATCCATGCGGCTCGACCCACTCCACGAGACCTCCGTTCAGCCTGCACCAAAGTCGCGTTTTGCGGTGCTTGAACTACCGCGGAGAAGATCAAAAGCAGATCAAAGGCTTCCCGGCTGAAGCCGGTCCTACGATTGGACCGCGTGCTCTCGCGTGATCGTTCCCACGCTCCGCGTGGGAATGCATCCTGTGACGCTCCGCGTCACCTCCCCCGGCCTGAATGCGCGTTGTCTTCGGGACGCGGAGCGTCCGGGGCTGCGTTACCACGCGGAGCGTGGGAACGATCATGTCGGCGCCTGAGCTGGCCTCTTCCCGGCTGAAGCCGGTCCCACTAAAAGCACCGCGTATACCCGGTAGGACCGGCTTTAGCCGGGAAGCTTTTGATCTGCTTTAGAGGCGCCTTTGATCTTCATACGCAAAAAGTCCAGTCACCGCCAATCGCGACTTGGGTGCAGGCTGAACGCAGGTCTCGTGGAGTGGGCCGAGCCGCATGGATGCGGCGAGAGCTGCCCCCCGCCATGGATGGCGGATGGCAGCGGGCCCACGGAGCGAGACCGAAGTGAAGGAACCCTGACGAAGGAAGGGCCAAACCAGGAGCAAGCACCCTTGGTTACTTGGGGTGCTTTTCCAAGTAACTCGCCGAAGGCGAAACAGTCTGCCCCCAGGCAGACGCTTTTGACCCTGGGGAACACGACAGCATCCAAGCTTGTCGATTAAAGCGAGACCGCGACGCCTCGCTCAACTGAACGATGTCACTCAGGAGCATTGCCCATGTGCAGGAACCACACGCGTAACCCCATTCTTTGCCTCATCCCGCCCTACCTGCTCGACCAGATAGCCCGCAACGGCAACAAAGCCCAGCGGGAAGCGGCCCTGCGCACCCGGGCCAAAGACGACACCTTTCGCTCCCTGCGCCTCAGCGCACAACCCGACCGACGCCTCGTGCACCTGGCCGCAGCCCCCCTCACCGGCAAACGCCGTTCGATCTACACCGCCGACGGCGGCGAAACCCTGCCCGGCACCCTCGTACGCGGCGAAGGCCAACCCGCCAGCGGCGACATTGCCGTCGACGAAGCCTACGAAGGCCTCGGCGCCACCTTCGACTTCTTCTTCGACGTGTTCGACCGCAACTCCATCGACGATGCCGGCATGGCCCTCGACGCCACCGTGCACTTCGGCAAAGGCTACAACAACGCCTTCTGGAACTCCGCCCAGATGGTCTTCGGGGACGGCGATCAGTCACTGTTCAACCGCTTCACCATCGCCCTCGACGTGATCGGCCACGAACTGGCCCACGGCGTCACCGAAGACGAAGCCGGGCTCGTCTACTTCAACCAGGCCGGCGCGCTGAACGAGTCCATGTCTGACGTATTCGGCTCGCTGATCAAGCAGTACGCCCTGAAACAAACCGCCAAACAAGCCAGCTGGCTGATCGGTGAAGGGCTGTTCACCGACCAGATCACCGGCAGCGCCCTGCGCTCGATGAAAGCCCCCGGCACCGCCTTCGATGACGCCGTGCTGGGCAAGGACCCGCAACCCGGCCACATGGACGACTTCGTCCACACCTACGACGACAACGGTGGCGTGCACATCAACTCGGGCATTCCCAACCACGCGTTCTATCAAGTGGCTACGCGCATCGGCGGTCATGCCTGGGAAAAGGCCGGGCGCATCTGGTATGACGCGCTGCGCGATTCACGTCTGCGCCCCAATGCCGGCTTCGTGCGGTTTGCGCGGATCACCCATGACGTTGCCGGCCGGCTGTACGGTGTAGGCGAAGCGGCCCAAATCGCGGTACAAGAAGGCTGGGCGGCCGTGGGCATTAACGCGCAATGATCCGCCATGACGAGGAACCACCCACATGCGTATCTCATTCAGCGAAAGCGGCGGGGTCGCTTTTTTTCCCGGGCTGAACAAGCCCAACACCATTGAAGTGGACGCCCTGCCCGAACCCGACCAGCGAGAGCTGCGGCAGTTGGTCGACGCGTCCGAGTTCTTCGCGTTGCCGGAAGGTCGGCGCCCGGCCCGTGCGTTGCGCGGCATGCAGCATTACACGCTGACCATCAGCGAAGGCGACCGGGAGCGCACGGTCTGCGTCCCCGCCCCGGTGGAGTCCGGTCCGTTGCAAGGCCTGATGCAGTGCGTCAGGCGCCACGTGTCCGGATAGCCCTCTGACCGCCTGGCCCCCTGACTGCGCGCCGGGCAGAACGCTCTGCTCGGCGCTTCACTCCCTTCCCTGCCATCACTTGCCGCCATTCAGGAATCCCTTGCCCGACCTTCACTCGCCCCCTGCCGCTCACGCCCAGGCAAAGCCGATGCCCGGCAAACCGTCCTTGTCACCCGAGACCTGCCCATGATGCCTGTCCGCCGTCTGTGCCTGGTCCTCGGCGACCAGTTGTCGTTCGACCTGGCTTCCCTCGCCGAACTGGACCCCGCACGCGATGCCGTGCTGATGGTCGAGGTCATGGAAGAAGCGACCCATGTCCCCCATCACCCGCAGAAAATCGCCCTCATCTTCAGCGCCATGCGCCATTTCGCCCAAGCGCTGCAGGAGCGCGGCATCATCGTCCAGTACGTGACGCTGGACGATGCGCTGAACACAGGCTCGGTGCCGACCGAATTGCAGCGCTGGCACGCGTCGTTGCAGGCCGAGGAAGTCCACGTCACCGAGTGCGGTGACTGGCGTCTGGAGCACTCGGTCAGAGCATGCGGCGTGCCGCTGGTCTGGCACAGCGACACGCGCTTTCTGTGCTCACGCGAAGCGTTCGCCCAATGGGCCAGCGGCAAGGTTCAGCTGCGCATGGAGTTCTTCTACCGCGAAATGCGCCGCAAGCAGGGGCTGCTGCTCAACAGCGACGGTACGCCGGTGGGCGGTGCCTGGAACTTCGACGCCGAAAACCGCAAGGCGCTGCCGAAGAAGGTCGCCGCGCCCTATCCCGCGCGTTTCGCCCCGGACGCCATCACCCGCGACGTGCTGGAACTGGTGGGTGAACGGTTTTCCGGCCACTACGGCTCGCTGGACAATTTCGACTACCCGGTGACCCACACCGACGCCCAGGCCCTGTGGCAGTACTTCCTCGATTACGGATTGGCGGCGTTTGGCGACTATCAGGACGCCATGGCCATCGATGAGCCTTTCCTCTTCCACGCGCGCATCAGCGCGGCGCTGAACATCGGCTTGCTCGACCTGCGCCAGCTGTGCAGCGACGTGGAGTCGGCGTACTGGTCGGGCGGCGTCGCGCTGAACGCCGCCGAGGGTTTCATCCGCCAACTGATCGGCTGGCGGGAATACGTGCGCGGCGTCTACTGGCTGAAGATGCCGGACTACGCCGACGGCAACGCATTCGGCAACACCCGCGCGCTGCCAGAGTTCTACTGGACCGGCCAGACCAAAATGAACTGCATGAGCCAGGCCATCGGCCAGAGCCTCGAACACGCCTACGCCCATCACATTCAGCGGCTGATGGTCACCGGCAACTTCGCCCTGTTGGCCGGCATCGCGCCCACGCAAATCTGCGAGTGGTACTTGGCGATCTACATGGACGCCTTCGAATGGGTGGAGCTGCCCAACACCCTGGGCATGGTCATGCACGCCGATGGCGGCTACCTCGGTTCCAAGCCCTATTGCGCCAGCGGCCAGTACATCAAGCGCATGTCCGACTACTGCGGCACCTGCGCCTACAAGGTCAAGGAAAGCACCACGGAAGACGCTTGCCCGTTCAATTCGCTGTACTGGCATTTCGTGATGCGCCACAGCAACCTGCTGCGCGCCAATCAACGCATGGGCATGGTCTACAAGAATCTTGATCGGATGACCGAGGCGAAGCAGGACGCGCTGTGGCAAAGGGGCGAGTCGCTGCTGGGCAAACTCGACGCCGGAGAGGCGATTTGAAGAAGAGCGAGCTGCCCGTGAAAACCTGCGTGGTCTGCGGACTGCCGTTCACCTGGCGGAAAAAATGGGCGCGCTGCTGGGATGAGGTGCGTTACTGCTCGGAGCGCTGCCGGCGGGGCAAGCGCTCCGAGTCGTGAAAGGGTTCAATCGGCGTCAGTGGGCCCACCTGGGGTGCCCCGCCTGATCAGTGGACCTGTGCGCGACTGGCTCGGCCGATCAGCCTGATCAACAATTGCTGCTTGGGGCCGGCCGTGGTCTCGCGTGCCACCTTGATCAAGTATTCCTGGGGAACGAGCCCGCCCGCTTCGGCCAGGGCTTCGTAAATGGCAAACAGCCGCGAATCGATCGTCGTCTCCTGGGCACATTCGATCAGATAGGCGATTCCGGGATTGGCTTGTTCGTTCACAGTGGATCCTCCTTGTGGGTCAGTTACTTCAAAGGAGAGGCACGCGCGACGGGAGTTCCCACTTTCTGGAAGGGCCTCACCCGAACGGTGGTGCGCGCTCGGCGACAGTCCTGAATATCAGTTTTCGCTTGCCAAAATCCGGTCGCGCCCTTAAACAGAGCGTGCCGTTTCAGCCGCCGCGACGACGTGCCGCGCCCGTTTTGCCTTTTGCGCCTCGCAATCCGGCGACGGGAAAGGCCTGCTGAATCGCCCAGACACCTGCAAATCATGGAGACGCCAGGTAAACCCGATGACAGGAAATACGTCAGACACACTCCCCCGCACCCGTCGCGCCCCCAAGGGTGAAAAGCGCCGCGAAGAACTTCTCGACGCCGCGCTGCAACTGTTTTCGCTGGAGGGCTACACCGGTTCCTCCATTGCCCGCATCGCCGACATCGCCGGCATCTCGGTGGCGGGCGTGCTGCACCACTTTCCGAACAAGGTCGCCTTGCTGATGGGCGTGCTCGCGCGCCGCGACGAGGTCAACCACAAGGTGATCAGCAGCCTGCACAGCGAGCCGACGCTGCAGGGCTTCGTCAGCGGCCTGCGGCAGATCAACCGTTCCAGCGCGACGGCGCCCGGCGTGATTCGCGCGTTCAGCATGCTCAATGCCGAAAGCCTGGTGGAGAGTCATCCGGGGTGGGAGTGGTTTCAGTCTCGCTACGTGACGATTCACGGGCGCATGCGGGCACGGCTCGACCATCTGGTGGCCACCGGCGAGGTGCGTGGGGATGTGGACCTGGATGCGCTCATCCACCAGATACTGGCGATGATGGACGGGTTGCAGCTGCAGTGGCTGCGCTTCCCGGACAAAGTGGATCTGGTGCAGCGTTTCGACAGTTACATGGCCCAGGTCGAGCGCGCTATCCGCGCCTAAAAAAAATGAGGCGATCCGGGCTGGCCGGATCGCCTCACTCTCTGTCACTCGAGCTCAAGTTGCCACGCGGGTTCAGGCCTCAGCCAGCACCGGGATCAGATCCCGACACCGGCCAGTGTTTCAGCCCTTTCCCGTTGTGATCACTCAGTACTCGGTGTTGCCGTCGTAGTCGCTGTTGCCATCGGCTGCGTCGGTGCCTTCGGCCTGATCAAGCACACCGCCGGTCTTCACCGCTGGCAGGGTCACTTTGACCGAGTTCAGCGCCGAACGTGGCAGCGGGTTGCTGGTGGTGGTCGACAGTTCCTGGCGGAACGAGTTGACCAGCTTGGCGTTCAGACGGATGTCGTCCGAGGCCGCGCCCAGGCTGATGTTGAAGGTGTCGGCATCGATCACCCACTGCTTGCTTGCCTCGTCGAAGTACGCCAGCGAACGATCGTTGAGTTCGATGGTGACGTGACGGGTTTCGCCCGGCTGCAGGAAGACCTTCTTGTAGCCTTTCAGCTCTTTGACGGCGCGCTCGACGGTCGGGTTCTGCTGGCCGACGTACAGCTCGGCGACTTCGGAACCGGCACGCTTGCCGCTGTTGGTCAGGTCGAACGAGACCTTGATCGGCGTGTTGCCCACTGCAACGCCCGGGGTGACCGAGATGTTGTTGTAGGTGAACTGGGTGTACGACAGGCCGTGACCGAACGCGAACAGCGGTTTGGTGTTGGTCTTGTCGTAGCCACGGTAACCGAGCATGGTCAGGTCGTGGGCGTAGGTGATTTCCTTGACCTTGGTGCGTGTGTTATCGAAGGCCGGGAAATCCTTATACAGCGGATTGTCTTCGATGTTGCGCTCGATACTGATCGGCAGCTTGCCCGACGGGTTGACCTTGCCAAACAGGATCTCGGCCAGGGCCTGACCACCGTTCTGACCTGGGTAGAACGCGTGCAACGCAGCCGGAACCTGGTCGATCCAGTCGCTCATTTTCAGCGCGGTACCGCCGTGCATGGTCACCACGGTGTTCGGGTTGGCCTTGGCGATGTTCTGGATCAGTTCGTTCTGGTATTCAGGCAGATCGAAGCTGTGGTCGAAACCTTCACCTTCGTATTCAGCGCTGTTACCGACGGCAACCACGACCGCGTCGTATTGCGACAGGTCGGAAGGTGCGGTCAGCGAAGCGGTCGACATCTGCACGCCCACCAGGCCGCCCATGGTCGACAGGTAGCCGTCACGGCGCGAGTACTCAAGCTTCACGTCGTAGGCCTTGCCGGCTTCCAGCTTGATCTTGCCGGAAACAGGGATGGTCGGCGGAATGCTTTTGTTGGTGATGTTCTCACCGTCGCCGTTGTCGATGACCTTCTCGCCGTTGACCCACAGACGCACAGCGCCGTCGGCACGGATTTTGAAGACCTGGTCGCCGCTGATGGTCGGGGTGACCTGACCGCTCCAGCGAATCGAGGTGTTGGCGGTGTCGCCGTTGCTCGGCACGCTGTCGGTGGACCAGTCCAGGTTGACGTAGGTGTCAATCTGGGTGGCCGAAGGATCGCCGGACCAGGTGGCGTTGTTGAAGTACTCGGTCTTCATGCCCGCAACGCTGTTGCCTTTGCTGTCGGTGGTGGTCCAGTGCATCGCTGTCGGGTCGAGGGACAGGCTGTCGAGGAACTCCACCTGAGCACCCGGTGCGATCTGGCGCAGACCGCTCAGCTCGCTGATATAACGGGTGGCGTCAACGTGAGCACTGCCGAAACCGGTCGGCGGCGCGTACTTGGCCAGGTCGCCAACGACGGCGATGCGCTTGACCTTGTTCTTGTCCAGCGGCAGCACGTCGCCCTGGTTTTTCAGCAGCACGATACCTTCGCGAGCGATGTTCAGCGCGACCTTGTTGCTGGTAGCGCTGTTCATGTTGTGCGTGGTCAGCGGTGCGAACTTGTCGAACTGGTACAGGTAGATGTTCTTCAGGATGCGGCGGACCTTGTCGTCGATGGTCGCCATGTCCAGCTCGCCACTGTCCAGGTAAGGCTTGAGCACCTTGCTGTTCATCTGGCCGCCCATCATGTCCAGGTCGGTGCCGGCTTGTGCCGCTGGCAGACCGTGGACGACGGCGTTGTAGTCACTCTGTACCAGCCCCTTGAAGCCCCATTCCTTTTTCAGGATGTCGGCGATCAGGTGCTTGTTCTCGCATGCGTACTCGCCGTTCACTTTCTGGAACGAGCACATCATCATCGCCACGGTGCTGTTCTTGGTGGCGGATTCGAACGGCGGCAGGGTCATCTCGCGCAGGACGCGCTCAGGCATGACCTGATTGAGGATGAAACGGTTGGTTTCCTGGTCGTTACCGGCGTAGTGCTTGGCTTCCGCCCAGACGCGACGCTGCTGGATACCGTTGATCACCGCAGGACCCAGGCTGGCGCCGAGGAACGGGTCTTCACCGGAGAGGTATTCGAAGGCGCGGCCGCTCCACGGCATGCGGTACAGGTTCATGCCCGGGCCGGTGACGAACTGGTAGCCGCCGCTGGCGGTGTCGTAGCCCAGGGCGCGGCCGAAATCGATGGCGCGGCGCGGGTTGAAGGTGGACGCCAGGTTCGGGCCGGACGGATAGACCACGCCCGGATCGTTGCCTTCGCTGGTGTAACGGATGCCTGCGCCGCCGTCAGCGCCGTGGATCTGTGGCACGCCGTACTGGCTGAGCGGTTTGACGTCCCAGCCGCCGATGCCGCCGATGTAGGCCAGCTTTTCTTCCTGAGTCATCTTCGCCAGGGTTTTTTCTGCGGCTTTGTCCGCGCGCAGTTCCTTGGCAGCGAGTTGCTCTTGGGTGGTGGTGTCGGCTGCGTTGGCGTGGCAGATGGCCAGGCTCAACAAAGCCAGTGCCGAGTGGGCACCGAAAGTTTTACGGTTTCGCATAGGGGACGCTCTCCAAGTACCACCCGCGCTCATTTGTCGCAGTTGACACGCCACAAGCCTTTGTTTTCAGGCAATACGCTGCCTATACCGATATTTCTCGAAAGAACATCGGCGAATGGAAAGTGGCGTTATAACAGGACGATGAGTAAGGGCAATATGATCCTCTGTAACTTATGTTAATGGCGATGAGCCACCCAACTGCACGAGCATTGCCCGAGACGTTTAAATTAAGGCAATTGTTTTCAATTGATGTCAAACAAAATAATCAATCTCGAACAAACTCGACATTTTTTGATACATCACCTGAACTCTTACTAAACCTACAGGTCTGTAGGTTTAGCAATTTTCACCGCTCACCCCCTGAAACCCCGTAAATGCTGGGGTTCGCTCCCCGAGCGAGTGATGAACCTGCGCTGCGAGCCAGCGTTTCGATCATTTCAAACACATGACAAACATTGGAGAAACAACACATGAAACTGCCAGTACTGGGCGCCATCGCCGCACTGACCCTGTCGTTCGCAACTGCAACTATGGCCGCTGATTCCGACACTCAGGAAACTATCTCCGGCGCAGCAGATTCTACCGTCATGACCCAGACGCAAGATGCAAAAGCCGTGAAAAAAGCCACCAAACAGAATCAGGCTGATGAAAACAAGCGTGGCCGTCCGTCCGCTAACACTTCATCTGCGACAAACTAACGCACTGCCGTTCAGTTGCTGTTAAGCAGCATACTGTTATGCACGTCATGTAATTGATCCCCCCGAGGTCTCGTCAGAGGCCTCTCTTATTTGAACCGGTGCTGTGTCCATTCCTCTGTCCCCTATCAATAGCCAGCAACTCACCGCGCACTCGGCCGAAGCGCTGTGTGCCTGGCTGTTGGCCAATGCCGGGCTCAAGACAGGTGATCTGGAACGGGCACAGCGACTGGCCCAGGAATCGGAAGGCAGTTCGCTGACCGAATTGCTGACCCGCTTGGGGCTGGTGTCCGAACTGGACTTGGCCAAGGCGTGGGCCTCAACGCTGCAGGCGCCGCTGCTGCTGGCGGAAAACGTGACGCTGTCCGGCGAGCCGTTGCCAGAGTTGAGCGAACGCTTTCTGCGCCACTATCGCCTGCTGCCCATCGGCGCCCACGCCGATGGGGTGCACGTCCTGGCCGCCAACCCGGGCAATGCCTATGGGCTGGACGCCGTGGCCTACGCCTGCCAGGCGCCGGTGTACGTGTCGGTCGGCGCTGGCAGCGAGGTCGACGGGCTGATCGAGCGTTATTACGGCCAGGGCCGTTCGGCCATGGGCTCGCTGATCGAAACCCTCGACGAGCACGACGGCGCCAAAGAAGACATCGAGCACCTCAAGGACCTCGCGTCCGAGGCGCCGGTCATTCGACTGGTCAACCTGATCCTGCAGCGGGCCGTCGAGCAACGCGCTTCCGACATTCATATCGAGCCGTTCGAGAGCCAGCTGAAAGTGCGCTATCGCATCGACGGCGTCCTCCACGAAGCGGAAGCACCGCCCTCCAGTTCTTCAGCTGCCATTATTTCGCGACTGAAGATCATGGCGCGGCTGGACATCGCCGAGCGGCGCCTTCCCCAGGACGGCCGCATCATGCTGCGCATCCAGGGTAAAGAGCTGGATTTGCGGGTGAGCACGGTGCCCACCAGTTTCGGCGAGTCGGTAGTGATGCGTCTGCTGGATCGGCAGACCGTCAGTTTCGACTTCCCCAGCCTGGGCATGGACGGCGAACGCCTGCAGAACTTCCTCGACGTGCTGGAAAACCCCCACGGCATTCTGCTGGTCACCGGCCCCACCGGTTCCGGCAAGACCACCACGCTGTACACCGCACTGTCACGGCTCAACACCGCCGAGCGCAAGATCATCACCGTGGAAGACCCGGTCGAGTATCAGCTCGAGGGCATCAACCAGATTCAGGTCAAGCCGGCCATCGGTCTGGACTTCGCCGGCGCCCTGCGCTCCATCGTCCGGCAAGACCCGGACGTGATCATGATCGGCGAGATGCGTGACCTGGAAACCTGCCGCATCGCCATTCAATCGTCCCTGACCGGTCACCTCGTGTTGTCGACCCTGCACACCAACAGTGCGGCGGCGAGTATCACGCGGCTGCTGGACATGGGCGTCGAAAGCTACCTGATCGCCTCCACCGTGAAAGGCATTCTGGCCCAGCGGCTGGTGCGCAGGCTCGATCCGCTCACGCGCATCGCCTTCGAAGCACCGCCGGAACTGGTCGCCGAGCACGGCCTGGACCGCTTCACCGATCAGCGTCCCATCACCCTGTATCGCCCCGCCAGCGAATTGCCCGGCGGCGGTTATCACGGCCGCAGCGCCATCACCGAATTGCTGGTAATGAACGAAGAACTGCGCGGCCTGCTGATGCGTCAGGCCGATGCCTCGACGCTGGAACAGGCGGCCCGCCGTGGTGGCCTGCGCACCCTGTATGAAGAAGGCCTGCGCCAGGCGGTGGCCGGCGTGACCTCCCTTGAAGAGGTGCTGCGCGTTACGCGTGGCGACTGACCATGGCCCATTTCAAATACCGCGCTCTGGATGCCGACGGCGTCGCCCAACACGGCACCCTCGAAGCCGCCGATCAGACCGCGGCAACAGCCGTCCTGCACAAACGCGGCCTGTTGCTGCTCAGCCTTGAGGCCAGTACCAACAGTGGCCTGCGTGCGGCCATGCGCCGGGGCGCCATGAACGGCGCGGCGCTGGTGAGTTTCACTCAGCAACTGGCGACCCTGCTCGGCGCCGGCCAGCCGCTGGAACGCGCCCTGACCATCCTCCTCAAACAGACCCACGAGCCCAAGCGTCAGGCGCTGCTCGAACGAATTCGCGAACAGGTCAAGGCCGGTAAACCCTTGAGCCAGGCGCTGGAAGAAGAGCACGGCCAGTTTTCCAGCCTGTACATCAGCATGGTCCGCGCAGGCGAGGCCGGCGGCTCTCTGGAAAACACCCTGCGTCAACTCAGCGAGTACCTGGAGCGCAGCCAGATGCTGCGCGGCGAAGTCATCAATGCGCTGATCTACCCGATCTTTCTGGTGGTCGGCGTGCTCGGTTCCCTGGCCCTGCTGCTGGCCTACGTGGTGCCGCAGTTCGTGCCGATCTTTCGTGACTTGGGCGTGCCGATTCCCTTCATAACCCAGGCGATCCTGTGGCTGGGGGAGTTCCTCAGCGCTTACGGGTTGCTGCTGCTCGGTGCGATCGTCGGCCTGATCTGGACCGTCGCGGTGCTGCGCCGCGATCCGCAACGGCGCCAGCGTCATGACCGACGCCTGCTGTTCATCAAAGTCATCGGCCCGCTGTTGCAGCGGATCGAAGCCGCGCGTCTGGCGCGCACCCTCGGCACGCTGCTGAGCAACGGCGTCGCGCTGTTGCAGGCGATGACCATCGTCCGTCAGGTCTGCGGCAACTACGCCCTGCGCGCCCAGGTCGAACAAGCCACCGAATGGGTCAAGGGTGGCGGGACGCTGGCCCAGGCGTTCGGCGAGCAACCGCTGCTCCCCGAACTGGCCCTGCAGATGATTGAAGTCGGCGAACAGGCCGGCAACCTCGACGGCATGCTGCTCAAGGTTGCCGACGTCTTCGACGTCGAAGCCAAGCGCGGCATCGACCGTCTGCTCGCGGCGCTGGTGCCGAGCCTGACCGTTGTCATGGCGGTGATGGTGGCGGTGATCATGCTCGCCATCATGCTGCCGCTGATGAGCCTTACCAGTAACATTTGAGGAAATACACATGTCCCGATTCAACGCTGCCCAAGGCCGTCGCCAGGGCGGTTTCACCCTGCTGGAAATGCTCGCCGTGATCGTGCTGCTGGGCATTGTCGCCACCATCGTCGTGCGTCAGGTCGGCGGCAACGTCGACAAGGGCAAGTACGGCGCGGGCAAGGCGCAACTCGCCAGCCTCGGCATGAAGGTCGAAAGCTACGGCCTGGACGTCGGCACGCCGCCGGCCAATCTGCAGCAACTGGTGACCAAGCCGGCCAACGCCACTGGCTGGGCCGGCCCGTACGCCAAGCCTTCGGACCTGAAAGATCCGTTCGGCCACGCGTTCGGCTACCGCTACCCGGGCGAGCACGGCAGCTTTGACCTGATCTTCTTTGGTCAGGACGGCCAGCCTGGCGGTGACGGCTACAAGGCCGACATCGGTAACTGGGAATAACATGCGCGCCCTGCCCCGCGCCCGCGGCTTCACCCTGTTCGAATTGCTGGTGGTGATCGTTCTGATCGGCATCAGCGTCGGCCTGGTGAGCTTTGGCGTGGGTCGGGGCTTGCACGCGGCCGGTGAGCGTCGGGCGTTGAGCGAGGTGGTGCAATCCCTGCGCGCGGCGCGGGTGCAGGCGATCGTCAGCGGGCAACCGGCGCAGACACGCTTTGACCTGCGCAACGGGCGCCTTCAAGGCCCGCACCTGAAGCCGGTGCAACTGCCCGACGACATGCGTGTGCAATTGCAGACCGCCGACGGCCTGGGCCCGGCGTTCGAGTTCTACCCCGACGGCGGTTCCAGCGGTGGCCATCTGCTGCTGGCCCGGGGCGACAAACACTGGCGCGTCGACATCAACTGGCTGACCGGCAACGTTCAGTTGCGCACGCTCAATTGACGCGTCAGCGCGGTTTCACATTGCTGGAGATGCTTGCTGCCCTGGCGGTGCTGGCAGTGTGCAGCAGCGTGCTGGTGGTGGCGTTCGGGCAGAGCGCGCGGGCCTTGCAGCAGGCGCAACGCAGCGACCGGCTGAGTCTGGCCGCGCGTTCGCTGATTGATGAGGCCAGCGCCGGCCGCTTGCAGCCGGGTCGCACGGAGGGCAAGTGGAGCGGCGTGACCTGGCAGATGGATGTCAGCGCACTGCCCCGCGGCAATGCACCGGCGACGGCCTGGCGCCTGGACCTTGAGGTGAGCGACGGCGCGCGGCGCGCCCATTACAGCAGCCTGCAAGTGCGCAGCTCAGACTCGGGTGCCGGGCAATGAGGCGCCGTTCAATGACGCGCCAATGCCAGGGTTTCACCTTGCTCGAAGTGCTGGTGGTGTTGAGCCTGCTCGGCGTGCTGCTGACCATGGTTGGCGCGGCGATCACCGGGGCCAACCGCGCCATGGCCAAGGCCGAGCGCTATAGCACGCGGCTCGATGAAATACGGTCCACCCAGAATTTTCTGCGCCACGCCATCGGCCAGGCGCTGCCACTGGCGGCCGGCGGGTCCGAGCCCGGCCAGGCGCCGGTGTTCGAGGGCGACGCCCAGGCCATGAGCTTTTATGCGCCGCTGCCCGCCACATTGGGCGGCGGTTTGTACCGGCACAGCGTGACGCTGGCAGCCGGTCAGCGCTTACAGGTCAGCCTGGAGCGCCTGCGCGGTCAGACGTTGTTGCCGGCCGAAGAGCCCCAGGTGCTGTTGCATGACGTGCGCTCGCTGCAACTGAGTTATCGCGGCGTGTCGCCCACCGGTGAATCGACTGCATGGCTGGATCACTGGCCTTGGCCGGGGCGCCTGCCGATCAGCGTGCGCATCGACGCGCAACTGGGCGGCCCCGTGCCGTGGCCATTACAGAGCATCAACCTGCGCCTGGACCTGTCCGGCGAGGCGCACACGTTATGAACGGCGGTCGGCAAAATCAGCGCGGCGTCGCATTGCTGCTGGTGTTGTGGGTGCTGGCGCTGCTCAGTACCCTGCTGGCCGGTTTGCTCGGCTGGGTGCATTTGCAGAACCGCCAGGCCCTGTGGCAACGCCAGCACACCCAAGGGGTCCTCGCCGCTGAAGCTGGCATCGGCATGGCGGTGCTGGCGCAGCTGGACCGCGACCCGGTGCGGCACTGGAAAGCCGACAACCAGCCCCATGAATTGCGTTTCGATGACGCCGCGCTGGCGGTGAGCCTGGGCAGCGAGACCGGCAAGCTCGACCTCAACGCGGCACCGGCGGAATCCTTTACCCGCCTGCTGGTGGCGTGCGGCGCGAATCCGGATCTGGCGCGGCAGGTGGCGCAGGGCCTGGAACAGCGTCGTGGCGGTGACCGGGCACCGCTGCGGATGGTCGAAGAAGTGCGCGAACTGCCGGGCATCGGCCAGCCGCTGTACCAGTGCGCCAGCCCGCACGTCACGTTATGGAGCGGCCTGAGCGCGCCGGATCCGCGCATGACGTCGCCCTGGCTGCGGCAAGCGCTGGGGCTGCCCCAGGCCGGGCCCGCAACCGAAGACGCAGGACCGGTCATCAGTATTCGAAGCCAGGCGACATTGCCCGGCGGTTACACCACGACGCTCAACGTCACGTTGTTATTGAACCCATCGAAGGAGGGAGCGCGACCGTATCGCGTTCTGCGTTGGCAAGAATGAAGCAATCACTTTTACAGCAACTGGCGCCCTTGCAGGCCCGGGTGCGCAGTCAGTGGCGTGACAGCCCGGCGCAGCACCTGTGGCAGGCGTGGCTGGACGAGTTGCAGGCGATGCTGCCCGCCAGCGTCCGCGCGCGGCTGATGCCCCAGGTGCGCGAGCGGCTGATCGACTGGCCCCTGCCCGAGCACATTGCCCACGAGACCGGCGAGCGGCTGATCCTGATGCTCCCTGCCGGCATGGTGCTGGCGCAACCGTTGCAATTGCCGCTGGCAGCGCTGCGCGACCTGCACAGCGTGGTCGGTTTCGAGCTGGACAAGTACACGCCCTACCCCCGCGAGCAGATGCATTACGTCGCGCGCGTCACCAGCAAAGGCAAAACCCTGGCGCAGGTGCTGCTGGTGGCGGTGCTGCGCGAGCGTTTGCAGCCGATCATCGACAGCTGCAGGGAACGCGGCCTGTCGCTCTATGCCGTGGATGCGCGCAACGCCAAGGGCGAACGGCTGAATGTCGATCTGCTGCCGGCCGAGCTGAAGCCAGCGACCGCAGGTTCCGCACGCCTGCCGCGCTTCCTTGCCGTGGTCTGTGGCGCCTTGCTGCTGACCTGCATGGTGCTCTGGCTGGATGCGCGTACGGTGCAGGTCGAAGCGATGCAACAGCACGTCGACGAGCAACGCAGCCAGGTGCAAGCCGTACAGAACCTGCGCCGCGAACTGATCAACACCCAAGGCGCCGCACGCTACCTGGCCCAGCAAAAGGCCGCGCAACCCACCACCTCCAGCGTGCTCGCTGACCTCACCGGTTGCCTGGGCGCTGACACGTGGGTCGAGCAGCTGGAGATTTCCGACAGCGGCAGCGTGTCGATCACCGGCCAGAGCGCCAAGGCCAGTGCCCTCATCAGCCGCATGAAAGACTGCCGCACCCTGACCGACGCGCAGTTCCAGGGGATCATTCAGCCCGATGCGCAGACCGGCAAAGAGCGCTTTTCCCTGCGCGCCCAGCTGCCCAAGGAGGCCGCCGATGCGCCGTGAACTGACCCCGCGCGAACGTCGCGGTGCCGCGCTGATCGCCCTGGCCCTTGTGCTGTGGGCGGCCTGGTGGCTGCTGGTGCAGAGCTGGTTTCTTGATCCGTTGAGCGATCTGCAGGAACAGGCCGAGACCCTGCGCCATCAAGAACAACGCTATGCCGGCGCACTCGCTCAACGCGACAGCCTTGAGCAGCAGTTGCAGGCCGCCCGCCGCGACCCGTCGAGCCGCAGCAGCCTGTTGCCCGGCGAAGACCCGAGCGCCGTGGCCGCCGACCTGATGCAGCGCAGTCTCGATCTGGTCAAGGCCCACGCCGATCAGGGCCCCGGTTGCCAGGTCACCCAGCGCATGCCGATCACCCCCGAGCGCGACAGTGCCGAGCCCTATCGTCAGGTCAAAGTCAGCCTGACCCTCGACTGCGCCATGGAGCCGCTGGTGGGTTTGCTCCACGAGCTGGAATACGGCCAGCCGTTCCTGTTCATCGACAACCTGAGCATTCGCCGCGCCACCTCGGCGCCGGCCAGCGGTGGCGCCGGACGCTTGCAGGTGCACCTGCTGTTACGCGGGTATCTGCAACAGGCCGCGCCGCACAAGGCGCTGCCGTCCAAAGCCCCCGCCGCCGAGCCAGAGACCGACTCTCGACAGCAGCCTGATCCCGCTGAGCAAGCCGATCTGGATGATCAACCCCAACCACTGACACCGTCCGAGGAGCCTGACGCATGAAGTTCGACTCCCTTACCCTCGCGCTCGGCGCTGTCACGGTCGCCCTCGCCGCCGTTGTCGTCAGCCTGAGCATGGGCGCCGGTCAGGAGATCGACTGGTTGCCGGCCGGCGAAGCCCGTGAAGCGGCACCAACCGCCGGGCCCGCGGCGTTGCCCTCGCTGCCGGCTCAAGCGCTCACGCTGACCTGGCAGCAGTCGATGTTCAGCCCGGACCGCAAACCTGATCTGGTCACCGGCAAATCCCAGGCCTCGTCCCTGGACGGCATCAGCCTGAGCGGCGTGATCATCGACGGCGCTTCACAGTGGGTGCTGCTGCAACTGCCGCAGAAGCGCCGCCTGAAGCTGGCCGTCGGCAGCACGCTGGACAATGGCTGGACCCTGGATTCGGTCACGCCGCAACACGCCACTTTCAGCCATCAGGGCCAGACCCGCGAACTGCGACTGCCCCTGCTGCGCCTTCCGCCGCCGTCGAAAGTCCCCCCTATTACTCTTCCAAACGTACCCACACCATGAACAATCGCACCCCTGAGTTTTCCCGTCTGCGCAGCCCGTTGTTGTGCCTGGCCACCGCCGTGGCCCTGGCTGGATGCGCGTCCACCCCGGAACGTTTTGAAAACGATCCGGCCCTGATGCAGGAAGCACTCAATGGCACCGGCTCGCAGCGAGGCCCGGTCAGCGATCCGGTCGAAGCGCCGAGCCCGAACAATCCTGGCGCAAGGCCTGCGCCCGCGCGCCAGCAGATCATTCGTGGCAACCAGACCTTCGTACGCGGTGCCGGTCCGGCCCAGAGTGGCGCGGGTGGAAGAGGCGCGTCGGCGGCGGCTGGTGATATCACCTTCAACTTCGCCAATCAGCCCATCGAAGCGGTGATCAACACCGTGCTGGGGGATTTGCTGCACGAGAACTACAGCATCAACCAGGGCGTGAAGGGCGACGTCAGCTTCTCCACCTCGCAGCCGGTGAACAAACAGCAGGCGCTGTCGATCCTCGAAACGCTGCTGTCGTGGACCGACAACGCGATGATCCGCCAGGGCGACCGTTACGTGATCCTCCCGGCCAACCAGGCCGTGGCCGGCAAGCTGGTGCCGGAGATGCCGGTGGCGCGCCCGGCTACCGGGCTGTCGGCGCGGTTGTTCCCGCTGCACTTTATCTCGGCCACCGAGATGCAGAAGCTGCTCAAACCCTTCGCCCGTGACAACGCGTTCTTGCTGGTCGATCCGGCGCGCAACGTATTGAGCCTCGCCGGTACGCCGGATGAACTGGCCAACTATCAGGACACCATCGACACCTTCGACGTCGACTGGCTCAAGGGCATGTCCATCGCCGTGTATGGCTTGCAGCGCGCCAGCGTCAGCGAACTGATGCCAGAGCTGCAGAAGATGTTCGGCCCGGACAGCGGCATGCCGTTGGCCGGCATGGTCAAGTTTCTGCCCATCGAGCGGACCAACTCGGTGGTGGCGATTTCTTCCCAGCCGCGTTACCTGAGCGAAGTCGGCGACTGGATTCACACCATCGACGAAGGCGGCGGCAACGAGCCGCAGATGTACGTCTACGACGTGCGCAACATGAAAGCCACGGACCTGGCCAAATACCTGCGGCAGATTTACGGCAACGGCCAGATCAAGGACGACAGCGCGGCCAAGGTCGCGCCGGGGCTGCGCACCCGTTCGCTGTCCTCGCTCAACGGCAGTGGCACCGGCAGCAGCGGCGGATTGAGCGGCAGTGGTCAGGGCCTGAATGGCAGCTCCGGGATGGGCGGTGGCCTGGGCTCGGGCATGGGTGGCGCCAATGGCGGTTTGCAGAACGGCACTCAGCAAGGTGAAGAAGAGCAGGACGGCGAAACCTCCGAGGACAGCGCCGACAGCAGCGGACAGAGCGACAGTTCGGACGCCGCCTCGAGTGGCTCGGGCGCCAGCAAGCGCCTGGACGACAGCACGCGCATCACCGCGCAGCAGAGCAGTAACCAGTTGCTGATCCGCACGCGTCCGGCCCAGTGGGCCGAGATCGAGTCGGCCATCAAGCGACTGGACAACGCGCCGATGCAGGTGCAGATCGAAACGCGGATTCTGGAAGTGAACCTGACCGGCGAGCTGGACCTCGGCGTGCAGTGGTACCTCGGTCGTCTGGCCGGCAATTCCGCCAGCACTACTGTCGCGAACACCGCTGGCAGTCAGGGCGCTCTGGGCGGCGGCGGTGCCGGGCTCGGTGCCACCGATTCGCTGTTCTATTCCTTCGTCAGCAACAACCTGCAGATCGCCCTTCACGCGCTGGAACAGAGTGGCCGCACGCAAGTGCTGTCGGCGCCGTCGCTGGTGGTGATGAACAACCAGCAGGCGCAGATTCAGGTCGGTGACAACATCCCGATCAGCCAGACCACGGTCAACACCTCGACCACCACCGCCACCCTGAGCAGCGTTGAATACGTGCAGACCGGGGTCATCCTCGACGTCGTGCCGCGCATCAATCCGGGCGGTCTGGTGTACATGGACATTCAGCAGCAGGTCAGCGACGCCAACGACACGGCCACTGACGCCAACGGCAACCCACGGATCTCGACGCGTTCGGTGTCGACCCAGGTGGCGGTGCAGAGTGGTCAGACCGTGTTGCTTGGCGGCCTGATCAAACAGGACAACGCCGACACCGTGTCTGCCGTCCCGTACCTGGGCAGCATCCCCGGCCTGCGCTGGCTGTTCGGCAACACCGTCAAGAGCAAGAAACGCACCGAGCTGGTCGTGCTGATCACCCCACGGGTCATCACCAGCAACAGCCAGGCGCGGCAAGTGACCGATGATTATCGTCAGCAACTGCAGTTGATCAAGCCGACGCCGCCGATGAGCACCCGGTAGTTTATTGATTGTGGTTTATCGTTCCCACGCTCCGCGTGGGCACGATCCGATCAAATCCACCGAGGGCACCTTGGCGCCGTCGCTTCTGCCTCGGGGGCCTGAAATTGCTTTACTCCCGCGCGTGAAACTCTCGGCCTCGGGCGAAGACCAACACAGTACCCATGACTGGCGGGTTTCAGCCCGAGAGAGCGCACGCAATTGGACAGCAACGACGGTTTGCATTTTCACGACGACGAACTGGCGCAGGCGCGGCGGTTCAACAAGAAGCTGGCATGGCTGCCGCGGTTTCGTATCCGCAATCGCTTCACGCCCCTTTTGATCCAATCACTGTTGCGCGTTGGCCAGCTCAATGGCGCAGCCAATCTGGCCCGCCATGGCTTGCACGCTGAAACCACCACGGCGAGTGTCGACGGTCATCGCGTGCCGGTGCGGATCATTCGGCCCAGGGGCAAGGCCAAAGGTGTGGTGCTGGACATTCATGGTGGCGGCTGGATCATCGGCAATGCGCAGATGAATGACGACCTCAATATGGCGATGGTGCGGGCGTGCGAAGTGGCGGTGGTCTCGGTTGACTATCGGCTCGCTGGCTCAACGCCGGTGGAAGGGCTGATGGAGGATTGCCTCGTCGCCGCGCGCTGGTTGCTGGGTGATGGCTGCCCGGAATTCGCCGGGCTGCCGGTGATCGTCGTCGGAGAATCGGCGGGCGGGCATCTGGCCGGGACGACGCTGCTGCAGCTCCAGGCCTGGCCCGAGTTGTTCAAGCGCGTGTGCGGCGCCCTGCTCTACTACGGCGTCTACGGCCTGACCGGTACGCCGAGCGTGCGCACGGCAGGCCCCGATACGCTGGTGCTGGACGGCCCGGGAATGGTCGAGGCCCTGCGCATGCTCACGCCCGACATCAGCGACGCCCAGCGTCAGGCGCCGCCGTTGTCGCCGTTGTATGGGGATTTCTCCGGTTTCCCGCCCGCGTTGATGTGGGTCGGCGAGTTGGACCCGCTGCGCGATGACACCCTGCAACTGGCGGATCGCTGGGGCAAAACCGCAGGGGTCGAAGTGCACCTGCTGCCGGAAGCGCCCCATGGCTTCATCCACTTCCCCACCCTGATGGCCGACCGTGTGCTGGAGCATAGCCGCGCCTGGATTCGTCAGCGCATTCAATCTACGGCGGGTTGACCGAATTCGACTGACTGCGCGCCGCTTTCTAGCGGGACCTGGCCGTGACGCAGAATTGTGGGACCGGCTTCAGCCGGGAAGGCGTCAGCAGCCACACCGCAAATTTAGGGTGTTCATACCGGCCTCTTCCCGGCTGAAGCCGGTCCCACCAAAAGCAATCGCAGGGCCCTCCCGCTAAACCCGATCGAACCCCTCGTGCCGTCTCGGGTCTGCTGATCAATCGCTTTCCCGGAGAACCTTCGATGTCCCCGCATCACACCCTTGTCCTGCTCGCACGAGCGGGATATGCCGCACGCGGCGTTATGTACCTGATCATCGGCATTTTCGCCTTGCTCGCCGCCCGCGATTCGTCACGCCCCAAGGACAGCCACAGCAGCCTCGAAGCCCTGTTCAGCCAGCCCTTCGGTCACTTTCTGGTCGGGCTGGTGGTGGCAGGTCTGCTGGCATTCGCGGCCTGGCGGGTGTTGCAAGCCACTCGCGACGTCGACCATCACGGCAGGGAGTTCAAGGGCCTGGTCATTCGCGGCGGCCTGCTCGCCGGCGGTCTGGTCAACGGTGCGCTGGCGTTCTTTGCTCTGGGCCTGTTGATCGACGGCCTGCGCAGCTCCGGCGGTGGTGGCGGAGGTCAAACCGAAGACCTGCTGGCTTACCTGCTGTCGTGGAAACACTCCAATCTGGTCGTCTACCTGGTTGCGCTGGTGCCGTTCGGCGTCGGCATTGCGCATTTCTTCAAGGGCTGGAAAGCGTCCTTCGAGAAGTATTTCGAGGCCGACGATGAAGTCATGAAATACGTGACCCCGGTGTCCCGCTTCGGCCTGATCGCGCGCGGCGTGGCGTTCGTCGAAATCGGCGTGCTGCTGGCCATCAGCGGCTCGAGCTATCAGGCGATGCACCCGCCCGGGCTGAAAGATGCACTCAATGCGCTGCAAAACCTGCCGGCAGGCGGCGTGGTGTTGATGGTCATGGCGCTGGGCCTGATCGCGTTTTCGGCGTACAGCTTTGCCGAAGCCGCCTGGCGCCGGATCAACATGGACGTGCCCGGCATGGCCCAGGCCTGAGCCTCTGCGGGATCAGGCGGTTCAGAGCTGCCGCAGATTGACTGATTGCGGAGTCATCGATCCACAGTGATCGGAACCCCAGCCTGTTTTTCCTCGCGCCCTCGCTCCCTAGCATGGCTCCACTCATTACGGTGGAGCTTTCCCCATGCACGACTTGCCCGTTGTTTCGACCCACGTGACGCCCATGTCCTCGGCGTCCCCCTCCTGGCGCGAGTGGCTGTCGGTGTATTCCGTGGCCTTGGGCGCGTTTGCCTTTGTCACTGCCGAATACCTGCCGGTGGGCGTTCTGCCGCAGATCGCCGAAAGCCTTGACGTCACCGATGGGGTGGCGGGGCTGATGGTCACCGTACCGGGCATCATCGCGGCGATCTCCGCGCCAGCGATCATCCTGGGTGCCGGACGCATGAACCGCCGGCATCTGTTGCTGTTCCTCAGCCTGCTACTGGTGCTGTCGAACCTGATCTGCGCGGTGTCACCGTCGCTGCCGATCATGCTGCTGGGTCGCGGGCTATTAGGGATTTCCCTCGGCGGCTTCTGGGCCGTGGCGATTGCGGCGGCCGGGCGTCTGGTCAGCGAGTCGAGGGCGGCTAAAGCCACGGCGCTGATCTTCGCCGGTATCACCCTGGCGACGGTGTTCGGGGTGCCCTTCGGGACTTTCGTCAGCACGGTCTTTTCATGGCGCATGTCCTTCGTCGTCACCGCCGGATTGGGCCTGATCGCTCTGGCAGCGCAGGCCATCACCCTGCCCTCGCTGCCTTCCAGCGAAGGACTCAAAGCCCGTGCGCTGCGGGCATTTCTGTCCCGGGGCACAGCGCGGCGCAGCATGCTTTTGCTCGGAACGGTGGTCGCCGCGCACTTCACCGGCTACACCTACGTCGCGCCGTTTCTCGGCCAGTACGCCGGGTTCTCGCCCAACGCGATTACTGGGGTGCTGCTGGGTTTCGGGCTGGTGGGCATGCTGGCGAACTTCGCCATGGCCGGGACCCTAACCACGCATTTGCGCGCGTCGCTGGGCGCCGTGATTGTGCTGATGGTGCTGGCGCAACTGGCGTTGCCGCATTTGCAAGGCGTCGGCGTGATGCTGGCGGTGCTGGTGTGGGGGGTGGCCTATGGCGCGATTCCGCTGGGCGTCAGCAGCTGGATGCAACTGACCTCGCCGCAGTTGCCGGAAGCCAGTTCGGCGATGCTGGTGACCATGTTTCAGGTGGCGATCGCCTCGGGCTCGCTGTTCGGCGGGCTGATGGTCGATCACCAGGGCGTGTCGGCGGCGCTGTGGCTGGGCGCGGGTTTGGGGCTGCTGGGCCTGGCGGTGATGCTCAGCTTCGGTGTCGCCCGGGCGCCTATCGCTCAAGCGTTGCAGCGCTGAGTCAGCCCTTGAGGATGTTGTCCTTGAAATAGTCGATCAACACCCGCAGCCGAGGGGCCGTCTGCTTCGACGCAGGCCAGAGCATCCACAGGTTGCCGGTGTGGTCGGTGTAATCCCCGAGCACCACCTTCAGCCTGCCGTCGGCCAGCGGCGCGCGGATGGAAAAATCCGGCAGGCAGGCAATCCCGACGCCATCGATCGCCAGATGCGCCAGCGGGTCCGTCGTCGTGCAGGTCAATGCCCGCGAGAGGTTCGGCTGAATGTGCGTGTCCCCGATGCGCAACGGCCAGCGCTCGATCATCCCGGTGGCCGGAAACTTGTGCAGCAGGCAGGTGTGGTGAATCAGCTCGTCGGGGTGCGCCGGCTCACCGCAGCGCTCCAGGTACGCGGGCGATGCCACCAGTTGCAGCTGGAAGCCGCCGAGCTTGCGCGCGGTCAGCCGCGAGTCCTGGGGCGCACCGGTGCGGATCACGGCATCGAAACCTTCCTCGATCACGTCCACCATACGGTCGGACATGTCCACTTCCAGCTCGATGTCCGGGTAGGCGCGCATGAACCCGGCCAGCACCGGCATGATCAGTACGTTCTGAATCGGCACGCTGATGCGCACTTTGCCGCGTGGGGTGGCGGACAGCTCATGCAGTTCCAGTTCGGCCGCTTCGACCTCGCTGACGATGCGCTTGCAGCGATCGAGAAACAGCTCGCCTTCGGTGGTCAGCCTCACGCTGCGGGTACTGCGATGGAACAGCCGCACGCCGAGGCGCTCCTCCATGCGCGCCACGCTCTTGCCCACGGCGGACGACGAGATTTCCAGCAGACGCCCCGCTTCGGTGAAGCTGCGGGTTTCGGCCACGGTGATGAACGCCGTGATGCCGCTGAGACTGTCCATCATGGGTGGTGTGCTCTTGGATGGATGAAAGTGATGCATCGTTGGGTGAGACGGGTTGTAGCACTGACTGTGGGGCTGACTCCAGACCGGATTGCGGGACCGGCGATGAACACGACCGTGGGGCGGGTTGTGACCTCGACTGCAGGGGCGGCTTTAGCCGGGAAGGCGTCGGATGGCGCACTGCAAAAGTGGGGGTGAATGCATTCGCTTCTTCCCGGCTGAGGCCGGTCCTACGAACAGCATTGCGTGTGTCCAGTGGGGTGAGCTGCAGCCTTGCCAAAGCATGCTTCATGTTCAGCTCCGATTAAGTATCCGGGCGCTAACTTATGAAAACGGCAACCCAGCCTGTCAAATAAGTTCAACGGAGGAATTAAAGCAGATCCGCAGCTCGGCTGTTTATAACCCACTACCGATAACTGCCGGCATGCTGAACCCGAGCTGTCTGAGCACGAAATAACAGTCAGATGTTTAAACATGACGCTTCTAACCACGGCAATGCACGAACAACCGTCATATCCAGCTGATAGCCCCGTATTCATTGGCTATCACTGCCTGACGAACACACGGAAATGTTACGCGTCACGAGCGTTATTTTCATATGTGTGAGATTAATCTCCAGATCAGGTGATAGCGGAACAACGTAATCAGATCTCATCATCTGATGACTCAGTTACATAAATGACACGATGCCCGCAACGGCACCGTTATGAATACCTGCACGTGTTTTAAATAACTTCCCAGGCGGTGCATGTTAGCGCCAGCGGACGGGTGTGTTCAAAACTTGAACTTCAGTGGGACGTTCTCATTATGAATGAGGCTTTTCTTCCTTTTTCCCGGCCCAGTATCGGCGATGAAGAAGTGGCGGCCGTAACCCGCGTGCTGCGCTCCGGCTGGATCACCACGGGCCCCGAATGCCAGCAGCTCGAAGCGCAGTTCGCCGAACGGGTCGGTGCCCGGCATGCCATCGCTGTTTCCTCCGCAACAGGCGCCATGCACATCGCCTTGCTCGTCCTGGGCGTCGGCCCCGGCGATGAAGTGATCACGCCTTCGCAGACCTGGGTCTCGACCGCCAACATGATCTGCCTGCTGGGCGCCACCCCGGTGTTTGTCGACGTTGACCGGGACACGCTGATGACCGACGCCGATTTGATCGAACAGGCCATCACCCCGCGCACCAAAGCCATTGTGCCGGTGCATTACGCCGGCGCCGCCTGCGACCTCGACCCGATTTACGCCCTGGCGGACCGCCACGGCATCGCGGTCATCGAAGACGCCGCCCACGCGGCGGGCACGGGCTACAAGGGCATGCCGGTAGGCAGCCGCGGCACGGCGATCTTTTCCTTCCATGCCATCAAAAACATGACCTGCGCAGAGGGCGCGATGGTCGTCACCGACGATGCCGTGCTGGCCGATCGCGTGCGCCAGCTGAAATTCCACGGCCTCGGCGTCGATGCCTACGACCGCCTGACCCTGGGCCGCAAACCCCAGGCTGAAGTCATCGAGCCGGGCTTCAAATACAACCTGGCGGACATCAACGCCAGCATCGCCCTCGTGCAATTGCACCGGCTGGATCACATCAACGAGCAACGCCGCCGGCTGGCCAGCCACTACCTGGACCGCCTGGCAAGCAGCCCGGTCATGCCACTGGCGCAACCCGCCTACCCGCAACAGCACGCCTGGCACCTGTTCATCCTGCGCATCGACCCCGAGCGCTGCGGCCTGGACCGCGACGGGTTCATGAAAGCCCTGCAAGAGCAGCGCATCGGCACCGGCATTCACTTCATTGCCACGCACCTGCACCGCTATTACCGACAGCGTTTCCCTAACGTGCACCTGCCGAACACCGAGTGGAATTCGTCGCGGCTTTGTTCGATCCCGCTGTTCCCGGACATGACCCGCGACGATGTCGAGCGGGTGGTCGGGGCCATTGAATCCATCGTGGAAGCGCGCCCTTGAAAGCCTATCCCGTCCGTTATGTGTCCATCGTCATCCCGGTCTACAACGAGGAACGAAGCCTGCCCGAATTACTGCGCCGCACCGAGGCCGCCTGCGCCCTGATCGGTCACGCTTTCGAAATCGTGCTGGTGGACGACGGCAGCCGCGACGCCTCGGCCGAGCTGCTTCAACAGGCCGCCGAGCGACCAGGCAGCCCCGTCGTGGCGGTCATTCTCAACCGCAATTACGGCCAGCACGCGGCGATCATGGCCGGCTTCGAGCAGTGCAAGGGCGACGTGGTCATCACCCTGGACGCTGACCTGCAGAACCCGCCGGAAGAGATTCCGCGCCTGGTGCGCCTCGCCGAACAGGGTTACGACGTGGTCGGCACGGTGCGCAACCAGCGGCAGGATTCCGCCTGGCGGCGCTGGCCGTCGAAACTCATCAACCTCGCCGTGCAGCGCTCCACTGGCGTGGCGATGAACGACTACGGCTGCATGCTCCGAGCGTACCGGCGCAGCATCGTCGACGCCATGCTCGCCTGCCGGGAGCGCAGCACCTTCATCCCGATCCTGGCCAACAGCTTTGCCCGGCACACGACTGAGATTCTGGTCGAGCACGCCGAACGCGAACACGGCGATTCCAAGTACAGCCCCATGCGCCTGATCAACTTGATGTTCGACCTCATCACCTGCATGACCACCACGCCCCTGCGGCTGCTGAGCATCGTGGGTTTTGGCATGGCGATACTCGGCGTGCTGTTCGCCCTGGCGCTGGTGGTTCTGCGGCTGATCTTCGGCGCGCCCTGGGCCGGGCACGGCACCTTCGTCCTTTTTGCCGTGCTGTTCGTGTTCACCGGCGGGCAGTTCATCGGCATGGGCCTGCTCGGCGAATACCTCGGGCGCATGTACAGCGACGTGCGCGCACGGCCGCGTTTCTTCATTGAAAAGGTCGTGCGCCGCACCGCTGTTTCAAGCGCCTACCCGGTCAACTCCTCCCCCTCTGCTGATGCCCACAAGGTCGCACCATGAACCAGAAAGCGGTTGTTTTTGCTTACCACGATATTGGCTGCGTTGGCCTGCAGGCCCTGCTCGCCGCCGGGTATGACATCGCAGCGGTGTTCACCCACGCCGATGACCCCAAGGAAACCACCTTCTTCGGCTCGGTGGCGCAGCTGTGCGCGCTTCACGGGATCGCCGTATACGCGCCGGAAGACCCCAATCACCCGCTGTGGGTTGAGCGCATCGCCCGGCTCGAACCCGATTTCATCTTCTCCTTCTACTACCGCCAACTGCTCGGCGAACCGTTACTGGCCTGCGCGAAAGAAGGCGCGTTCAACCTGCACGGCTCACTGCTGCCCAAATACCGTGGCCGGGCGCCGGCCAACTGGGTCCTGGTGAACGGCGAAAGCGAGACAGGCGTGACTTTGCACCAGATGGTCAAACGCGCCGACGCAGGCCCCATCGTCGCCCAGCAGCGGATCTCGATCAGTCCGACTGAAACGGCCCTGACCCTGCACGGCAAGTTACGTGAAACCGCCGCAGACCTGCTCTCGGACACCCTGCCATTGCTCGCCCAGGGCCGGTTGCCGGGCACACCCCAGGATGAATCCGCCGCCACCTGTTACGGCCGGCGCAGCGCTGCCGACGGTCTGATCGACTGGTCGCTGCCGGCCACCCGGCTGGGCAATCTGGTCCGCGCGGTGACTCAGCCCTACCCCGGCGCGTTCTGCCCGGTGGGTGAGCACAAACTGATTGTCTGGGCCGCCCGCGCAGAGACCGCTTATACCGGCGAAGCCCCCGGCACGGTGCTCGGTTGCGAGCCGTTGCGCATTGCCTGCGGCGAAGGCTCGCTGGTGATCAACGCCGGCCAGCGTGGCGACAACGGCCTGTACCTGAGCGGCGCGCAACTGGCCCGTGAGTTCGGTCTGGTGGAGGGCTCGCGCTTGCAGGGCATGGACCCGCGCCGCCCGGTCCGACGCACCCGCGTGCTGATCCTCGGGGTCAACGGCTTCATCGGCAATCACTTGTCCGAACGTTTGCTGCAAGACGACCGCTATGAAATCTATGGCATGGACATCGGCTCGGATGCCATCGAACGCCTGCGCGCCAGGCCGAACTTCCACTTCATCGAAGGCGACATCAGCATCCACTCCGAGTGGATCGAGTACCACATCAAGAAGTGCGACGTGGTGCTGCCGCTGGTGGCCATCGCCACGCCCATCGAATACACGCGCAACCCGCTGCGGGTGTTCGAGCTGGATTTCGAAGAGAACCTGAAAATCGTCCGCTACTGCGTCAAGTACAACAAGCGCGTGATCTTCCCGTCGACCTCGGAGGTGTATGGCATGTGCCAGGACGCCAGCTTTGACGAGGACACCTCGAATCTGGTGGTCGGGCCGATCAACAAGCAGCGCTGGATCTACTCGGTGTCCAAGCAGTTGCTGGACCGGGTGATCTGGGCCTACGGGCAGAAGGGTTTGCAGTTCACCCTGTTTCGTCCGTTCAACTGGATGGGGCCACGGCTGGACCGGCTGGATTCCGCGCGCATCGGCAGCTCACGGGCCATTACCCAGCTGATTCTGCACCTGGTCGAGGGCACGCCGATCCGGCTGGTGGACGGCGGCGCGCAAAAGCGCTGCTTCACCGACGTGGTCGACGGCATCGAAGCCCTGGCGCGGATCATCGAAAACAAGGGCGGGCTCTGCAACGGCCAGATCATCAACATCGGCAACCCCGACAACGAAGCCAGCATTCGTCAGCTGGGCGCCGAGTTGCTGCGTCAGTTCGAGGCCCATCCGCTGCGCGACAACTTCCCGCCGTTTGCCGGTTTCCGTGAGGTCGAGAGCCAGTCGTTCTACGGCAAGGGCTATCAGGACGTCAGCCACCGCAAGCCGAGCATCGACAACGCCCAGCGGCTGATCGCCTGGACACCGACCATCGAGCTGAGCGAAACCATCGGCAAGACCCTGGACTTCTTCCTCCGGGAAGCCATGGCCGAGAAGGCCGAACCGACTGTCAGCACCGGCGCACGCAGCTGATGAAGGCCGGTCTGCGCATCGACGTCGATACCTGGCGCGGCACCCGCGACGGCGTGCCGCGACTGCTGGACCTGCTCGACGAAGCGCAGGTCAAGGCGACGTTTTTCTTCAGCGTCGGCCCGGACAACATGGGGCGCCATCTGTGGCGTCTCGCGCGGCCGCAGTTCCTCTGGAAAATGCTGCGCTCCCGGGCGGCCAGTCTGTACGGCTGGGACATTCTGCTGGCGGGCACCGCGTGGCCCGGCAAACCCATCGGTCGCGATCTCGGGCCGCTGATGCGCCGCGCTCAGGAGGCCGGTCATGAAGTGGGCTTGCACGCCTGGGATCACCACGGCTGGCAGGCCAATGCCGGGCGCTGGAGCGAGGCCGAGCTGAGTGATCAGATCCAGCGCGGCGTTGACGTTCTCAGCGATATTCTCGGCCACCCGGTGACCTGCTCCGCCGCCGCCGGCTGGCGTGCCGACGAGCGGGTGGTGCAGGCGAAAGAGGCATTCGGTTTTCGCTACAACAGCGACTGTCGGGGCACCTCGATATTCCGTCCGCTTCTGGCCGATGGCGCGCCGGGCACACCGCAGATTCCGGTGGACCTGCCGACTTACGACGAACTGATTTCGCCGCAACTCGACGCCCAGGCCTTCAACGACGACATCCTCGGGCGGTTTGCGGCCTGGAAGCTGAACGTCTACACCGTCCACGCCGAGGTCGAAGGCATCGTCATGGCCCCGGCTTTTCGCGCGCTGTTGAGCGAGGCGAAAAACCATGGCGTCGACTTTCAGCCCCTTGGCGCGCTGTTGCCGGACAGACTGGATCACTTGCCCGCGGGCCAATTGGTCCGCGGGGCGTTGCGCGGTCGCGAAGGCTGGCTGGGGGTGCAGCGATGATCAAAGCCGAACATCGCAACATCGCCCTGCTGGTGCTGGCCTTCGCCGCGTTCTATCTGCTGCCGCTGGGGTCCCACGGCTTGTGGATTCCCGATGAGACCCGCTACGCCCAGATCAGCCAGGAAATGCTGCACAGCGGGCACTGGGCGGCGCCTCACTTCATGGGCCTGCGCTATTTCGAGAAACCCGCTGCGGGCTATTGGCTGATTGCCGTCGGCCAGGCCATCTTTGGTGAAAACCTGTTTGGCGTGCGCATCGTGTCAGCGCTGAGCAGTGGCCTGAGCGTGGTACTTGCTTACTGGCTCGCCGCGCGGATGTGGAACGACCCGCGCAAGAGTTTCGCCAGTGCGCTGCTGTTCATGAGTTTCGCCTTTATTGCCGGGCAAGCTGGTTATGCCAACCTCGATCCTCAGTTCACCCTGTGGGCCAACCTGACGCTGGTCGGGTTCTGGTGCGCCGTTCACCGCAGCGGGCGTGCGCGACTCGGCGCCTGGACGTTGATCGGTCTGGCCTGCGGCATCGGCTTCATGACCAAGGGTTTTCTGGCCTGGGCGCTGCCGGTGATGATCACCCTGCCCTACATGCTCTGGCAGCGGCGCCTCGGCGAGCTGCTTCGCTATGGGCCGCTGGCGGTGTTGATCGCCATCGTCGTGAGCCTGCCGTGGGTGCTCACGGTGCATGTTGAGGAATCGGACTTCTGGCGATTCTTCTTCTGGCATGAGCATGTGCGACGCTTTGCCGGAGCCGATGCCCAGCACGCCGAACCCTGGTGGTTTTACCTGCCACTGTTGGTGGTGTCGTGCCTGCCGTGGGCTGTGTTGCTGCCGGTCACGTTCCGCCAGGCCTGGCAGCGCAGGCGTCGACCCGACATCGGCTTTCTGCTGCTGTGGCTGCTGGTGCCGCTGGCGTTTCTCAGCGTCAGCAACGGCAAGCTGCCGACGTACATTCTGCCGTGCCTGCTGCCGGTGGCGCTGTTGATGGCGGATGGGCTGATAGAACGCCTCAAGCAAGGTCAACTCACCGCGTTGCGCGTCAACGGCTGGCTGAACGCGGCCGCCGGCTTGATCGGGTTGGGCGTGCTGCTCTGGCTGCAACTCCGACAGCCGGTGTACGTCCACGAACCGCTGAACCTGCTGCTGGCGATCATCGTGTTGATCGGCTGGTGCGCGAGCAATGCGCTGCAAGGCCTGCGCCCGATGAAGTTTTGGGCGGCACCGGCGCTGGGCAGCTGGCTGCTGGTGGCGCTGTTGCCCGCGGCCCTTCCCTATGACGTGGTGCATAACAAGACGCCTGACCAGTTTGTGCTTGCCCATCAAGCGCAACTGGCAGCGAGCACGCACTTGCTGAGCAATGATCTGGGCGCTGCGTCGGCACTGGCGTGGCGGCTTAACAGAACCGACGTGTCGTTTTTCAACACCTGGAACGAACTGGATTACGGGCTGGGCTATCCCGACGTCATAGGGCGCGAAGTCACCCTTAAGGGGATTGATGAGTGGATGACCCAGGCCCGCCGCGAGGGTCAGGTCGGGGTGGTCATGCGTGGCAGAAGTGACGAGGAGCTGCGCGAGCTTGAGTTGCTGCCCAAGGACGCCGAGCGCTATGACGAAGGCAATCTGATCATCCTCATTTACGGGAAGTCAGCGCCATGACCTGGCTGCTGTTGTTGGGCACCTGCGGGCTGACCTGCCTGGGCCAGGTCGCGCAGAAGTGCGCGGTGGAGCGCTGGGGCGGCACGTTCCCCGGCGTGCTCGCGGCCGCGCGCTCGTTCTGGTTGTGGCTGGCCGTGGGCTGTCTGGGACTGGGCCTCGTCGGCTGGCTGCTGGTGTTGCAACGCCTGGAAGTCGGCATCGCTTACCCGATGCTGGGGCTGAATGTGGTGCTGATCACCCTCGCCAGCCGGTTCGTTTTCAAGGAATCCATCGACGCCGTGCACTGGTTGGGCGTCGCGTTGATTCTGGCGGGCGTCGTGCTGCTGGGGCGTCAGGCATGAGCCGGTCAAGTCTTTGCCAATCGGGCAGGCAGCGCGGGGCGACCGCGTGGGCGATGGGCAGCGTGGCGCTGGTGAGTTCGGCGCAGCTGGGCATGCGCTGGGGCATGAGCCGTCTGCCCTCCCCTGATGCCTGGCCGGGTTTGCGCGGGCTGACACAACTGAGCCCTTTCGCCGTGCTGGTGATCGGCGCCGCGATCATTGCCTATGGGCTGTCGATGCTCGCCTGGCTGCTGGCGCTGCGCGACCTTCCGCTGAGTCGCGCCTATTCCCTGCTCAGCGTCAGCTACGGGCTGGTGTATGCCCTCGCCGCGGCGCTGCCATTTTTCCATGAGACGTTCACGGTATCGAAAACTTTGGGCGTCATCCTGATCGTGATGGGCGTGCTGACCATCAACCTTCGGCGCATTTCCAGCACTCCTCCACAGGGCTTTTCTTCATGAGAATCAGCGTTTTCGGTAGCGGGTATGTCGGGCTGGTGCAAGCCACCGTGCTTGCTGAAGTGGGCCACGACGTGGTCTGCATGGACATCGACCAGGCCAAGGTCGAGCAGTTGCGGCAGGGTCAGGTGCATATTTTCGAACCGGGGCTGGCCGGCCTGGTGCGCGAGAACCTGGAGAACAAACGCCTGCAGTTCACCACCGACGCGCAACGCGCGGTCGAGCACGCCGAGGTGCTGTTTATTGCCGTCGGCACGCCGTCCCGCGATGACGGCTCGGCAGACCTGACGGGTTTTTTCGCCGTCGGTGATGCCATCGCGACGTACCGCTCGGAGCCGCTGATCATCGTCGAGAAGTCAACGGTGCCGGTGGGCAGTGGCGACGCGTTACGCGCTCATATCGACAAGGCGCTGCGTCAGGCCGGTCGCTTGCTGCAGTTCGATATCGTCTCCAATCCGGAGTTTCTCAAAGAGGGTTCGGCGGTCAACGACTGCCGGCGCCCGGACCGCATCGTCATCGGCTGCGACAGCGATGCCGTGCGCAAAGTCATGCGCGAGCTGTACGCGCCGTTCAACCGCAACCATGACCGGATCATGTTCATGGACCTGCGCAGCGCCGAGCTGACCAAGTACGCGGCCAATTGCATGCTGGCGACCAAGATCAGCTTCATCAACCAGATCGCCGAACTGGCCGAACACCTGGGCGCGGACGTTGAGTCAGTGCGGCTGGGCATCGGCGCGGATTCGCGGATCGGCTACGACTTCATCTACCCCGGCTGCGGTTACGGCGGCTCGTGCTTCGGCAAGGACATTCGCGCGCTGATCCACAGCGCCCGGGAAGCCCATTGCTCCAACGACCTGCTGGCGGTGGTCGAGGCCATCAACGAGCGGCAGAAGAACAAGCTGTTCGAGCGGGTGAACGCCTTTTACGAAGGGGATCTGCGCGGCAAGACGTTCGCGCTATGGGGCTTGGCGTTCAAGCCAAACACCGACGACATGCGCGACGCGCCGAGCCGGGTGCTGATGGAAGCGTTGTGGGACGCCGGCGCCACCGTCCGCGCGTTCGACCCCGAGGCCATGCAGGAGACGCAACGGATTTACGGCCACCGCAGGGATCTGATTCTGATGGGCACGCCGGAATCCACGCTGAACGATGCCGATGCGTTGATCGTTTGCACCGAGTGGCAGCAGTTCAAGGCCCCGGATTTCGAGCTGATCCAGCAGCGGCTTGCCGCGCCGGTGATCTTCGACGGCCGCAACCTGTACGACACCGAACGCCTGGCCCAGAGCGGGTTTCACTACTTCCCGATCGGGCGCGGGGAATCCTGCGAACTGCCGATCCCGCAAAAGCAGTGGATGCCGTACAAAAGCGTGGCGGGTGGTTCGATGGTGTAGCAGCCGACGCCTTCCCGGCTAAAGCCGGTCCCACAATTGGGTTAGGCGCCGGACTCGCTGGATGCACGCGATGCACTCGATGCACTCGATGCACTCGATGCTTTTTAGTAGGACCGGCTTCAGCCGGGAAGAGGCCAGTGTGTACGACATCGATTTCGCGGTGTGACGCCTGACGCCTTCCCGGCTGAAGCCGGTCCCACAATTGGGATCGGCGCCGGCCCCGCTGGATGCAGTCGATGCTTTTTAGTGGGACCGGCTTCAGCCGGGAAGAGGCCTTTTTGTGCGCCACAAGATCTGCAGTGTGACGCCTGACGCCTTCCCGGCTGCAGCCTGTCCCACAATAAAGGCCCGGCGCCAGCCCCACGAGTTCTTCACACCCCTCAAACCAATTTTTGACAATCGCGGCCCTACTATCCCGTCACTGTCGCGAGGGTGGAATCATTACGATGCTGGTTGTTGAAGATCTGGTGCTGGACACCGGAAAATACAGGGCCTTCCGCGCCGACAAACGCTTGAAACTTAACCCGACCAACATCGACATACTGGCGCTGCTGATGCTGAGAAGTCCCGCTATTGTCAGCAAGGAAGAGATCGCCAAAATGCTCTGGGGCGAACAAGGTACTGACAAGAGCACCGGCCTCGGCACCCGCGTCCATCAAATCAGAAAAGTTGTCGATGACGGTTTTGCCTATCCGCTGGTTCATACGGTGTATGGCGTCGGTTATCAACTGTGCAAGTAAACCACTCAATACCTTATGTTGTTTCAGTCACCCCCTCCCTCTCCAGTTGCTTCCAGTCTTGCGGATTGATGACGCCCCTGATCACTGGCCTGTTGCGCTTGTCCAGCGAGATAAATACCGCCCCGTCGTATTCGCTGGTTTCGGCACTGGGATAACCCTGCTGACTTTCCAGCTGACCGATGCATTCGCTGTGGGTCACCAGGACCAGATTCCGGTTGATCGCCTTGTGCGCCATGACCCGACCGAGGTTCATGTTCTCGCAATCAACCAACCAGTCCTGGGATGCCACCGGATGGCCAAACAGGGATTGGGCGGTCTGCGCCGTGCGTGTGGACGGGCTGGCGAGGATATCGGTCTGCGCTAACCCCAACTGACCGAGCGAACGTCCCACCTGGGCAGACACTTGGCTGCCGTTGCGGGTGATGCCGTCCTTTGGACCCAGGCACTCATTATCCGACCGATCGCAGCGCTCGCCGTGGCGCACCAGCACCACCACTTCGCCTTTCTTCCAGCTCTCGTAAAGACCCGCCCTGCTCATGTTTTGCCCCCTGACGAGGTCAATCGGCGAACGGGACCAACAGGTATACCCCGTTAACAGCAGCAGCGACACGACGATACCCGAAGCGGTCAGCAGCACACGGCATTTAATGGCGCTGTTGAGTAACTTACCCGCTATTAGTGCGGGCGATACATTGACGTGTTCGCGCATCGTGTTGCTCCGACTGTTCAGTCCATGGCAGATGGAAATCTGCGGCATTGAATGGCAAGAAGCGTAAACAGCGATGTATGGTTATTTGGTTATGGGCTCGTGAAAAATACAGTGATGATCAAGCGTGACCACTTTCAACAGGAGAACAAGACTCGCGACTAAACGATCATGGGGTAAGACGTTTCATACCCACAGCGTCATCTTGTGATTAAAACCCTCAGCACGCCGTATATATCAACGCCGTTTTCACATCGTCTTCACCGCGAGCTGACTCGGTCACCCGTAACTTCCGTCAGCGCCGACTTATTTCCCGGCGAAGTTATGAACCCCACTTATCGGGACACTGACCGTGCGAAACCAACGATCACGATTTTATGCCTGGAACCTGGGTTTACCGATCGCCATTGCCCTGGGGATATTCGTGGTCTTCGACCTGACTTCGCTGGACGAGGTCATCAGCAACTGGCTGTATGACCCGAACCACGAATTCCCGTTTGGCCACAATCGCCTGTTTGAAAACCTGACCCACCGCTGGCCGCGGATCATTCCCGACCTCACGGGGGAAGCCGCGATCATCGGCTCGCTCCTGTCATTTCTCTGGCCGCTGTTGAAACCGGGGCGACACGACCGGCTTATAAGGTCGCTGGAGAGGTTGCGCATCGCCCCGCTGCTGCGCTTCACCACCCGCCACCGGCGGGACTTCCTGTTCATCGTTGTCTCGTTCGCCGTGATCACCGGCATGATCCACTTCTTCAAAAGCCACACCAGCATCTACTGCCCGGTCGAAACGACGCTGTACGGCGGGACGATGGAGAAAAAGGAGTGGTTCGAGAATTTCAGCCTGTTCCATGAAGCCGGCGCCGGTCGCTGCTGGCCGGGTGGGCATGCCTCCGGCGGCTTCACCATGGTCGCGCTGTACTTCGTCGCGCGCCGGTATCAATGGCGCCACGCCCGCGCGATCCTGTATGCCTCGATGATTCTGGGGGCGATCTACGGCACCACGCGCGTCCTGCAAGGCTGGCATTTCATGTCGCACACGTTCTGGGCCGGGGTGATCGTGTGGATCGGTGCGCTGCTCACTGCCCTCGCCTTCTATGGCTGGCGACAGCTTGCCCCTGGGCCCGTCGAGGAGGCCAGTCCCGCGCTACGAAAGCGGTCGGTGTCCGGGCCCAACGGAGTCACCGATCTGTAAATGTGGCATGAGCGGGTCAGCCATCCAGGCGTCGATCCAGCCGCGAATCAGCGTCGCCGGCATTGGCTCGGCGATGCCGAAACCCTGGCCGATCTCACAACCGAGCTGCAACAGGCGTGACGCCTGGGCGGGGCTGTTGACGCCCTCGGCGATGACTTCGCGACCGAACGCGCTGGCCAGCCCCAGTATCGCCTGCAGGATCGAGATGTCGCCGGGGGCGTCGAGCATGCCGTGAATGAACGTCTGATCGATCTTCAGTTGCGCCACCGGCAAGCGCTTCAAGTAGCTGAGGGACGAATACCCTGTGCCGAAATCGTCCAGGGCAAAGCGCACTCCCAGTTGCTCGCACGCACGCAACGTGCGCGAGACGCCTTCGACGTCTTCCAGCGCGCTGGTTTCGAGGATCTCGATCATCAGCATTTCCGGACCGACATCAGGGTGTGCTGCGAGTCGCTCGGTCAGGTTCGCCACAAAATCAGGGTGCTGAAGTTGCCGTGCGCCGACATTGATGCTCACCGCCAGATGCAGCCCTTCCCGTTGCCAGCGCTCGATCTGGCTCAAGGCACTTTCGAGCACCCACTCACCCACCACCTCCGCCAGTGAGCTGCTTTCGATCAGCGGCAGAAAACTGCCCGGCAACAGCAATCCGCGCTCCGGATGCTCCCAGCGCAGCAGGGCTTCCGCACCGACGACCGCACCCGTGCGCAGGTTGACCTTGGGCTGAAAATACAGGCGCAGTTCCCCCTCGCGAATGGCCTGATCGATACGGTCCAGACGCGCGTTGTGCCCACGCATCTCCTGGTCATGCTGCGCATCGAACACGTGGAAACGGTTCTTGCCCTCGAGTTTCGCCTGGTACATCGCCTGATCGGCCTGGCGCAGCAGTTGATCGGCGCTGATCTCGTTATCCTGCGGGTAGTAACTGACGCCGATGCTCGCCGACAGCGTCAGGTTCAGCGCGCCCACCTGCACCACCTCGCTGGCGGCCGTGAGCAGACGTTCAAGGATCGGCGCGCTGTCGCAGAGTTGATCAAGATCGACGATCAGCGCCACAAATTCGTCTCCCCCCAGACGCGCCAGCGTGCAGGCCTCGTTCAGGACGTTCTGCATGCGCCGGGACACGCTGGACAGTACCCGGTCCCCCACGTCATGGCCGTGCAGGTCATTGATCGCCTTGAAGCCGTCCAGGTCCAGGTAACCCAATGCCAGCCGGGTGCCGTTGCCCAAGGCATCGGCCATCGCCTGTTGCATGCGCGAGGCGAGCAGAACGCGGTTGGGCAAGTGGGTCAGCGGGTCGTAGTGGGCCACGTATTCCAGTTGCCGCTGGTAGCTGTGCAGTTCGGTGACGTCGGTGAACAGCGAGACGTAATGCTGGGTGACGCCGTGGGCGTCGACGATGGCGGTAATGGTCTGTCGCGCGGCATAGGCCGAGCCGTCGCGCCGGCGGTTCCACAAGTCGCCCTGCCAGTAATGCTCGGTCAGCAGGCTGCGCCAGAGGCTGACGTACTCGGCACGCGGGGTCATGCCGGAGGCAAGAAAGCGCGGGTTCTTGCCCGTCGACTCATCGCGTTCATAGCCGGTGATGGTGGTGAACGCGTCGTTGACCTCGATGATCGCGCCGGTCGGGTCAGTGATCATGATGCCCTCCCGCGCGTGGGTGAATACGCTGGCAGCGAGGTTGAGGCGATGTTCGATCTGCCGGCGCGCGGTGAGGTCGGTCAGGGTCACACGGATGCCGCTCGTCTCGCCGCCGTGGCGCACGCAGTTCAGCCGGGCCTGCCAGTGCGTGCCGTCGGTGCGCTCCAGGCTGAGATCGCACTCCTCCGCTTCCCCGGTGCGACAGACTCGGGCGAATACCTGCTGCCAGTGGTCGCGGTCCCGGCTGACGACGCGGCCGGCAAAGCGCCGTTGCAACAGGCGGTGGCGCGGGTAGGTCAGCAGCGTCTCGCCGGTGCGGTTGACGGCTTCAATGACCCCTTGGCGCGTCAGCGTGAGGTAACCCACCGGCGCGTTTTCGTACAAATCCAGGTAGAGGTCGCGGGAGGCCTCCAGTGCGGACTGGGCAACGCGCAGTTCCTCGTTCTGCATCTGCAACTCGGCCTGGTGCAATTGCAGGTCATGCAGCAGCCGGGCGTTGTCGTCCGGGTCCGGGATGTCGGGAGGGTTCGCCGGATGAACGATATGGGGCTCGAAAGGCGGGGTTTTCATGGTCGTCCCGCACCTCAGGCGTGTGAAGTGTCAGGCTGCATCGCCAGAAGAATCAGGTGCGGCCGCGTCGCGTCTCCCACCACCCGACGGGCGTTCAGGGTGATCGCCCGCGGGCCTGCATCGGTCAGTTCATGTTCCACGACGAAGCCGTCGAAACTGGTGTCGTTCTCCAGCAGGGTGCCGAGCTTTTGCCGCAGCGCCGGGATGTCCCACAGGCGGTTGTTGAGTTCAAAGAGTGTGCGACCGGTGGTCAGCGGCTCGGTCGTCGGAAAGGTGCGGTAGTAGGACCGACTGGCGGACACGACGCACAGGTCTTCGTCCAGCACCAGCAGCGGCTCGATGACCGTGTCGACGATGGCTTCGGCCAACTCGCGCGCCGCCTGCACGGCCTTCTGGTTGGCGATGCGGCTGTTGATGTCGTGAAAGGTCATGACCACGCCGTCAATGACGTTGTCCAGCGTGCGGTACGGTGCCAGCCGCGCCAGGAACCAGTTGCCCGACACAGTGCACAGTTCGATCTCTTGCGGGATCAACATGTCGAGCACCTCCTGTGCGGGGACCAGCAGGTCCATGGAGTGAATGTACGAAGAGATATCGGCCAGTGGCCGCCCCACATCCTTGGGGATCAGGCGGTAGATCTTCACGGCGTCGCGCGTGAAGCGGCGAATGATCAGCTTTGTGTCAAGAAATATAGTCCCGATATTGATGCTGTCGAGGAGGTTCTTCATGTCATTTTGCATGTCGCCGAGCTGTTCGATCTTCGTTTGAAGCTCGGCATTGACCGTGACCAGCTCCTCGTTGACCGATTGCAGCTCTTCACGGGAGGTTTCCAGCTCCTCGTTGGACGACTGCAATTCTTCGTTGGTCGATTGCATCTCTTCGTTGGCCGCGCCCAGCTCCTCGTTCAGGTGCTGCAACTCATCAATGGTCGCCTGCAGGTTCTCCCGCGTGTACGCCAGGTCGTGCTCCAGCAGCCTGACCCGATCGGGCGCCAGATGTGCGGCGGTATCCGGTACCGCGTCGGGCGGAATGTCCGCGCCGCTGGCCGGTTCCTGGAACGTGATCAGGAGCAACTGCTCGCCCTGAGCCGTGTTGCCCATCCGGCGCACGCTGAGGCTGACCCAGCGCGTCGCGCCGTCACCGCTGACCGGCAGCGGCCGGGTGGCAGTCGGCTCGGCGCTGAGGGCGGCACGCTGCACCGCACTGCGCAGGTCCAGCTGCAGGCCTTCGCGGGCCATTTCGACGACGTTGAGGCTGGGTTGCCCCGGCGCAGGGCGCAGGTAGCGGCCGGTGTCGCCGTGGACATACAGAATGTTGCCGGTCAGATCAGTGACCACCGAGGCAGGGCCAAAGTCCTGCAGCAGCGCCCGACGGGTCAGTTCGGCAATGTTGGTTTCCTTGGTCATGGTCGCGGGGCGGTCCGGGGGTCGGCTGATGGGGCTGGGCAGCCACGACAGCGTGCTGTCCATCGGCATGGATTTAGGGGTTCGGGTCTTCACGGCCCGGTAGAACTTCCATTTGCGCTGCAACGGCGTGAACAGTGTGGCATGCCCGCCGATGCTCTCGGAAGGCGAGAGAAACAGCACGCCGTCAGGCTTGAGCGCGTAATGAAAGGTCGGGATCAGGCGGTTCTGCAGCGCATGCCCCAGGTAGATCATCAGGTTGCGGCAGCACAGCAGATCGATGCGGGTGAACGGCGGATCCTTGATCACGTTCTGCACCGCGAACACGATCATCTCGCGGATTTCCTTCTTCACCCGGTAACCGCCTTCGACGCGACTGAAATAGCGCTCCAGGCGCTCGGCACCGACGTCACGGGCGACGGAAAGCGGGTAGAACCCGGCGCGGGCGATGCTGATGGCATCGGCGTCCAGGTCGGTGGCGAACACCTGAATGCCCGGCGCCACGCCGGCAGCCTGACCCTGCGGATGCAGGAGCTCGTGCAGAACGATGGCCACCGAGTAGGCCTCTTCACCCGTGGCGCAACCGGCAATCCACACCCGCAGCGGCTCATCGCCAGCCTTGGCGTCGATCATCGGCTGGAGGATCTGCCGCTGCATGACCGTGAACGCGGCCGGGTCACGAAAGAACTGGGTGACGTTGATCAGCAATTCGCTGAACAGCGACTTGCATTCCTCCGCCGAGCCCTGCAGCAGCCGCAGGTAGTCGTCCTGACTGGCGAGGTGCATGATCTGCAGCCGTCGCTCGATGCGCCGCGCGATGGTGCTCTTCTTGTACTGGGTGAAGTCGTGGCCGGTCATGGTGCGCAGGTGCAGCAGAATCTGCTCGATGGCGTCGCCCTGCGTCGTCGAAGGTGCCGGGCCGTCCGGGTCCGTGCCGCCGGTCAGTACGCCGGGCATTTGCTCGACGCTCATCACATGACTGGCGTTGCCCGCCTGGATCGCGCTGTCGGGCATGCCGCTGTAGGTCGCCTCCTCCGGCCACTGCACCAGGGTTCTGCCGCCGTGATCGAGGATCGCACGGCAGCCGGCGGTGCCGTCCGCACCGGTACCGGACAGAATCACGCCGACCGCCCTCGTCCCATGGTGCTCGGCCATTGAGGCGAAGCAGGCGTCGATGGGCAGAGGGTGACCGCGCTCGCCCTCGTAGCGGGTCAGGACCAGCGCGTCGGCCGTCACGCTCAAGCCATAGTGCGGCGGGATCACATACACGGTGTCGGCGTCGAGCGGCGCGCCATGGCTGGCCTCGACGACCCTCATGCGGGTCGAACGGGCGAGGATTTCGGTGAGCAGGCTGGGCGTGGTCGGTGCAAGGTGCTGGATCACCAGAAAGCTCATGCCCGAATCGCTCGGCATCAGGCTCAGGAAGCGCTGCAGCACTTCCAGGCCGCCCGCGGACGCGCCAAGGCCGACGAGCAGTCGGCCCTGGGGGCGGTGGTGCTGCGCGATGTCGGACACGGGATCCCTCATGTGGCAAATGGACGCGGATGATGCCCGCTGCCGGCCGGCCGGGCAATGGCGGATAGGCCGCCAGGCCTCGCCGATGAGTCGCCCCGACGGGTCAACAAGCCAGACAGGCGCCTGCATTAATGTCACACTGACGCCCGGCCTGTCCCTGATAGCGCTGTGCCATACTCTACATATGCCGGGTCACAGCGTCGCGCGTCAATGCCGTTCATCCAGAAGCGGAAATCTCTTCCCGCGCCCCCAGTCCATCCCTTTCTCTGAACCACTGTGTCGAGATGTCGCCCATGAAGTCGGACAACGTACAAATTGGCCCGCTGGATTTCCTGCTGGGTGGGGGTGAGATGGGGCAGTTGATCCGGGATTTCGACTGGGCGTCGACGTCACTGGGGGATCCGGCAGCGTGGCCGCAGTCTCTGCGCTCGGCCATCAGCATCTGCCTGCACTCCAGCTTCCCGACCGCGATCTATTGGGGCGAAGACTTCTGCCTGCTGTACAACGACGCCTGGGCACCGATCCCGGCGGATCGTCACCCGGCGGTACTGGGCCACCCGGCGCGGGAGGTCTGGCCGATTATCTGGGACGTCGTCGGGCCGCAGCTCGAAGCCGCCGTCCGGGATGCCGAGGGCTTTTCGGCGTTCGACCAGCGGTTGATGATGGAGCGTGGCGGGAGCCTGGTGGAGACGTGGTGGAACTACAGTTTCACGCCGATCCGCGGGGAAAACGGGCGCATCGCGGGCATCCTCAATCAGGGCCACGAGGTCACTGACCGGATTCTCGCCGAGCGTCGCCGTACGGACCAACTCGTCCGTCAACGCAAGATGTTCGAGCAGGCGCCCGGCTTCATCACGGTGCTCCATGGCCCCGAGCACCGCTTCGAATTCGTCAACCAGTCCTACACCCGGCTGTTCGGCGAGCGCGATTACGTCGGCAAAACCATCTACGAGGCATTCCCGGAGCTCGCAGGCCAGGGCTTTTATGAGTGGCTCGACGGGGTCTACCGCACCGGCGAGCGCCTGGTTCAGCAACACACCCCGATCCAGCTCAGTCACCCGGACGCCCCGTGCGAAGTGCGCTACCTGGATTTTATCTATGAGCCGCTGCTCGATGATGCCGGCCAGGTGACGGGTATTTTCTGCGAAGGCCACGACGTCACCGAGGCGCATATCTCCCGGGCGGCGCTGGAGGCCAGTGAAGCGGCACTGCGCGAGGAAACCCGCACGCTGGAGACACTGAATCGGGTGAACGCCGAGCTGGCCCTCGACCTGGACCTCAAACGACTGGTACAGACCGTGACCGATGCCGGACGAGAGATGACCGGCGCACACATCGGCGGCTACTTTCACAACGTTGCGGGCGATCACTTCGATCTCTTTACGCTGTCTGGCGCGCCGCCCACGGAATTGGCCCGGTTGCCAGGCCCGCGGGCGAGCCCGGTGTTCGCGCCGGCGTTCCTCACCGAGGGCGTGATGCGCTCCGACGACATTTTGCCGGACCCACGCTATGGCGGCATCACGCCGCATTTCGGCTTGCCGGCCGGCCATGCGCCGGTGCGCAGCTACCTGGCAGTCTCGGTGGTGTCGCGCTCGGGGGAGGTGCTCGGCGGACTGTTCTACGGCCACTCGGAGCCGGCGCAGTTCAGCGCGCGTCACGAAGCACTGATGTCGGCGCTCGCCGCTCAGGCCGCCATCGCCATCGATAACGCGACGCTGTTCCAGCAGGTGCACAGCGCCAACGAAACCCTCGAACAGCGGGTGCTGGCCCGTACCCGGGAATTGTCTGAAGCCCACTCGGCCCTGCGCCAGGCGCAGAAGATGGAAGCCGTGGGCCAGCTCACCGGCGGCATCGCCCACGACTTCAATAACTTGCTCGCCGGGATCCTCGGCAGCCTGGAAATGATCGAGCGGCGCATCGCCAACGGCCGGGTGGACGGCCTGGACCGCTACGTCAGCGCGGCCCATGACTCGGCCAATCGCGCCGCCCAGCTCACCCAGCGGCTGCTGGCGTTTTCCCGTCGCCAGACACTCGACCCCAAGCCGACCGACGTCAACCGCCTGGTGGCGGGGATGGGTCAGCTGATCTCTTCGACCCTCGGCCCCTCCATCGGCACGCGGACGATCGCCAGCGGTGACTTGTGGCTGAGCAAGATCGATGCGCCGCAGCTGGAAAGCGCGCTGGTCAACCTCACCCTCAACGCCCGCGACGCCATGCCGGAAGGCGGCGAACTCACGGTGCAGACCCGCAACGTGTCCTCAGACAGCGACGCGGGAGTGGCCGCGCAGCTGCCCGACGGCGACTTCGTGGAAATCAGTGTCAGCGACACCGGCATGGGGATCGCCCCGGAGATTCTCGATCGGATTTTTGACCCGTTCTTCACCACCAAACCCATCGGCCAGGGCACGGGCCTGGGGCTGTCAATGATTCACGGCTTCGTGCACCAGTCCGGCGGGACGATTCAGGCGCGTTCCACCCACGGCGCAGGCACGACGGTTTCGCTGTATTTGCCGCGTTACCTGGGAGACAGCCATTTGGCCCCAGCCCGCAGCGCACCCCAGGCCCGCAGCAGTGGCGAATCCGTTCTGGTGATTGACGACGAACCCCACGTGCGGATGCTGATGTGCGACGCCCTGCGCGAGCGCGGTTATGCCGTCACCGAAGCCATGGACGGACCGTCGGGCCTGCAGATGCTGCGGTCGATGACCTCGATCGATCTGCTGGTGACCGATGTCGGGCTGCCCGGCGGCATGAATGGCCGGCAGGTCGCCGATGCCGCCCGTGCGCTGCTGCCTTCGCTGAATGTGCTGTTTGTCACCGGCTACGCGGAAAATTCGGCGGTGGGCGGTGACCAGCTCGAAGACGGAATGGCCGTGCTGCTCAAGCCCTTCGGCATGGACAGCTTCACGCGGAAGGTCAGCGACATACTCGCGGCGTCACCCCCCTCGCCCCCTGCGGAGCGCGACGGCCGCGGGGTGGATGACTGATCAGTCAGCTTTTTTACACCGACCCATGGAACTCACAGGGCCGGCATGCCCCTAACCACGACGTCAGCGAACCGGCATAACGCCCGTTCCACGAGAGGTTTAGGTTTCCATGTCTTCCAGCACCCCATCCGCCGCCATAGGCCAACCAGACGAGCAGCGCACGTCGCCGCGTCGCCTGATTTTCATCTCGGTCCTTGTCGCCACCATGGGCGCACTCGCATTCGGTTACGACACGGGCATCATCGCGGGCGCTCTGCCCTTCATGACCTTGCCCCTCGATCAGGGCGGTCTTGGCCTGAACCCGGTCAGCGAAGGGCTGATTACCGCGTCGCTGATCGTCGGCGCCGCCTTCGGCTCACTGGCCAGCGGCTACCTCTCCGACCGTTTTGGCCGACGCGTGACCCTGCGCATGCTGTCGCTGTTGTTCATCGTCGGTGCACTCGGCACGGCCACGGCGCCCTCGGTGCCGTTCATGGTCGCCGCGCGTTTTCTGCTGGGTATCGCGGTTGGCGGGGGCTCGGCGACGGTGCCGGTGTTCATCGCCGAGATCGCAGGACCTTCTCGGCGCGCCCGACTGGTCAGCCGCAACGAGCTGATGATCGTCAGCGGCCAGTTGCTGGCCTACGTGCTCAGCGCGGTGCTCGCGGCGTTGCTGCACACCCCCGGCATCTGGCGCTACATGCTGGCCATCGCGATGGTCCCGGGCGTGTTGCTGCTGATCGGTACGTTCTTCGTGCCGCCGTCGCCGCGCTGGCTGGCCTCCAAAGGCCGCTTCGATGAAGCGCAAGACGTGCTCGAACAACTGCGTGACACCAAAGACGCCGCCCAGCGCGAAGTCGAGGAAATGAAAGCCCAGGAAAAAGAAGCCCACAAGCGCGTCGCCGCTCGCGATCTGCTGCGTCAGCCGTGGGTGTTGAAGCTGTTGCTGATCGGTGTCGGGCTGGGCTTTACCGCGCAGTTCACCGGCGTCAACGCGTTCATGTATTACACGCCGATCATCCTCAAACACACCGGCATGGGCACCAACGCTGCACTGACCGCGACCATCGGCAACGGCATCGTGTCGGTCATCGCCACGCTGCTGGGGATCTGGGCCATCGGCCGTTACGGGCGTCGTCACCTGCTGATGACCGGTCTGGTCATCGTGATCATGATGCAGGCGGCGCTGGGTTGCGTGCTGATGTTCATGCCGCAGAACCTGACCCAGAGCTATGCCGCGCTGGCGTGCATTCTGGTGTTCCTGCTGTTCATGCAGATGTGCATCTCGCCGGTCTACTGGCTGCTGATGTCCGAGCTGTTCCCGATGCAGGTGCGCGGGCTGCTGACCGGTACGGCGGTGTCGATGCAGTGGCTGTTCAACGCCACGGTCGCGTTCCTCTTCCCGATCGCGGTGGACACGATCGGCAACCCGACCTTCTTCGTGTTTGCGGCGATCAACATCGGCTCGCTGATCTTCGTCTTCCTGTGCCTGCCGGAAACCAAGGGCAAGTCCCTGGAGCAGATCGAAAAGCACATGAAGAAGGAGCTTTGAGGCGAGGTTTCGCGTCCCGGGCCTTGGGTCCGGGACGTCGAGACCAAGGCCCAAGGTCTGGCGCATTCAGCCGAGCAATTCGGTGATCCAGCGCACCTGCTGTGCGATGTCGTGCAGCATGTGTTCCGAGACTTCATGCCGCGCTCGCTGCAAACCAGCCAGGGTGCGCTGCTTGTTACGCAGCCGCCGCTGCCACTTGTCGAGGAACGACGGACTGCGTTCCGTCATCAACAGCGGGCCGAAGTATAGGGCTTCAGGGCTGTAGACCACCGGTCCGCTCGGTTCGGCGACGATGATTTCGTAGTCGAAGCGGTTCTCCCGCAGCACGTCCTCGTGGACGATGCGATACGCGTTGTCCATCAGCCACTGGCGCAGCTCAGGCTCGCCGCCATTGGGCTGCAGAATCAGCCGTTCCATTCCGTTGAGCCGCGCTTTGCCGGCCTCAAAAATGTCTCGAATCGTCTCGCCCCCCATGCCGCAGAGGCTGATTGTGTCGATACCGTCTTCCACCTCAATCGCAGCAAGGCCATCGGCCAGACGCACATGGATGTGCTGCTCGAAACCGTTCTCGCGCACCGTACGTTGTGCGGCGCTGAACGGCGTCGTCGCCACCTCCCCCGCCACAGCCATCGTAATGAGGCCACGGCGCATCAACGCCACCGGCAGGTAGGCGTGATCGGAGCCGATGTCGGCCAGTCGCGCGCCGGCAGGCACCAGCGCAGCTACGCGCTCCAGGCGCCTGGACAATGTGTGTTCGTTCAACCTTGCCGCCCCTTCTCGCTACGCCCCGGCACGACCTGCCGAAACGGGGCGTGAGTCTGTCGGGCGGTGGCGAGGATTTCAACTGCGGTGAGGCATGGCCGGCGGATTGAGCGTCGGGTACTAAGGCAGCTTGGCGATGACCTTGATCTCGAAATCGAAGCCATACAGCCAGGTCACGCCGACGGCCGTGATGGTCGGGTGCGGTGCTTCGCCCCAGAACTCCGGCACCACTTCCCAGGCCGTTTCGAACGTCGACTGCGGATCGACCATGAACACGGTGACGTCAATCACGTCATCGAAGGTACAGCCGGCGGCATTGAGAATGGCGTTGAGATTGGTGAACGCCAGGCGGACCTGGGCGCGCAGATCGGGCTCGGGGGAGCCATCTTCGCGGCTGCCCACTTGCCCGGAGACAAACAGCAGGCCAGCGGATTTGATCGCCGGCGAGTAGCGATTGCGCTCATACAGGGCGTGGCGGCCGGGCGGGAATACAACGTCACGAACAGTCATGTGCTTCTCCTTCAGCGGAGCGGGATGCTCCGTGGTTTCGATGGGCAGACTGTAGGGCGACGGATTCGCTGGATAAACCAGCAGCACTGATCAAGACTGTTTGCATTCCCCAAACAATCAGGTGACGCGATGGACCGTTTTGACGCGATGCAGGCGTTCGTCCGAGTCGTGGAAACCGGCAGCTTCACCAAGGCCGCCGGTACCTTGCACATGAGCAAGACCACGGTGACGCATGAGCTGGGCGTCTACGCGTCGCCGGCGTATCTGCAGCGCGCGGGCACCCCGGATCACCCCCGTGACCTCGAAGACCCGCAGCACCGCATCGTCGGTTATCGCTGGGCGCGCACCGGGCAGCTGTTCCCGATGGTGCTGCAACGGGACGGCGAAAGGGTTCAGGTGCAAAGCCGCTACCTGCTCACGGTGGACGACGGCAATGCGTACCTCGCGGCAGGCCTTGCCGGCATGGGTGCCCTCTGGCTGCCGGAGTACATGGCCCAGCCGTCCGTGCGCAGTGGTGAATTGGTGTCGCTGTTCAAAGACTGGCAGCTGGAGTCGATGCCGATGTACGTGGCCTTCCCGCCCAACCGGCACATCAGCATCAAGCTGCGGGTGTTCATCGACTGGGTTGTGGAGTTGATGGGCGACGGGTACAACAGCCGATCTCACGATTAAACAAGGATGAAGGTGCGATGGACGAAGTGATCAGCTACCGAGAGGCGACGGTTGAGGACGTGGCAGTGATCTGCGAGCTGGGGCAGTTGCTCAACGCCATTCACCATGCAGAACGTCCTGATATTTATGCGGCTGAAACCCGGGATTACCTGCGCGATGCCCCTCACTGGAGCGGGTTTCTGAACAATCCGGAGCAGGTTATTTTCCTGGCGTTTGTCGGGGTTCGGGCGGCGGGGTTTGTCAGCGCGGGGATGTTTTCAGCGGGTGGGCCATTGCTGCAGCCGATGGCGTTCGCGCGGATCGGCTCGGTATGCGTGGCCCAGGTTTTCTGGGGCAAAGGCCTGGGGCGTGGGCTTATTGAGCGAGTGCAAGGGTGGGCGCAGGAGCGCGGCGCGAAGGACATTCGCCTGTCGGTGTGGGGCTTTAATACCCATGCGCGGCGGCTGTATGAAGAGCTCCGGTTCGAGACACGGGCGTTTGAGATGGGCATGCGCCTGACATGAGTGCCGTTCATCGCGGGCACTTGCCAGGTTGTAGAAGGCCGGTCAGTTTTGTTTTAAGCAGGTTGCTTAGCGGATCGTACTCGTAGGCAAGCGCATCTTGCGGTGTGGTCTCTTTGATCAAGCCACCCAACAGGTCATAACTGAAGTCGAGAGTCTCTTCCTCAACGCCCAGCTTCTTGCCAATGCTTGAAGGCAGTCGGTGAATTCTCAACAACCGGTCCGCGTCGTCGTAGATGTAATCCTGCCGCGCATCCTGATTGACCTTGGCCAGCAGGCGGCCAATTACATCACGCTCAAATTCGGTGCTGCGCTGTGGCCGCTCTGCCCTATCGCCGTAGCCGATTTCATCCAACCGCGTCAGATGCCCACCCACGTTGTAGGTGAACCGACGCGTCAGGTTGTCGATACGTTTTTCTTCGATCAGACGATCCGAAGCGTCATAAGCAAATTCATAAGTCGCATTGTTTTCGTTGACCAGCGCGGTGAGCCGAATCGCCTTGTCGTACTCGTAACGAACGCGCTGGCCTTTGGCGTCTTGCCGCGAGCTCGGCAGGCCGCGCTCGTTGCGTTGCAACCTAATGACCTGGCCCTTGCCGTCGGTATGAGTAAGCACTTGTCCAAAGGCGTTGTAGGTAAACGCTTCTTGTGTGCCATCGGATGTTTGATGCGCAGCACTTCACCCGTAGGTTTAAGCTCCAGCTCGGTGGTCTGGCCAAGTGCGTCGGTGACCGAAACCAGCTGCAGGCGCTCGTTGTACTGGTACGTGGTGCACTTTCCAGAGCAGTCCTGAAACTTCTCGACCTGTGCGTGGTTGTTCCACCAGAGGAATTTCGACTTGTGGTTGGCATCGATGATGGTGTGTACCAAACCATCATCACTGTGGAAATACTCGGTGCGCTGGTCCAGCGCGTCGTATTCCTCAATCAGGTTGCCCTTGTTGTCGTAATGGCCTTTCCAGGTACTCCCATCGGGATAGCTGACCTGTTTGACCAGCGTGGTCAGATGATGATGTTGATAGCGCGTGCTGCGACCCAGCGGGTCGACTTCCTCGGTCAGGCGCGAGTACTCGTCATATTTGAGTGTCAGCTGGTTGCCGTCGGGCAGCGTCAAGCCGACGATGTTGCCGAAGTCATCCAGATTAATTGCGTACTGTTCACCGCCGAAGTCGCGGCTAGCGGTGACGCGGCGATCGGCGTTGTAGTGAACCCGCGCCTCGCGACCCAGTACGTCTGTGACGCAGGTGGTGCGCGCCTTGAAGTCGTAGTCAAAATTGAAATGTTCGCCGTCGCTGGTCCAGTGCTCGACCATACGCGGCTGGCCGTCAATGGTTTCCCAGCGGTATTCGCAGGCGAGGCCGAGCGCGGTGCTGTGCCGCGTCATAACGCCATCGGTGTAGCTGAAATAACGCAGAGTGTCGCCGTTGCGATTACTGACTTGGCTAAACTGGCCGTTGTCGTCATAGCGGTAAGTGACCAAGGTTTCAAACGCTTGGTCACCGACGATACGTTTGACCTCGGTAAGGCGACCGAGTGGGTGGTTGTTGTACGGAACGCATCAACCCCAATTTGAACGACAATCAAGCAATTCGACCGCCGAAATATAATTTAATTAATGCCTCTTGGAAAGAGGCAGCTTACAGCGAACTGATCTACCCATAGAAGTAATCGACAAATCTCTCGAAGTTATCCTGCCCAAGAGTCGGCAGCAACTCCTCTGTCAATCTGGAGATAAAAATATCGCTCAAACCATCATCATCGCCTATATCAAAGATATTAAACTCACCATAAACTATCGCAATTAATTTGGACAAAGCCAAAAAGAACTCTCCTAATGTATCAGAAATCCTAAACGGCTCTATGGCATCGTAAGCAGCGCAAACGGGTGTATCATCCTGATCTACAACCGCAATTACCGGATTACCACCAGCACTATCCATGAAAACCACGTACTCTTTCGGCCAGCTTGGGTTGATTATATTTCCAGATGCGGTAACGCTCCACAAATAACCAGTCTGACCTTCCTCCAATTTCTCAAGATTAATTATCTGCCTTGGTGTAAAACCAGTTTCAAATTTTATGCCAGTTGGGTGCCTGCTATAAAATTCGAAAAGCTCCGAAGACTTGGGCACATCGCGTGGCCAAGTTAGACTGGTTGAAACTGCGCCAATGCTACCAGATAGAACATATTTTGCGTGAACCTGGCTGAAAGCCGCTAAACCTTCGTTAATGCTTACCATAAAAACTCCAATTTTAACCGCAGGATCCTTTTACAACGCTCTTAAGACGATCGATCGAACGACCTTTACCAGAATTATTGTAGTTACCTCTATGGCCTTGAGGTGAAATCAAATGCTCATCGACACCACTCGGATGGTTTGCATTTTGCAAAAATACAATATTCCTTGGATCGCCCTTCCAAGCACTACCTAAGTTACCGTTCCCCTGAACGCTGTTGATATGATGGCCTGTATAACCTTTTTCCCACATGGTAGAAGAAAGCTTAGCATTGCTCTTCGTTTCCAAAATGGTTTGTCTTTCAGCTGCGGTCCAATCCCTAGAGCCGCTTCCGCTCTTGACCAGCTCCCTAGGATGTTTGATGCGCAGCACTTCACCCGCGGGTTTAAGCTCAAGCTCGGTGGTCTGGCCAAGCGCGTCGGTGACCGCAACCAGCTGCAGGCGCTCGTTGTACTGGTAAGTGGTGTACTTCCCAGAGCAATCCTGAAACTTCTCAACCTGTGCGTGGTTGTTCCACCAGAGGAATTTGGATTTGTGGTTGGCATCGATGATGGTGTGCACCAAACCATCATCACCGTGGAAATACTCGGTGCGCCGGCCTAGCGCGTCGTATTCCTCTATCAGGTTGCCCTTGTTGTCGTAATGGGCTTTCCAGGTACTCCCGTCGGGATAGCTGACCTGTTTGACTAGCGAAGTCAGATGATGATGCTGATAGCGCGTGCTGCGACCCAGCGGGTCGACTTCCTCAATCAGCCGCGAGTACTCGTCGTATTTGAGCGTCAGCTGGTTGCCGTCGGGCAGCGTCAAGCCGACGATGTTGCCGAAGTCATCGAGCGTAATTGCGTACTCTTCACCACCGAAGTCGCGGCTAGCGGTGACGCGGCGATCGGCGTTGTAGTGAACCCGCGCCTCGCGACCCAGTACGTCTGTGACGCGGGTAGTGCGCGCCTTGAAGTCGTAGTCAAAATTGAAATGTTCGCCGTCGCTGGTCCAGTGCTCGACCACGCGTGGCTGGCCGTCAATGGTTTCCCAGCGGTATTCGCAGGCGAGGCCGAGCGCGGTGCTGTGCCGCGTCATAACCCCATCGGTGTAGCTGAAATAACGCAGAGTGTCGCCGTTGCGATTACTGACCTGGCTCAACTGGCCGTTGTCGTCATAGCGATAAGTGACCAAAGTTTCGAGCGCTTGATCACCGACGATACGTTTGACCTCGGTAAGGCGACCAAGTGGGTGGTTGTAGTACGGAACTCATTAACCCCAATTTGAACGACAATCAAGCACTTCGACCGCAGAAATATAATCTAATTGATGCCTCTTGGGCACAAACAGCTTACAGCGAACTGGTCTATCCATAAAAATAATCGACAAATCTCTTAAAGTTATTCTGCCCAAGGGTCCGCAGCAACTCATCTCTCAATCTCGAGATCAAAACATCGCTCAAGCCCTCATCATCGCCCAGATCAAAAACATTAAACTCACCATATGTTCTAGGCCGATGAAAAAGCAATAGGGCGAGCATCATAGAAAAGGAAGCTATTAAAGAACACCACACCTGTTTTAACTTACAAAGCTAATTAAATGACCATACTCGGCCAACACTTTTCTATACTTATTAACATTAACGCCTTGAAGTAGCATAGAATTTTCGATGTCCAATCTTTCAGCTAATACCTTTATTGAAAAGTCTAGGCCAAGCCCTTTCTTAATCCCCAAAACTTCAGATGACTTAGCCTTGACTTTGGAAATAGACACAATATTTCCTATATCCGGATCATAGTCAGAATCCTCTCCTTCAATAATATTCTCGACCAAGCTTTCCATAGAGTGATATATTTCAGCATCGTCAATAAACGGATCGCCAGAATCTATAAAATAGAACTCACTCGAACCGACTTTTGGAATCAGGATCAAACCTCTTCCAGAGTCATCTCCTACTAGAACATGATCAGGAAAATTCATATTTATCTGGTAAGTTTCGTTACGCTCTGCTATGTGCGCAGTTGAATATATCAGCACACGGTCATTAAGCATTGCGCCATCGTGAACCTTCCAAAACTCAACGAGCCAACCACTCTTATCAATATTCAACTGACCACAAGCGACGGTAATATTATCGTCTGAAGCAGGCGGATTCGTTTCAGTATACGCAATCACTCGAAGGCTCCTAATGAGTCAAAATATTTATACGACCTGCTTGCAACTTTTTTCGCGGCATCAGGACTTACTCCCGCGTCCAACAGCTCCCTGTATGCTACTCCAAATTCATTTTTGATTGACCCTCCAAACCCACCAGCTCTACGCCTAACTGCTTGGAGCGCCGATACAGTAGCATGTGACTCTCCTGATGAGCTTTTCAACAAAATCGCCGGAGCCTTATTAGTACTGTAACCAGCTATATTCTTTTTCGCCCAGGCATCCTGAATAAAGTGGTGAGATTGAACTCGCTGATCATCAAATACATTTTTGTGACCGCTTGCGCGGTTGACGCCTGGCGACAAATTACCATGAGTGTCTACGTCCCCGGTCTTGTATCCGCCGGGGCGATTGCATACCCAGCCCCAAGGATCAACCCACCCATTAGTATTCGGAGCGTAAGCATAAAGATTATCCCCACCCAACAACCCAATCGGATCCTGGGTAATAAACCGTCCCACCTCCGGGTCGTAGTATCGGAACGTGTTGTAGTGCAGCCCCGTTTCGTCGTCAAAGTACTGGCCTTGGAAACGCAGATTCTGCTCAACCTCACTGACGGCAAGTGTCTCAACTTCCCCCCATGACTTGTGCGTCGCCTGCCAAACAATCTGACCGTCGACATCCGTCATCTCAAGCGGCGTCCCGATCTGGTCGGTGTGGAAGTAGTAAAGCGTCTGCTCTGCCTCACCTTCGCTCTGGTCAACGCGGGCAAGTGGCGCATAGCTTCCTGGCTCGTAAATATAGAGGCTGCTCTGCCAAGGCGTTTCCTCACGCAGCATCCGTAGGCCTTGCCAGAGAAAGTGCTTGTGCTCAGTCTGGCCATCAATCTCGGACGTCTTGCCAACCCGACGACCCAGGCTGTCGTACCGGTACGTGCCAACGCTGTGCATCTGGCTGTTGACCATCGTCTCCGCGCGCACGAGCCGGTCTTCACAGTCGTAGGTGAACGTCTGCAGCTTGGATAAGCCCGACCGCTTCTCAATCAGGTTGCCCCAGGCGTCGTACGTATATTCCTGATCGCGCCACTGCTTGATGCGGTTGTCTTTGACCTGATCGAATTGGCTGGTGTTGAAGTTCAGCCGGTTGGCCGCAGCGTCATATCTGAACTCTTCGCTATCCACCAGTCGCCCAGTGTCCCGACTGTGAAGCTGACCATTCGCCTCATACTCGTACTTAATCTCGCCACGCAGTTTGTCGAGCATGCGGGTCAGTTCGCCTGCTGGATCGTACTCGTACCGCCGATGGATCGGATTGTAAGCATGATCCACCAGCAACGAGGTGTTGATCCCCGGGTTCTGGATCTGCGACAGCTTTTCAGCCGGAATAGTCGATGCAAACTGCCAGCTCTTACGCCCCATCGCGTCATAACCGAAACAACTGGTGAGCTTGCCTTGGGACCGATAGACCTCTCGATGCAGGTCATCGCGCTCCATGTCGCTGATCAACAATCCATCCAGGTTCAGTTGGTGCAGGTGGCCACTGCCGTAATACAGATGATTCAGGTGCTGACCCGTCGGCAAGGTCAGCGTGGTCAGGTTGCTGAGCGGATCGTATTCGTAGGCAAGCGCACCTTGCGGTGTGGTCTCTTTGATCAGGCGACCCAACAGGTCATAACTGAAGTCGAGGGTCTCTTCCTCAACACCCAGCTTCTTGCCAATGCTTGAAGGCTGGCGGTGGATGCTGAGCAACCGGTCTGCTTCGTCATAACCGTAATCCTGCCGCGCATCCTGATTGACCTTTGCCAGCAAGCGGCCAATCATATCACGCTCAAACTCCGTAGTGCGTTGCGGCCGCTCTGCCCTGTCCCCGTAGCCGACTTCATCAACCCGCGTCAGATGCCCGCCATGGTTGTAGCTGAACCGACGCGTAAGGTTGTCGATGCGCTTTTCTTCGATCAGACGATCTGACGCATCGTAGGCAAACTCGTAACTCGCATTGTTCTCGTTGACCAGCGCAGTGAGCCGAATCGCCTTGTCGTACTCGTAACTGATGCGCTGGCCCTTGGCGTCCTGGCGGCTGGCAGGCAGTCCGCGCGCCGTGCGCAGCAGACGCGTAATCTGGCCCTTGCCGTCGGTGTGCGTCAGGACCTGGCCAAGAGCGTTGTAGGTAAACGACTCAGCGGTGCCGTCCGGGTGCTCGATGCGAACCACTTCACCGTCAGGCTTGCGCTCAAGCCTTGTCGTCTGATTCAACGCGTCGGTGACGGCAACCAGATGGGACCGATCATCGTAGGTATAGAAGGTGTTCTTGCCAGAGCAATCCTGAAAGCGCTCCACCTGCGCCAGCTCGTTCCACCACAGGTATTTGGATTTGTGGGTGGCGTCGATGATGGTGTGCGGCAAGCCGTCGTCGCTGTTGAGGTACTCGGTTTTGTGGCCGAGTGCATCGACTTCGGCGATCAGGTTGCCTTTATCGTCGTAGCGGGCTTTCCAGACGCTGCCGTCAGGATAACTGGCTTCGGTCACCAACCTCGTACCGAGGTGGTGTTTGTAGCGGATCTTGCGGCCCAGCGGATCGGTCTCTTCGATCAGGCGGGAGAAGTCGTCGTACTTGAACGCCAGCTTGTTGCGATCGGGTAGCGTGATGCCGATCAGGTTGCCGGCTTCGTCCAGGTCCATGGCGTAACGTTCGCCACCATAATCGCGGCTGGCGATGACAAGGCGATCCTCGTTGTAATGCACTTCAAGCTCACGGCCGAGGACGTCTACCGCCCAAGAAGTTCTGTTCTTGAAGTCGTAGCGGAAATGAAAGTGTTCGCCATCGCTGGTCCAGTGCTCGACCACACGCGGCTGACCGTCGATGGTTTCCCAGCGGTAATTGCAGCTCAAGCCCAGGGCGTTGCTGTGGCTGATCATCACGCCTTCGGCATAACTGAAGCGGCGCATCGTATCGCCGTTGCGGTTGATCACTTCGCTCAACTGGCCGTCGTCGCTGTAGCGATACTGAACGAGGGTTTCGACGGCTTCATTGCCCACTATGCGTTTGACGTCGGTCAGGCGGCCAAGCGGGTTGTCGTAATGTAGGTAGACCCGCACGCCGCCGGGGGCGCTGATGTCGGTAAGGGTGCCGTTGGCCGTTCGGGAGAGATGCGGATAACGGCCGAGGGCGCTGTAGATGCGTTGCCGTTGCATTTACCGTTGCGGTCAGTGGAGCTGGACTTTCAGTCGTGCGAGTTCATCAGTGAAGATTTTTTCGCCCGGCGGGCCGATGATTGCGGTCTATGGTCCTGCGGTGGTCGGCGTGGCTTGGAGAGGTACGGGCGGAACGCGATCTTTTTGCGCACGCACAAGAGAAGGTGTTGTAATTGATCGCACCTTCGACCTTCTTGCCGTGGATTTCCAGGGCTTCCATGTACAGGCGCAACAGCCTGTAGCCCCCGTCGTAAGTGCCGTGGGGCTATTTGATTAAGTGCCCGGGGGTAGGACAAAATTTACACATCAGCTCCTATTACATCCTCGTTCGAATCGGCATTTTCCAAGAAGATTCCCATCCACGCATCAATCACTGCCCATACATCAATATCTGTTTCAGGACAAGACTGCTGTTCATGCCACCAAATAAAGAATTCCGGACCATTGATTCGATTTACTACTGTAATAAAATCACCCGATCCATTCGAGAAGAAACCCGTCATGCCTGGTATGGCAATAGGTTCATCATCAACCAAGTCGTCTATACTTACGAAGTCTTCGATGCGCGACGGACCCATCGAGGAGTCTATGTAAAAGTAAAAGCCATTGTGAAGCTGCGTATAAAATCTCTCGAACATGGGCGAGCCTTCAAACACATCCAGGGCTCCTACGGTTGCCGTTACCGGACTCCCTCCTAGATAAAGGCCAAGCTCATTATCTTCGCGATAGATGTATACCAAATACACTTTGTCGCTAACCGCGACAGCCGTTCCTAATAAGCACTGCGTGAGCCATTTCTGAACTGTCGGAAGGAGTGAAGAAAACATTTTCCACTCGCCAGGCACCCATACGGAGGAGGCATGATGCAGTCCAAACCCTGACCAGGTTGAAGGAATTACAACCGCATCTGGCAAATCGCTTGGTGAGAAGTAAACTGAGTAGCCATTCAGCTCAGCCCTAACGTCCGCTTTAAGAAGCTCAATAGCATTCATCCTTCCTCTCCTGCACTAATAACCATCTAACAAAGAATATATATGACTCTGGATTTCTGGCTCGAGCTCTGCCTCTCGACGCATCATACTCGATCTGAAGGCAGGATCAACCTCGACTCCTCCTTTTTTGTAGGAGGTCCATTCCGCGTAAGACTTAGCGCCTTTGGATGTGTTCGCTGTTTCACTTAAGCCTATGAAGTTGGGCTTATAATTTAGAACAGCAACTTGATCATTAAATGTGAGATTTGAAAAACCGTCCATCTCAGTGATGGTTTTCATGGAAACTACATGTTCGGCATGCAGTGCCTTAGTGATCTGCAATCCAGGGAGAGCAGGATCGTCCATCGGCAACACGACACCCTTGTTCACCATTTTTCTAATCTGCAAACTTGGGGTTTTAGTTCTGAGTTTGTCATAAAGCTCGGGGGATATTCTTTCAGCAGCATCTGCAGGAACCAGTGGTTTTTTTACAATTTTCACATTGCCAAGAAGCGAACCAAGCCCTTCTTGTTTAATCTGATATCGCGCACCAACCCACTCACCACCTTTCGCGCCAAGCCCGCCGCCCAGCCATGCCCCGGCAAACGCCATAACCTTCTGCTTATTCGAGTCCTCCCCGAACAATCTTCCACCCAAGATGCTGCCACCAATCCCGCCTGACAGACCACCTATCAGCCCACCCACCGCAAAGCCGAACGACCTCAAGACCGTAGCGCTACCGAACCCAATTCCGGCGACCAACACATGAACCCATAGAGCAACCTCAGGGCTAATGTCGTCTGTCTCTTCGGTCAGGCCACCGATGTTGACGTTGCCAGACCCAGCGCTAATCTTCCCGTCACAAACAGTGCGATCACCCACACGAGCGGCAGGCTGACCGTTGATGTGAACCGTACGACTTCCTTGCGCAATGACTTGCGGCACCGAGCCATGTTTGTCACACGTAGCGGTATCAAGGTGAGCTCGTGCTGCGGGCTTTCCGTTGGTGAAGACGTTTCCTGATCCTTTGAATATCTGCCCGGCCTTGTTGGTGCACCAAGACAGACTGCCAATCAGTTCGCCAACTCCCCCAGAGAGCGAGACGACCGCACCAATGACGGCTATCGTCGCCAACCCACCTGTGGCAGCGATAGTGACACCTGCTGCCAACGCGCCCACCACTACCGCAGCGCCTAAGGCCATCCCTAGGAGTAAACCTTTTCATCACCCACACGCGGAATCTGGATGCTGCCGAAGCCGCCACTGGCACCCGACTGTGCCACGCGGACCCAGCAAGAGCTGTGGTCGTTGTACTTGCCGTTGCGGTCCCAGTGGAACTGGACTTTTACGCGGCCGAGTTCGTCGGTGAAGATTTCTTCGCCCGGCGGGCCAACGATGATGGCGGTCTGTGGCCCGGCGATGGTCGGGCGTGGCGTGGACAGTTGCGGGCGGAAGGGAATCTTTTTGCGCACGCAGGAGAAGGTGTTGTAGTAGCTCGCCTGATGGCCGTTGAGGTAGTTGTTGTGGCCTTCGCTTTCAACGCCCATCAGCAGGAACTGGCGATCGTCGGCCGAGCCTTGATCGTGGTCGTAGTGCTGCACCAGCTCGAAGGTGTAGCCAGGCCTCATCGCGCGGCAGTTGCTCGCCCCTTCGAACTTCTTGCCGCGGATTTCCAGGGCTTCCATGCGCAGGCGCAACAGCGTTTCGCCCTCGTCGTAAGTGCCGTGGGTGTACTGGCCGGGGAAGTCGTAGATCTCGAACGTCTCGACGTCGCCCTGTTTGTTCAGGCTGTTCATCCCGACGGGCAGACGGTTGTTGGGCTGACGGTAGTCGAACGTCTGCACGGCCATCTTGCCCGCCTGCAACTGGCGGTTGCCGCTCCACTTGGTGATGGAGTCTGCGGTCTCGGTGACGGACGCGGTGTGGAAGCGGATCTGCGGTTGTTCCGGCAACGGCTCCAGCATGCTGGAGTCGTCGCAGATGATCATGGTGTGGCCTTCGGCGGTGTGCTCGAAGTAGTAAAACATCCCTTCTTCTTCGAGCAGACGCTGGACGAAGTTGAAGTCGGTTTCACGGTATTGGATGATGTAGGTGTAGCGCTTGCGAGACCGTATGAGATCAATCCGTAATAAAAAAAACCGGCACTACCGTCTCACGCAAGAATAAGAATAGGAAGTTCTACTCAAGTATCGCTAATCTGCAAAGCATTTAACCCTCTAACTGTCGATCAGGGATGGAAATCAGGTTAGTTTATAAAAAGCCGCGCAGAAGCGGAATACATCCACCCCTGCTTGTCTCGGCCACGTGTTCAATTTATACATATTTTCAAACCATTCTCAGGCGGACTTCCACTGACTCCAAGGATTTTCGCCCGCTGCCTTCACACTTGTGCAAATTCCAAGATCTCCTTCTTCAATTCATCAACGGAGAGCGTCACCTCAGTAGACCGGTCACGAATTAACGTATACACATCAACTTCCAGAGACAGAATTTCGACCACCTTAGCTTCGTAGTTGGTTATCTCAATGAAACCGTTAACAACGCCATTTAGATTTTCGATTTCCGACACCAATGTTGGCACTTTCATCAGTACTCCATCCTCGGCAGAGCCGCTCGCCGTCGCCGGGTTATCAAAATACACCCTAAGCTTAGGGAACACGTGTCTTTGCCATCTAAAAACCGGAATCATTCGAGATATCATATCCCTGAATTCCGCTTCAGACTCATCTCCAGCAAACTCACATCTAAAGATAGGAATACAGAGAAATACATTACCACGTTTGGGCTCAAGTCTTCCTTTCAGACTCGAATGATAAGAACTTGGAACAGCCAAAGCATGGGTAAACCCGTAGTCATTTCCACTCAACTTATATAAAGCTGGCTTCTCACGTGACAAATCAAGCGGCGCTTGATCCACTACCTTAATTGCGAAATCACGATCGGCTGTGTCCTCCGTAACAGTTAAGAGATCTTTATCCTCAGCGCTTTTTAGGCAATATTCATACACGAGCTTAGGCAGCTTATGTTGAAAGAAGTAATATCCCGAGCCTCTTTCCTCAACTACTGGGAAAGACTCTAGCAAATCCTGCTTAGAAAACATATCACGAACCCCTATTCAAAGTGAGGACCTACATCCTGGCGATACCTAATTCCTTCGGCAGCCATTCTTGCTCCATCAGCGCTATAGCGTCGTATCTGAACGCTTCGCTGCCTACGAGACGGCCAGTGTCGCGGCTGTGCAGCTGCCCGTTGGCTTCGTATTCGTGTGTGGCGTCGATGATGGTGTGCGGCAGGCCGTCGTCGCTGTTGAGGTACTCGGTTTTGTGGCCGAGTGCATCGACTTCAGCGATCAGGTTGCCTTTATCGTCGTAGCGGGCCTTCCAGACACTGCCGTCGGGGAACGTGGTTTCGGTCACCAGCGTGGTACCGAGGTGGTGCTTGTAGCGGATCTTGCGCCCCAGCGGATCGGTCTCTTCGATCAGGCGGGAGAAGTCGTCGTACTTGAATGCCAGCTTATTGCCATCGGGTAGCGTGATGCCGATCAGGTTATCGGCTCCACTTCTTGGTCGTGACTAACTTGCCTACGCTTGGTAAACAGCCCAGAAGAAACTGAGAGCTGTTTGATTTTAATCCAACTTTTCGATGGTGAATTCTGCGGCCCAGCCACCTTTCTTTAACAATCATTAATTTGAACACACGCAGCTACTCCATGGGGACTGCTGCACTGTTCCGTATTGTAATGCAGCGAAACCCTGAACACTTCTCATTCTGTGTAGAGAACGATCTGGAACCAACCATCTAGCTGATGCGCGCTACTTGCAGCATGCTTTTTTAGCTAACACCTGAGCTTGCTGCATGACTGAATGATAGTGGAATTATTGTATTCACCGGAAACCTTGCGTAAATTACTTAGGCGCAGGCGCGGCTAACCTTGGCACTATACCCAAATCACTCAAGCGAATTCAGAAAAATATGTTAGCCGTTCAACTGGCGCTCAATCTCAGCGTCAGCGGCAGTCAAAATGCCCTCAACATTGTCCGAATCAATACGCCAAGTACTGAGACGGGAATTGCCCGAATAATGCTCACCATAGGGAATTTCATAATAATTGGCACTGATATTGTGTTTCTTAAGCGCGATAGTTACTGCTCGTATTAACTCAGCATGGGCCTGATATTCACCTTCAAATATCTCAACCTCTACGATCGGCTCGCGACTAGATGCCTTTTCTTTTATGTCTTGCAAAGACACGCCCAAGATCCGATGAAGCTCTAGCAGCCCTTTAGCACTGGCAGATGCTTCATTAAGTACGATTGCAATTACTGACATTAGAACTCCTCAGGATATGAATAGTTAAGCGGATCGCCAAAAGAATCGTTCCTCCAGCTTCCACCATGCCACCGCTCAAAGTGCTCAGTGCGAGTAGCAGGATAGATATTTTTGGGATCACTGGCAAGTTGAGGGTGATCGAGTGCATTATATTTATGATGCCCTTGAATTGACTCACCATTAAATTTTGGCGTTTTATTCGCTAGAATGTCAGCTTGCTGGTCTGCAGACCAATTTCGAGTGCCTGGCTCATCTAGTTTAAGCTTAGCGCGCTCATCTGCCCAAAACCTTGACACTCCTTTTGCCCGTTTATTGGCGAACCTTCGATCCCAATCAAGACGCTTATACTCCTCTCTGGTCAAAGTCCTATTTTCCAGTTTAGCCTTGAGATCTGCTCTTTGTGCCTTGGTAACGGGAGAGTGCGGAACTTTATAGGTCGGAACTTTTTCTGGTTCTCCAACAGATGCTCCTCGACGTTGGATTTTTACGTTAGCTAAGTTCGACCCAAAACCCTGAGTTTTGACCTCATACCGCGCGCCAAACCAGCCGCCTATAAGCGCCCCACTGAACGCCATGACCTTCTGCTCATCCGAGTCCTCCCCGAACAATCGGCCACCTAAGACGCTGCCAATAACACCGCCTATTGCACCGTCTATAAATGCAGTGATCGCTATGAGGGGTGACGTCAGGACTACAGCGCTACCGAACCCGATGCCGCCCATAAGCCAATGAAGCCATGGCTCGACTTCAGGGTTAATATCGTCCGTCTGTTCAGTTGCGCCGCCAATATTAACGTTGCCAGACCCAGCGCTAATCTTCCCGTCACAGACGGTGCGATCTCCCACGCGGGCGGCAGGCTGGCCATTGATGTGAACCGTGCGACTTCCTTGGGCAATGACTTGCGGCACCGAGCCATGTTTGTCACACGTTGCAGTATCAACATGAGCCCGTGCTGCGGGCTTTCCATTGGTGAAGACGTTTCCTGATCCTTTGAATATCTGCCCGGCTTTGTTGGTGCACCAAGACAGACTGCCAATCAGCTCTCCAAATCCCGCCGACAACGCCATGACCGCGCCAACCGCAGCCACTGCGGCCAATCCGCCTGTTGCGACAATGGTGACACCCGCTGCCGCCGCAACCACTACCGCCGCAGCGCCAACGGCTAACCCCAGGAGCAAGCCTTCCAGCGCTGAAGTGTGTTCAATCGGGTCCCCGACTCGGGCGGCCGCACTCATACCGAGGCCGCCTCTCCACTGCGCTCGTCATCAGGGTTTGGCGGCATTCGTAATTCGAGTGTTTCGACGATGGAAGCAAATGCCTCACGCTCGGCTGGCGTCATCCCGCCTGGGTTATTACTGGTCCCGGTGATCTGGATCAGCAACGGTTGCTCGTGCTCATCACGGTGCAGGAAGATCAGCTGCAATTAGGGAGTTTCTCATGATTTTACCGCGTTGTTCTACTGGGGTTCGACAACATGTAAAGACATGCATCCGTCAATTTTATAAGTCCTCACGTTGATGATAAAAATCAGTATATTTCCTGAATTTTTATCGCTACCCAAGCTCGTTTATCAGAATCTTCTTTTATCGCTCAGAGCTTGCAAACACTTTGTCGCACCGTTAAACACCCGCCCCTGCAATTTTAGGTTATCAGCGCGAGACTATATTACGGAACGGATTGCCGGCGATTCTTCCTCATTATAGCTATTCACTTCGGAAGGAACAGGGAGTCGACCATTTACAAGTTTCGCTTTGGCTAGCACATCAGCAGCTCGGCGATCAAACTGGCGAGACTTAATAAATCTTTCAAAGTCTGCTTTCTCTGAAAAATATTTAGAGTTCATCATGGTTAAATATCTTTAGGCCAGATCGACTCCCATGCAGTAGCACTTCTGACTCACCATAAGCATCTGGAGAAAATTTCCATGCCGAGGCATTAACTGGCTTGAGAGCTGCTGTTGGAGTACCTAGCACGACGCCCCCCGCCCGTCCTTTTCTGCCTACCACTTAGCAATTCTCGGATCGCGTGTTCAAGATAAAAGGACTGCCCCAGAAACGCCGACAAGGATATGTGTCTCCGGCCGTGATGGTCGCCCGCAAAAGGTTTCTCAAAGGCATAGTCAGTTTAGTCGCAGAGGACGTATCGAGTTTCGTTAGCAGCCTACTGATCAATGCATCAGATTCCTGATTCATTCAGGTCTCTAGATTGTCGGGCGGATACGGCGGGCTTGCGTGGCTGGAGGATGGCCCGGAGGCAGCCCTTGGCATGACGACGTCAGCTAGGGCGCACCTCGACTTATACACGACTTACCATCAATTCCACCATATATTCGAGCAGGCTCGAAAAACTATCAAATTCTTCATATACGTTATCAAACGCTTGCTTATCTCTAACTTGGTAACGTCCCTTAGCAAGGTCTAAAACGTAAGCGTCCTGATCGCTATCTCCAAACAAAACATATTGATCCATCCATTCAATTTCTCGCGATAACTTATTCATTTCGATAAAGGCCAGCGAGTATCCATCACCGCCGACAAGTTTTTTGGGTTTTGTTGAGTAGAGAAAAACCCCTTCAACTACTAGACCATCAAATCTTTTTAGTATCTCAAGGTAATCACTCGGAGGGCTGAACCCCAGCTCTATCTCGCTAGACCTGACAAACGACTTGATTTCATGCTCGTGCGCACCTTCATTGAAGAAAAATCCGTCCGCCTCATACGTCTTTTTTACATATGCTATCTTTTCTTCCAAGTTTTCCATGCAAACCTCTAGAGTAAGGGCGGAGGGTAGACATCAAGATCAATGATTGGCCAGTCCAACGTTTGACTATCACCGGGCTTCATGCCGCGGGTCACAGTGTTTTGGTAATTAGTAATAACTTTATGATAGGGATCGTTCTTAATGAGTGTCAGGTTATTAAAGCTATTTGTCCCACCGTCATCCAGAGGTAGATCATGGTGGACTTGCCAGTCACGGCTAGGCAGTTTGCCCTGTTGCATTCGCGAAATACCAGAGTCATCAATGCCGGCGTTTTTCAGGTGCTGGATATTCTCAGGATTCTCAGACAGTGATTTTAAATAATCGGGGCGCACCTTGCGATCAAACACATTCCTCAATTCTCTGGTTTCGGCGGGCGGACGTTTAGTGTAGACAATTTCCTCAGTGCGGACACCTGGAAGCCCGACAGCCTCGCCCTTGAGTTTACCGACATAGACGCTTTCTGGATCGCGGGGGGTGAGTCGTATATTTCCAAAGTTTGATCCAAAGCCCTCAGTTTTTATCTCATACCGCGCGCCAAACCAGCCGCCTATAAGCGCCCCACTGAACGCCATGACCTTCTGCTCATCCGAGTCCTCCCCGAACAATCGGCCACCTAAGACGCTGCCAATAACACCGCCTATTGCACCGTCTATAAATGCAGTGATCGCTATGAGGGGTGACGTCAGGACTACAGCGCTACCGAACCCGATGCCGCCCATAAGCCAATGAAGCCATGGCTCGACTTCAGGGTTAATATCGTCCGTCTGTTCAGTTGCGCCGCCAATATTAACGTTGCCAGACCCAGCGCTAATCTTCCCGTCACAGACGGTGCGATCTCCCACGCGGGCGGCAGGCTGGCCATTGATGTGAACCGTGCGACTTCCTTGGGCAATGACTTGCGGCACCGAGCCATGTTTGTCACACGTTGCAGTATCAACATGAGCCCGTGCTGCGGGCTTTCCATTGGTGAAGACGTTTCCTGATCCTTTGAATATCTGCCCGGCTTTGTTGGTGCACCAAGACAGACTGCCAATCAGCTCTCCAAATCCCGCCGACAACGCCATGACCGCGCCAACCGCAGCCACTGCGGCCAATCCGCCTGTTGCGACAATGGTGACACCCGCTGCCGCCGCAACCACTACCGCCGCAGCGCCAACGGCTAACCCCAGGAGCAAGCCTTCCAGCGCTGACGTGTGTTCAATCGGATCCCCGACCCGGGCGGCCGCACTCATACCGAGGCGGCCTCTCCACTGTGCGCATCATCGGGGCCTGGCGGTGTTCGTAATTCAAGTGTTTCGACGATGGAAGCAAATGCCTCACGCTCGGCTGGCGTCATCCCAGCTGGGTTATTGCTTGTCCCGGTGATCTGCATCAGCAACGGTTGTTCATGCTCATCACGGTGCAGGAAGATCAGCTGCAATTGGTGAACAGGTTGTCCCTGCTGACGCCATCTGAATTCAACTTGTCTAGCATCAACGCCTGCGGTCGTCGTGGGACACAGTGGCTCGACCCACTCCAGGTGGGCGAGGGTTTTATTCAGTTCAGCCAGCAATTGCTGCGCAACCGTTTCTAAATCGGTATCCGCTGCGACGACCGAGCGGCCAATGACGAGTGAAAACGGGCTAGGCCCAAGATCCGTCAAGGTGAAGACATGAAAGGTCTTGTCCTTGAAGCTCTCCGGCCGCACGAAGCTCAATTCGTTGGTCTGAAAACGCTCGTGGGGTTTCGGAATCAGGTTAGCTACACGCTCTTGTTCCAGGCGTTCAGCTTCCAGGCGTTGTTCTTCCGCAATGCGTTTCTCGGAAATCCGGTCATACATACTGGTGCGCATGGGGCGTTCCTTGTCCGTCTGCTACTTGTTCAGGTTGATGATCGATTTGCCTTCGATGTCCACGACGTTGCCGGACAACGTGATGGTGCCGTCGGACTTCATGGTCAGGGAGCTCGCGCCCACTTGCAGCGTGATAGATGTGGTGGCGGTGATCTTCACTTCACCCTTCTTGACGGAGAGCTTGTACGCCCCGTCCTCAACATTAATGGCTGTCTGCAGCTGGATCGTTTCGGTGTGGGTGCCCCCGACCTTAACTTCACGATTGCCTCCAACTTTGTGGATCTCATTCGCCTCGATCTCGGTTTCCATATCCCGTTCGGCGTGCAGGCTGACCTTCTCAGCGCCAGACTTATCTTCAAACATGAGGGAGTTGGCATTCGAGCCTTTACCCTTGATTGAACGCGTCAGAAAACCACTCTGGGTCTTGTTCGCCGGCAACGACCACGGCGGGGTGTTTTTGCTGTTGTAGACGCTGCCCATGATCAACGGGCGGTCGGGGTTGCCGTCCAGGAAAACCACGACCACTTCATCGCCCACACGCGGAATCTGGATGCTGCCGAAGCCGCCACTGGCACCCGACTGTGCCACGCGGACCCAGCAGGAGCTGTGGTCGTTGTACTTGCCGTTGCGGTCCCAGTGGAACTGGACTTTTACGCGGCCGAGTTCGTCGGTGAAGATTTCTTCGCCCGGCGGGACAACGATGATGGCGGTCTGTGGCCCGGCGATAGTCGGGCGTGGTGTAGACAGTTGCGGGCGAAACGGGATCTTTTTGCGAACGCAGGAAAAGGTGTTGTAGTAGCTCGCCTGATGGCCGTTCAAGTAGTTGTTGTGGCCTTCGCTTTCGACGCCCATCAGCAGGAACTGGCGATCGTCGGCGGAGCCCTGATCGTGGTCCGGGGAAGTCGTAGATCTCGAACGTCTCGACGTCGCCCTGCTTGTTCAGACTGTTCATCCCCACGGGCAGCCGGTTGTTGGGCTGACGGTAGTCGAAGGTCTGCACGGCCATCTTGCCCGCCTGCAACTGGCGGTTGCCGCTCCACTGGGTGATGGAGTCTGCGGTCTCGGTGACGGACGCGGTGTGGAAGCGGATCTGCGGTTGTTCCGGCAACGGCTGCAGCATGCTGGAGTCGTCGCAGATGATCATGGTGTGACCTTCGGCAGTGTGCTCGAAGTAGTAAAACGGTACTGGATGATAGAGGTTTAACAGTTCTGGACTCATCATTCGAAAATGTTTGTCCGTCGAAGTTGCAAGAAAATTTCCTGTTCTTAAGCCGCTCCTAGTGCTAGTAGGACTGTTTGCACTAGGAGGTTTAGACTTTACCTAAGGCCACTATCCAAGGATAACTAAATTATTGACAAGCCGGTAGCGCCTCCAGCTCCACCAATTAATTGCGTTCAGCGCGTAGACTGTTGACAACCTGATTCCAATAACGCACAGCTTCAAAATGCTGTTGTCTCGTCAACCATACCTTATTTCTAACGTCGGTCGGATCACCCCCGACTATGATCGGTTTTATTTCGAACAGCTCCATGCCCTTTGGACGAGATTGCCTATTCACATCACTCATTTGACTCCTCCAAACGAGCAAATAGGTCAGGGAGGTCGCGTGCAACTGAGATAGCATACTGTCGATTCATGCCTATAAATGGAATACGTACTATAGGCATTGCTTTATCCTCAGTGTCGAACCCATATCCCTCACCCCCACCGTTAGAAGCGAACAGAAAAATCCCCGGTGCATATTTCTCAACTTCATATTCATGATTAAATAAGACTAATTCTTCAGCTTTCCAAAAAATAATATAGCTATCACCAATAAAGCCTTCGCCGCCATCATGCTTCTTGAGAAAGTCAATATAACTCTCCGGAAGCACGACCCCCGCTTGTGTTGCCAGACCAACAATAGCCGAAATTTCAGCAGGACCATTAAGCAGCCCCTCTGTTAGATCATACTTCATCGCTACTCTCCCAAATCTTTCTGCAATTTATTCCACCATGGAGTTACCTGCTGCCGATGGACATCACGAGGCAGGATCACTTTGTTGGCGGCGTCGGTAGGGCTTCCACCAAATTTAACTGGATTGATCTCGTGCACATCCACTGCTTGACCCACAAGTCCTTGTTCTCGGCGAATAGCCCTATTCGCCTTGTTAGCAGCATCTCTGGCGGAATTATACTCCGGTCCCTCCACTAATCTGAATGGTCCTTGCGGTTTTGGGACGTCCGCAGGATAGCCAGTCCAATCTGAGATTGAAAAACTACCTGGTGGTGGTTCGTCGGAAGCTCGAGCTGTAGCGCCTACGGCGGCTTTGGGCGTGACTTTGATATTGCCAAAAAGCGACCCTAAACCTTCTTGCGTGATGTCATACCGAGCATCAAACCACTGTCGCCCCTTGCCCGCCAACCCGCCGCCCAGCAATGCCCCGGCAAAAGCCATATATTTCTGTTTATTCGAGCCTTCCCCGAACCACCGGCCACCCAAGATACCGCCGCCAATCCCGCCTGCAAAGCTTCCTACCAGTCCAGCGAACGCTATAGCGGGCGACGTCAGGATCACAGCACTCGCAAACCCGATCCCGCCGACCAACCAGTGAAGCCATGGCTCGACCTCAGGATTAATGTCGTCAGTCTTTTCAGTCGCGCCACCGATGTTGACGTTGCCAGACCCAGCGCTAATCTTCCCGTCACAGACGGTGCGATCTCCCACGCGCGCGGCAGGCTGGCCATTGATGTGAACCGTGCGACTTCCTTGGGCAATGACTTGCGGCACCGAGCCATGTTTGTCACACGTAGCGGTATCAAGGTGAGCCCGTGCTGCGGGCTTGCCGTTGGTGAAGACGTTTCCTGATCCTTTGAATATCTGCCCGGCCTTGTTGGTGCACCAAGACAGACTGCCAATCAGCTCCCCAAATCCCGCCGTCAACGCCATGACCGCGCCAACCGCAGCCACTGCGGCCAATCCACCTGTTGCGATAATGGTGACACCCGCTGCCGCCGCGACCACCACTGCCGCAGCGCCAACGGCTAATCCCAAGAGCAAACCTTCCAACGCCGATGTATGTTCAATCGGGTCCCCGACCCGGGCGGCCGCACTCATACCGCAGCGGCCTCTCCATCGCGCTCGTCATCAGGATCTGGCGGCATCCGTAATTCAAGTGTCTCCGCGATGGAGACGAAAGCCTCACGCTCGGCTGGCGTCATCCCGCCTGGGTTGTTACTGGTCCCGGTGATCTGCATCAGCAACGGTTGTTCATGCTCATCACGGTGCAGGAAGATCAGCTGCAATTGGTGAACAGGCTGTCCCTGCTGCCGCCATCTGAATTCAACTTGTCTAGCGTCGACGCCCGCGGCCGTTGTGGGGAAAAGCGGCTCGACCCAGTCCAGGTGAGCGAGGGTTTTACTCAGCTCAGCCAGCAGTTGCTGCGCCACCGTTTCTAAATCGGTATCAACTGCGACGACCGAGCGGCCAATGACGAGTGAAAATGGGCTGGGCCCGAGATCCGTCAAGGTGAAGACATGAAAGGTCTTGTCCTTGAAACTCTCCGGCCGCACGAAGCTCAACTCGTTGGTCTGAAAACGCTCATGGGGCTTGGGAATCAGGTTTGCCAAACGCTCCTGTTCAAGGCGTTCAGCTTCCAGGCGTTGTTCTTCCGCGATGCGTTTCTCGGAAATTCGGTCATACATACTGGTGCGCATGGGGGCGTTCCTTGTCCGTCTGCTACTTGTTCAGGTTGATGATCGATTTGCCTTCGATGTCCACGACGTTACCGGACAACGTAATGGTGCCGTCGGACTTCATGGTCAGGGAGCTGGCGCCCACTTGCAGCGTGATAGATGTGGTGGCGGTGATCTTCACTTCACCCTTCTTGACGGAGAGCTCGTACGCCCCGTCCTCAACATTAATAGCTGTCTGCAGGTGAATCGTTTCGGTGTGGGTGCCCCCGACCTTGATTTCACGATTGCCGCCAACTTTGTGGATCTCATTCGCCTCGATCTCGGTTTCCATATCACGTTCGGCGTGCAGGCTGACCTTCTCAGCGCCGGACTTATCTTCGAACATGAAAGAGTTGGCGTTAGAGCTTTTACCCTTGATTGAACGCGTCAGAAAACCACTCTGCGTCTTGTTCGCCGGCAACGACCATGGCGGGGTGTTCTTGCTGTTATAGACGCTGCCCATAATCAACGGGCGGTCGGGATTACCGTCGAGGAAAACCACGACCACTTCATCGCCCACACGCGGGATCTGGATGCTGCCGAAACCGCCGCTGGCGCCGGATTGGGCGACGCGGACCCAGCAGGAGCTGTGGTCGTTGTACTTGCCGTTACGGTCCCAGTGGAATTGGACTTTTACGCGGCCGAGTTCGTCGGTGAAGATTTCTTCGCCCGGCGGGCCAACGATGATGGCGGTCTGTGGCCCAGAGATGGTCGGCCGCGGCGTGGACAGTTGCGGGCGGAAGGGAATCTTTTTGCGCACGCAGGAGAAGGTGTTGTAGTAGCTCGCCTGATGGCCGTTCAAATAATTGTTGTGGCCTTCGCTTTCGACGCCCATCAGCAGGAACTGGCGATCGTCGGCCGAGCCCTGATCGTGGTCGTAATGCTGCACCAGCTCGAAGGTATAACCGGGCTTCATCGCACGGCAGTTGCTCGCGCCTTCGAACTTCTTGCCGCGTATTTCCAGGGCTTCCATGCGCAGGCGCAACAGCGTTTCGCCCTCATCATAAGTGCCGTGGGTGTACTGGCCGGGGAAGTCGTAGATCTCGAACGTTTCGACGTCGCCCTGTTTGTTCAGGCTGTTCATCCCGACGGGCAGACGGTTGTTGGGCTGACGGTAGTCGAAGGTCTGCACTGCCATCTTGCCCGCCTGCAACTGGCGGTTGCCGCTCCACTGAGTGATGGAGTCTGCGGTCTCGGTGACGGACGCGGTATGGAAGCGGATCTGCGGTTGTTCCGGCAACGGCTCCAGCATGCTGGAGTCGTCGCAGATGATCATGGTGTGGCCTTCGGCGGTGTGCTCGAAGTAGTAAAACATCCCTTCTTCTTCGAGCAGACGCTGGACGAAGTTGAAGTCGGTTTCACGGTACTGGGTGATGTAGGTGTAGCGCTTTTGCGGCTTGGTCAGGCGGAATTCGTGGCGGGAGAACGCCGGGCACAGGGCGAACACCTGGGTCACCACTTCCTCGACGGTATTGCCTTGAAAGATCCGCGTGTCGAAGCGGTTTTTCAGCATCGAGAACCAGGGGTTGAGCGTCGCGGTGTAGCGGGCCATGCCGCCATCGCTGCCGGTGCTGGCGAAGCGCGTGAGGTAACCGGCGATGTAGCGCGGCGTGCTGTCGGCCAGTTCGATTTCGATAGTAACCAACTGCCCCATCATCGACTTGAGCTCGACGCCGGAGTCTTCACAGATCAGTAGCAGCTCGAAGCTATACGCCTGGGACAGCGCCTCCCGACCTTTGAAGGACTCGAGCAGCAGTTGCTGTTCCGGACTGGCGAGGTTATTGAACTTGAACAGGCGCCGGTTCTGGGGCGAGAGCAACGCGGCAAGGTCCATCATCATGAAAATCTCCTGGATGGCACGGGGTAGAACGCTACCGCCATGCTCAGCAACAACAGGTTACGAGCCGACAAGGGGGCCGGAGCCCTTGTTGCATCGTCGCTTACGGGTAGATGACGAACCACGGGGCGGGTTCGCCATCGACCGTGGGGGCATTCCTACAATCACGTAGGACCCGAGCTACAGACGCTTCTTTAAAACAACAGTCTCGGAATCGACGGTTGGGTCCGCGCGCATGTGCGCAATCGGCAGCACCGCCATCTGGTTCCGGGTAAAAATTCAATTGCTGGACACTGCGACCGCGCTGCAATGCGAAAGTGCCACCAGACACCGGAATTCGCGAACGACATCACGTTCTCAGAATCGTTACAGATGTTTCACAGCGGCAAAGGAGACACTTATGCGCCTCCCGCTGTCAACCCGGTGAATCGATTTTGCGGAGCGTCGCGCAACATGGTGGATCCCGTTTGAAATTTCTTAACCGGCGGGTGAATGTGTCGAAGTGCCCGTAGTCACAGGCGCTGGCCGAGGGCCATAGCGATCAGTTGGGTGAGTGACGGTGTTCTGCCATCATTGCCGAGTGTAAAAAACCTGAGAAAAATGCGCATCGCCGGAAATTAAATCGTACGTTAGCGGTCGATAGCGGACTTGACGTCTACTGCTGGCGACTTGCTAGCCATAACGGTCAGCCGCGACAGACACGCCCATCGGGACGCTGTCCAGCGCTTCCCCCTCAAGGACTGTGATGTGTAAATGGACCTATTAACCAACGTGCCAAGCTGGGACGACATCGAGCGAAACCTCGACGAACAATTTAACGCCCTCAACCAAGGCGTCAGCAGCGGTTTGCAGAGCGCGAACGACAGTTGGGACGGTATGGGCCGCCGGCTGAGTAACGGCGTCAGCCAGGCGTACGGCTACATGGGCGGAGCCAGTATCGATCACGTCCGGCAGGCGATGGCCCTCTCCTACCCGATCATGCAGTCCGATCTCACCCGCAAATGGGCGTCGATCAACATCAAGGAAATTCTGCCGGTACTGATCAAGCTGGTGCAGCAAGTGGTGATGATCCTTGGGGGCAGCGTCGCAGTGGGTGGCGCTCTTGGCGGCGCTGCAGGCGCGTGGGCTTTTGGTATTGGCGCAGCACCAGGGGCCGTGGCTGGCGCGGGGATCGGCCTGCAAGTGGGCAACGTGATTCTCATGGCACTGGGTCTGTCGGCCATTGCGGAGTATTTCTACAAGGGCCTGCCTGCATGCTTGTCGACATTGCAGGAAGGGCTCGCCACCGCCTGGCACGCGGAAGATGGCTTGAAACCCGCAGGCCTTGACCCGACTGGCGGCTCCGCTGCGCAGGTCCAGGAACGCACCGAACGCGCCGCTCGGCAATTGGCTCGCGGGCAAGAGCAACTGGTGATGCTGCTGCTAACGGCCATCGTGACTTATCTGACGCGCGGGCAGATGAAGGCCGGCGTGATGAACAGTCTGGAGAGCATCGCTACCCGCAGCGCCAAGCTACAGGCCGACATTTCGAACAAGGAATTCGCGGCGTGGTTAGCGCGCAATGAACAGAAGATTCTGGCTCAGCCGGAATTGCAGGCGAAAGATGTGACGCCATTGAAAAAGGCTGAGCCTGAACCACCGCTGCCCAACGAGAGCTCCAAATCTACCAAACCACCCAAAACACGCCCAACCTTCGAAGAAATCTATGCAAAAGCCGGTGCAGCCAAGGCCGAGATAGACGCCGTGGCTGATGAGATCGCTGCCAAGTACGGCGGCACGGTTGCAAAAGCACCGATCAAATCAAGGGCGCGAGCATTGGAAAAGATCGCCAATGACTACGGCGGTGACCCTACAAAGATCAAGGACCTGGCACGTAACACGATCATTGTGCCCGCAGACAAAATTGCGTCAGTTACTCAGGAGTTGGCGCAACGCGGTGCCAAGGTGAAAATCATCGATGGTGCTGCAGACCCACTTGGCTACAGTGGGGTCAATTCATCGTTCATGACCAAAGCCGGCATACCCGGTGAAATTCAAGTGAACTCTCCCCAAATGATTTTTGCTAAAGAGCCTGAGGCGTTGGCCAGAAACCTGTTGGGGAGCGACACCTATGACGCCGTGGCCTCCAAGGCCGGTGTGCCGGGCGGTCTTGGACATGCTTACTATGAGGATTGGCGAACAATGAATCCAACTTCCAGCGGTGCCGAGGCTATTGCCACGAAAAGCAAGGCTTACTACGACACAGTGAGGGGATTGTAATGGGCATCAACAAGGGGGAGCGCTTTGCTAAAGAAGATGTTTACGTCGATTACCCATTCGAGGATGTCACTTATCGATGGGATCACGCTTCCCAGCAGGTATTTGTGCGGTTCTATGGAGAGCAGGAAAGCCGCGAGCCCGTTCCGCACGAGAACCGTCTTTTCAATGACGCTCTTCGCTACGGTGAGGAGATGACTAAAGCTGAGTACGATCGAGGTAAGTAAGTCAACGGCACGCGGAATGGTTCACAGTAATCGCCGTTGTGAGCCACCAGTCATCCTGTGCCTGATTCACGATACAGACCTCCATGCAGAAAGATTTATGCCTGAATCACCAATCGTGTAAACGACAACAAGGAACGTTATTTTGACCCGCTTAATCCGATGCTTGGTTGCCTCAGCGATAGCCTTCTGCGGCATAACACCGACCTACGCTCAGGACAGTGAGCAAGCGCTTGAAGCCGTGATTGCCGAGCAACAGAAACAGCTTCCCATCATGCTCGACCCTATGACCCGCATCGACAATATCAGCTATGCCGATCACACCGTGCTCTACAAGATCACGCTTTCTGTTTATGCAAATCGCCCAGGTGAACGGGTGTACTACGAGAGTTACCTGACTCAACAGATCCAGAAGGCGCTGTGCAGCCAGACTGCCTATTTGCTCATGCTAGCGCTGGGAAACAAGATCACTTACAGCTACTCCAGCAGCCAGGCCGAGCCTATTACTGAAATCACCTTCGGACCAGGGACTTGCCGGGAAACGTAGCCTGTAATCCCTGGTAGTTGAGTTGAGCTGGCGTAATCGGATCAGGGCCTCTGGGATGACAAACAGCATTTCGATAAGTGCGACGATGACCCGCATGTCCGCGTTGCTACGTGCCGGGAACAAAGACGGATGGGCTGAGCACCTTGATGATTATCGAGCAAATCTGCCTCACGACTATGATTTCGCACTCTCGCAAATAATCGGACTGTATGGAGGAATGGGGTCCCTGACCGACATCGTTTTGTACTGTAACGGACAGCCCTTGATCGACGAAAACAATGAGTTCGCCGAATTGCGCACCCGGTTATATGAGCTCTGCATGCAACATTAGCTGTCTCTGTACCCCATCGCTGTCGCATCCGCCGCCGACCAGCAAGGTTGGGGAGCAGCTCAACAAAACAGCATGGGCACAGGAAGCGTTGATAGTAATCACGCCGGGCATGCCATGAATCCAGCTACACCGCTCCACTCCCTAGAAAAAAAGCACCATCTACCCTGCCCCGCGCCTAAGGCCGCGCACCCATTCAAAGACAAGGACGCAAACACTCATGCAACCAAACAACTCCCACACTTCTTCCGACGCCGGCGAGCTGATCGCGACGTTCCGCCAAGGCAAGGCCTTTTTGGTTTTCGGCCTGATATTGGCCGTTGTGTTTTTGGGTCTCGCCGCATTCGTCTTCTATCTGTCTACGATTGTGCCGATGGGCGACAACGCCCCGGTCACGCTTCACACGTCCCGCGGGATGACCCTCAATTTCGCCAGCCAGCAGATGGTGTTTAGTTTCACCACCGGCTTGTTGGCCCTTGTAGGCCTATGCCTATTGGGTACCACCGTTTGGCAAAAAAAGCTGCGTAGTACCCACTACGAAGTTTATGGAAACGGCATCGTGCGCATCACTAAAGACCAGCGCGACTACACGGCGTTTGCCGAGATAGAAGACCTGTACCTGTTCAGCTCCGGGCAAACTGTATTGACCGGCCTGATCACAAACCTTGCCTATCGTCGTAATGCCTCAGAGCCCTTCCATCGGGTTATCGATACGTTGAAAGGCTTCCAGGCATTTCAGGAGCTGGTCCGAGCCTTACACGTACGGGCGCGGCTGCCGGCAGTGGCGGAAGCGCTGGAGGCGGGCCAGTCGGTCACCTTCAACTGCATCAGTTCAAAGCAGGTCTGGGGCAAGCGAGTAACGGGCAACTTCCTTAAAGTGACCACGGCGCCAATTCTTCTGAGCCGGGACTTCTTCGAGTACCAAGGCAACAGAGTGCCGGTGTCGTCACTGCGCACGGTAGACCTCAACGCCTGGACCGAAAACGTAGTGATCAAGGACGAGAACGGCAAGCCCGTATTGTCAACCATCGCCACCGGCATCCTGAGCCATGACCTGTTCCTCAGCACGCTCGATGTCGTATTGGCGGTTGAAGAGCAGGCACGCAAGCCAGCCGCTAATGTTTTTGAGATGAACGTCCGATGATGATCTATCGCGGCGCAGGCTGGATGACGTTGTTCACACCATTAGCGATGTTGATGTTAATGATGTGGTTATGGCCGGATTCCAGCGTTAAGCCCGGAAATACCTCACTCATGCAACTCTTGATGGGGTTGGGTATTGGTTCAGCCATCAACGTTGTCTTGGGCTTTGTGTTGAATCGCGAGCTTCACCCCGATGGTGTTCGCCACCACTTCTTTTTCATACCGATGCAGTGGCCGGCGCTGTTGATCATGCTTGCCTGCGCAGTGATCGCCTTATTGAAATAAGCTCACCGACCGCTCGGCAAGGGCGGTCGGGTTTCGACTTGTTCAAGGCTTACACGGTAAGTGGTGTAAGTGTCCCCGTCTTTCAGGTAAAGGTCGCTGCTGTAATCCGAGATGGCTCCTTTCAGCTTGATATGCAGGCCGTTGGGGACACGCTGGATTTCCACGTCTTTCAAGTCAGTGTCCGAGACCAGGAAGGGCGGGGTCTTGCCCAAATACACCTTCATGGTTTCGTCAGTCGATTCGCGGTGATCAATATAGATCTCAACGCTGTGCGTCAATGGTTGTCTTGATAAGCGCCCAGCGTGGCGCAGTGGCGACATTTGAAAAGGTAGGCGGTAGGGCCATGATCCTTATCCAGGGCATTGAAAAACGCTTGCCACTGCGGCCCCTCCTCCAACCCCGTTGAGTCCTGAACGGCGGCGATGGCTGCTGGCCCCATTTCAAGCAACTCTGTATGGCCGGCCTTACCGATGAATTCGGCCGCGTCGTTGCAGTGAGTGAACCAGCATTCTTGCTGCCCGCCATTAAAACCAGGCGTGCGCTGACAGATTTCGGCGATCTGCGCCTCGCTCAGCGTGTCTTCGCCATCCAGGCCGATACTTTCGTCATCCACAAACGTCGCGCCCAGACGCTGGTGCGCACTCCCGTCTGCAATGCACCAAGGGCAGATAGAGTTTTCGTATTCCTCAATGGCGTATACCGGCCCTATGTAGATGTAGCCGCGGGCCTGATTGCAACTCACGCACGTGACGGAAGAAGGTTGCACCGAACCGGTACCGACGGGATCGGGATGGTAGATAAAGCGGGGCAGTGTCATAAACGCATCCTTGGTGATTGCTTAATCGCATTCTTACACGCTAATTGAATCGAGCAAAAAAATGGCGGATTGCTCATCCAGGTGACCATAAATCGGCACATCTCCATGGCGATCAGCGAACACGCGCTTGGCTTGGAAACACAGCTGCGTGAGGAGCAAATTCACCATAGCTAATATCTAGCTTCAAGCTGAGGAGCTCATCCTACCCGGCCGGTACGCATCACCGGTATGCTAGCTGGAGTATGGTCACGTGCCCCGGGTAGGCCTTGGGCCCTGGAAACGAAAGGATTAATCATGCCAGATGCCACCCCCGCTATGAACCGCAGGGAAACCGCCAACAAAAAAAGAGGTGGCCATCCGTGCAATTGACTGCGCAAGGACGTGAACCCAATGACAGATAACCTGGACAATGTGTTGCTGATCGCGCTAGCGGACGGCGCACTCGACAAATTTATCGTCGGCGAGCCTTTCTATTTTCAAGAAGCCAAGGTAGACACCCAAGAACCACAAGACGTGATGGCTGCCTTCAACTTGGTACTCGACTATTGGATGAGGACTAAAGATGAAACGTTTCCCGGCGAATTTGCAGCAGCAATGTTCAAAGCGCTGGAATCCTATCCAGACAAAAATCGAGCGATTTATGCTGTATCCGACTGGATCCAGCATTACTACTATTGCATAACCCAAAAAAAGGCAAATCCAAATGGCAAGTATGGTGAGCTTTTTGAACTGGATACAGCTGGCGTCGCCCGTGCGCTCAAGCACGAACTTGAGGTCAATAAAGCTGACTTGATTACCGATACGAGGTGGGCAGGCGAGTCCTGGAACAGTAGGCAAGGTCTGTGGGAGCCGTTGATGCGCGAGGCGCTAGGCGTGCGGGATAAGTTTGAAGGTCCGGACTTCGTGCCTGATAATCTTTAGCGGGACCTTCGCTCGTGGTACTTTCGCTAAAAGCTTTCACGAAAGCACGCAGGTTTCGTGGAAGCTGATTTTAACTTCACGAGTTGTAAGCTTAGTTGAAATCTTTCACGCCATTATTGATGCTGGCAAATTATCCGCGGATCAATTTATAACCACTCTACTACCGAAAAGAACCTTATGAAATTTACAGACATTTACTTTAATCGCGAGGAGCGCTTTTCCCTAGGTATTGAGGAGTCCTCGGGGAAAATTTATGCTTCAATTCCGGTGACTAACGGCATGACTGACTATGAAGAGTATTACGAGATTAGTCATGCACAGCTCGAACTATTTAAAAAGGACCTTAACGCTGCATTAGCGTTTGTCACGAAATGTCGAAACAGACAACTGGACGAGTTGCTTATCCAAAAGCCTGGAGATGTGAGAGGTTCGCCTGACTGACACTCTCAAGCCAAACATAGTGATGGCAGCAGCTGCTGGAAATGGATAACCTCCGGTACCCAGCAGCACGGCGCGGCGTGGTACCTTATTCCTAATCGCGGAGATTGGTCATCCGTCAAACCCATAGGCTCAATCGGGAATTAACCATGAACATTCCAAGACTCAAAGAGCTAGCCATTGCCCTTGAATACCAGCTGTTGATACATTCCAAGATAGATCCTGAAGCCGTGGCTCTTCATGCTGACTTGAAGCCATTATTGATACATGCAAAAGCTGGCACGCTCACGAACCCGCTTGAAGTACGAGACGTGCCGGGACGTTATCGCTTTATAGAGAGAAACCTCCAGCAGTATCGCGACTTGGAAAATGCATTCGCGGAGTTTTCGATTGAGGCAACAGGGGGAGAGACGCCAGCTTTGAAGTGGCTTCGAGAACAGATGAAGTGACAACCCGCATTCCACCGATACGTGCTAGCTTCAGCTGCACCCTTCCCTTGTCTCGCTTAAAACGACGCGCATGAACGTAAACGTGCTCTGCCCCCGGGCGGGCACCAGAGATCGCAGGAAATTAGCGATGAATATCGAAAAAGTAATAAACACTGCCTTAGAGCTCCAACATCAGCTCGATGAATACTCAAAAATAGATCCCGAAGCTGCTGCCCTCTGTTCCGATTTAAAGCCGTTATTGGAGCTGGCAAAAGCGGGCCACCTATCCGAACCCATTCAGATAGGAGCAGTACCTGGCCACTATCGGTTTACCGAGAAAAATCTTCAACGGTACGGCGAGCTTGAAGACGCGTACGCTGATTTTTCGATCGAGGTGACGGGCGGCGAACCACTGTCGCTGAGCCTATGGATCGAATCTAGGAATAATGGGCAGAACGGTGAGTAAATGCTATCTAGACTGCTCTCGCCATAATGCGAGCGCGCGTGGTAACCACATCGATCAGCCCCACTAGGTCAATACATAGCCATAATCGAAGCTAGGGCCTTAATGCCCTACCCGGTATCAACGGCTGCAGAGGGACACTAAGGAAAGCAGGTTTGCTTCTGTTTCGCTTGGGCCAATGCGTGTACGCCTCAGCGGCGCCCCTTTCTGTCTCCACGTTGTGCTGGGCTTTGTCTTGAGTCGAGAGCTTCACCCCGACGGCGTTCGCCGTATTCATGGATTCAGCTGTAATCGAAAGTAAACAAAACCAAGCGCTCAATTGGCTCGTAGAACATCACGATCAGGTCTGCGCCGGCCGTTCGGTAATGCCAGCCCGGAACGCTCGCCACGTGGAAAAACCGGTTGCCCGCAGGACTCAGCGGATAGACATTCGTGTCGCCGCGGTCTGCATCGATCTCAACGATCTGCATCGGAAACTCGACCGTTTCCACCCAGTTCGCGACCCCATCGACTTCACCGCCCAACTGCGAGACGAACTCGACCGGATAAAGCGGGTCGCCCTGCTCGCGCGCCAGCACCCCGCTGGTGTTAAAGCGCTCGACGGTACTGATAAACGCACTGTGCTGTTCAGCGTAGTGCTGCTCCAAATCTGCTCTCGCGCCTGGATGAGGGTCCGTCAGGTGCGCGTTACCCTCATGCAGAAAAAAATAGCGCGGGTCGCCGCACAAGCGGTAACGCCCGTGCTCGACCGCGAAGCCGATCCAGTTGGTTTTCAGCAAATCACCGTGGTACCCGTCCCACTCGGTCAGCTCGCCAACAAGGCTCTCGTAGGGCTCCAGCGGGCTGAGCATGTGCAGCACGCCCGACCACTCGGGATTTACGGTGCTGATATCAACGCTGAACAAAGGGTGCAGATGGTTGGCCAGCTCCAGTTGATCGGCGACAAACACGTTTTCAATCGGAGGGAACGGCGTCAGGCCGGCGGGGACTTTGGTGAAGTCGGGGGTGTGATCGTTGGTCATCAGAAGTTCTTCCTTGTGGGTCACATGGGTCGAGGGCTTTTACTTAGCGAACACGCGGCTGGCTTTTGCACCATAGCTACGTGCGCAGCAATTCCATACGAACAGTACGGGGCTTCACGCTGTGGCGCTCATCCTACCCGGCCGGCGCGCATCGCCGGTATGCTACCGAGCAGCTTGGTAACGTTGGCCGTGTAGGCTCTGACCGTTGGAAACCGAAGGATAATCATGATGGATGCGACCCTCACTATGAGCAGCAGCGAGACCACCAAAACAAAAAATAGCGACGGCCATTCATGCAATTGACTGCGCAAGGGGTCAAATCCAATGACAGATAACCTGGACAATGTGTTGCTTATCGCGCTAGCGGACGGCGCACTCGACAAATTTATAGTCGGCGAGCCCATCTATTTTCAAGAAGCCAAGGTAGACACCAAAGAACCACAAAACGTGAAGGCTGCCTTCGACTTGTTAGTGCTCGACTATTGGACAAAAACCAAGAATCAAACCTTTGCGGTCAAATTTGCAACAGCAATGTTAAAGGCTCTGGACACCTACCCAGACAAAAATCGAGCGATTTATGCTGTATCTTACTGGATCCAGTATTACCAATATTGCCTCATCCAAAAGAAGTCAAATCCAAACGGCAAGTATGGTGACCTTTTTGAAATGGATACAGCTGGCATCGCAAGAGCGCTCAAGCATGAACTTGAGGCCAACAAAGCTGAATTGATTAACGACACGCGGTGGGCAGGCGAGTCGTGGAACAGTAAGCAAGGTCTCTGGGAGCCATTGATGCGCATGGCGTTAGGCGTTCGGGACAAGTTTGAAGGTCCCGACTTCGTGCCTGATAATCTCTAGCGGGACGTTCGTCTATTGGCATTTGCGCCGATTCGAAGCGTGTTTCCATGAGTCCGCATCACCCTCAGATCACAGCCTGCGGACTGCGGCCCGAACGCCACGAAGGTGCGGTTACCCAACCATCAGCAGAGCCGTGGCGGCTCGCTTCAACACCACTTGAGCAGCGAGGGCTAGAGGATGACTGAAATCCCGTTTAGACCGGCAACTTGCCGCGGAGCGCTGACCAGCAGGGTCAGCTTTTGTAATGCGCAGGAAGGCAGTTTTGAAGAGGGCCGCGATGAATAAAAACAAACTCCAGGCATCGGCGCGTGAGCTGCAGCGCACGCTAGATAAATACGCAGTCGTTGACCCTGCCGCAGCGTTACTATCGGGTTCGCTTCAGGACCTTATCGAGCGGGCCGAGCGATGCAGCATTCTTCAGGCGGTGGAAATCGGAGATATCCCAGGCTACAGGCTGCTCTCGGAGACCCATCTCCAAGGCTACAGTGATTTGTCCGAAGCATACGCTGCGTTCTACATTGAGCTTACCGGCGGCGAATCCGACGCTCTCAAAGCCTTCAAAGCGAGACGCGGCAAGTAACACGTTCGAGCTCACTATCTACAAAAGATTTGCACGCACAGCTGCATGCGAAGGAACTCACCATGAGTAACAACAAGCTTCACGCTGCAGCACTCAACCTGGAAACCCATCTCAAGGCGTATGCCGATCTCGATGCTGAGGCAGCGGAGCTATACGCTGAACTGAAGCCTCTGCTAAAGCTCGTCATGGAAGGGCGATTACGACGCCTTGGGAGTGGGGCCAGATTCCGGGGCGATACCGCTTTAGCGAACGAGGCCTCCAGGCGTATGAAGCGCTTGAGCAGGCGTTTGCAACTTTTTGCACTGAGCTCACAGGGGGAGAAACGCCTGCCCTGAAATGGATGCGTGAATTCAGGTCTCAAAACCACTAGGCGCTGATGGCGTTCGGTTGGCTTGAGCAACGCCCGCTCTCCTCAACCGGCGCCCATCACCGGTATGCTGCTGGCAGTTTTGGTCACGTGGGCCGGGAGCTTCTGAGTCTTGAAAACGGAAGAAAAGTCATGCAGGACGCCACCAAGATGAACCGCAGAGAAACTGCCAAACAAAAAATAGAAGCGGCCCTTCGTGCAATTGACTGCGCACTGACTGACCGGCGGCAGGCGATTTTTGAGATCACCACCGAGGATCAACTCATTCGCTTCAAAGCAGTACTACTGAAGGCTTTACACCTGATTTCGCGAGGCGAGATTCCGGAACTGATCAGCCATCGTAAGCTCGGGATGGCTAGAGTCATTACGGATCAGTGGCCTTACAACCTGTCACTGGGTCTTATCATAATCGAAGCCGAACACGCCTTCGAAGCGACCTAACTGATGTAGTCTCCCTCCAATTAAGCAGCCCGCGCAGACCACGCCGTAAATCACCCTCGTTCACGCGCCACACGCTCACGATGGAGAACTGAATGAACAAGGAACCTGCCAACGTACTTGAGCTTGCATTGCATCACGATGAATTCGACAGATTCCTCGCAGGCGAGCCCTTTTATTTTCTCGAGACCAAAGACGACAACGCCGACCCTCAGAATGTTGTCGTCGCTTTCGATCGGCTGTTCATGCCGCAATTTAACGCCCGTAACGCTTCATTCTCAGCGAGTTTTGTTCAGGCTTTGCTGAAACTGCTCAACCATTATCCAGATCAAAATCGGGTGATCTATATGGCTCAAAGCTGGATCTGGTGCTACTGCTACTGCCTCGCGAATAAAGAAGCGCAGCCAGACGGGCCATATGCAGCGCTGCCCAAGATTGATTTGAGTGCCGTCTCAGATATCCTCAAACGACGCTTGGTCGAACGCAGGGCTGAGTTGACCGCCGACCAACGTTGGGCAGGCGCTGCCTGGAACAGCGAGGCAGGCTTGTGGGATCCCTTGGTGCGCACAGCACACCACGTCCGGGACAAGCTTAACGGCCCTGACTCCGTTCCTGATGGAGCATAATCATTTGAAGGATTGGCACTGGGTCATCGGGTCAGGAGCGGTAACATGAGAGCAATCAGCAAAAGAATGTCTGAGGTACTCGGTGCTCATTGCCCAAGCCCAACCTCTCGCCAGATTGACGAACCTCTGCAGGAGGGATGTGTCATTGAGATTGAGGATCTATTGGTGGATCTCTCCTCCGATCTAGGCGGAGCAGTAGTCTTCACCCGAGGTGCCCAGTGCGTGAGCCAGACCGGGACCTACGACCTGGACATCATCTATGGCCTATCACCCGACGGATACAACATCTTCCAGAGGAACAACATGTATTCCGGCCGAATCCCCGACAAGACCTACACCTTCGGCGAATCGCCCGCGGGCGACCAGTTTTGCATTGCTAAAGCAACTGGGGCCGTTCATTACTGGGCACATGACGCGGCGGGTGTCGACCGGGGATATGTCTTGATTTCTTCCAGTCTGGAAGACTTCCTGAACCGGTTAACGCCAAACGAGACAAGCGATAGCGAAGCGTTGGAAAAGAGTAAAAAGATCGTCAGCATCGATTTGTCCTTCTGAGATATCACTCTTTAGGGCGGTTCGCCCAGGTGGCATGGTGAGCGTGAACGAACTGATTTTTCGCGGACCGGGAAAGTGAAATCGGTGATCTGTCCATCGCGATACCTGCCGCGCTTCTGCACGACGTGATCGAGGACACCTGCCGGCATCAATAAGAGGTATCCGCGGATCGAATTTTAAAGACTGATCTATCGCAGAGGATCTTATGAAATTTACAGATATTTACTTCAATCGCGAAAAGCGCTTCTCACTAGGAATAGAAGAATTTTCAGGAAAGTTCTATGCTTCATTTCCGGTGAGAAATGACATGATTGAGTATGAAGAATATTACGAAATTGATCGCGCGCAGCTTGATCTATTCCAAAGTGATCTGAATGCCGCACTGACGTTCGTTACCAAATGCCGCAACAGACAGCTGGACGAGTTGCTCATACAGAAGCCCGGAACTAGACGAGGGGAAGCTATATAACTCGCCGAATCAATTCACGAATATGGCAGCGTCTTGAGGACCGGAAACGCTTAGCAGCAAGGCTACTCTCTCCCAAGTCATTTACGATGCCAACGACAAAGGTGGTCGAGGCTCATGTGTAAATCATCCCTAAAGGTGACATAGCCATGGCCACTCTTGAACTTGGCCCGACATCAGATACACATTTAGTGATCTACCCTACCGCGGCGGCGCCGCAGGTTCAGGGTCAAGGTCAAGGTCTTCATGAGGATTCACTAGATCCAGAGGGCACTACAGAGCCAGACGGCCTACTAGCTACGTCAAGTGGGAAACAAAATCAACTATAGTTACTCCAGCATTCTTGTAGAGCCGATTGCCGGAATCCCGTTTGTACGGGGTACCTGCCGAAAGTACTGGGAAATACGGGCTACCATACCCCGAATGGCCTAGCCGTCCGTCGAGGCGCACCTAGAGGCAACCCAGGTGAAAAATCTACTGATCCACCACCGACCGCGCGCTTCGCGGATGCCGTCGATTTCCATAAACGTGTAGCGCCCTGATGTGGTTTTTTCTTTTATGCTCAACGTGCGCAGCGCTCTAACTGAATGACGCAGGTGGTAAAGAATCACTAAAGCGCAGGTCGTCAGGACGACCGCACCAACAACTCCCGCTGCGGGTACCCCAAAGATTTTGACGAAGATACTCGCGACTAATGTGGAGGCACCAGCCAACAACGCAGCCGGATACCTTGCTGACTTACTCTGACTAATTCTCGGCACTACCTTTACCTTGTTTCCACTGTATTCAAACGGATGAAACGACGGTTTTGTGCGCGCGATTATAAAATAAGTAAAAAATACTAAAGCCACGGGTAACAATCCTGCAATGAATGCCTCGGCACTTGCCGGGCCCCACACGTCGGCAGCGGAAGCGTAAACGGCACTGCCTGCTAGTACGATCAAGAAGCTCAGCACACTGGCTAGGACTGACCACAAATAAAATGTAAACCTCTCACAAAAATAGATCAGGTAGAGAAACCAGCTAAGTTTCAAGAGAAAAACCAGAATATAGGCTGGCCAGAAGAGCGGAACCGCAGAGAGCCCGATAGCCATGGAAAAGACAAGTGCGATAAACGAGACCCAAGCACCGTGCTTGAGATAATCGGAGTCCAAAATCATCAGCCAGTATCCCTTTCAACGCTTCAACGCATTCTTTATCGGTTTGCCTCAACCCATGGATCAATAAATATTCCAACCCAATCCATACCCTCAAGCACAGACTTTGATTGGCTAGAGATCCTGCGTCTGTCGACAGCGCGCAACTCGGCGGTTTCGGATTGGCAGAGCCTGGACGCGATCAGCTGTACGTTCTGTGGCGCGAGAAACGATGCGAGGTGCATGATCATGTAAATCTCCTTTACCCCTTGGGTGAATACGCGAAGAGACAATTCAGCGTGCGCAGAATCACCTTTAATCATGCACCTGGTCACTGGTGCCGGGAACTAATCCACTTGAACAATCTACTGATCCACCAACGGCTGCGGGCTTTACGGATCTCGTCGATTCGCTTGAAGGTGAATGGAGCAGGCATGGACTTCTCCCGAGAACGGAGGGTGCGCAGGCCGCTAATCGCATCACGTTCATAAAGCATGAGGGCAACGCAGCAAAAAAAGACGCCCATCACAGCGACGGCGCTAGACGTCAGTGATGACACAGAGTTAATCAAAAGAGCTGATGCCACAGAACCAACACCTGCAATGAGGCCGGGACTGTAATCACTGCTTCGCATAGCGACACGTGAAACCTTGTTCCCATCGGTTTGAAAAGGAAAACTCTTACGAGGAGAAAAATAGACAAATACGTAGATCAATCCCATCAACGCAACGAGCCCTATATTTGCAACGGCAGCCTGGGATCTCGAAGCGTGCAAATCTACGACAAGCGCGACATGGGCTAGACCCGCCGCAGCGACGCCAAACGAGAATACAAATGACGAAAACATGCCGAGCGTGAAAGAGGTGAAACTTTCACACCAGTAAATCATATAGAGCGTATATAAAAAAAATAAGGCCACGAAACCGAGATATAGCCACGTACATTCAGGAAAGTTAGCAGGACCAAACGCACCTGCGCCCACGACAAACAGAAAGGTCAACAGGGGACCTCGTTTAATTGTACGCGGGTCTGGATCATACATCGTATTCATTGAACCAGATAACTCCAATCCGCACATTAATGATGAATTCCCGGTCGTTCTATCAACGCTTGTAGTGAGCGATAGCTTTTCGGACAAAAAAACTGCAATCGGCGGCAACTATCCCCGTATTTGAATTCCAAGCCTTGCAACCGGCTGCTAAAAGTATCCCGGAAGTCAGACATCTCATATTTTCGCAGGGGATGAACCGCGAAGGCGGTCACAGCCTCGGAATCGTTACAGGCGTCACCGCGAGAAAGGAGACACTTTTGAGCCTCTCCCTGTCAACCCGGAGAATCGATTTTGCGCAGCGTTGCGTATCGTGTTCGGGAGTTCCCAGCAGTCCGCCTCGTTGCAGGAAGACAGCGCAGCAAAAGGGCCCCGGGATTATCGAAAGGTATCAGACGCGCACCATCGGCGGATGGGCACTGGCTTCTGCCCTGCAACTGCCTTCCGGTTCCATCCCGCCGGGCTATCGGATGATGTCAACCCACACCGCGCCGTTTCCGTCGCTATAACCGTTCACAAATCAGCGACGCGAGATACTCACCAAACCAAGTCGAGACGAATCGAAAAATCAGTTGTCTCGTGATTTTCTCCAAGAAGCGATCAACGCAAACAATCTGCCCAAATACCAACGACTCCGCGCTTCGCGAATTTGGTCAATTTGCATGAACGTGTAGGGCGTAGGCATTGATTGTTCTTGAAGGCGGAGTGCGCGTAGCCCCCTGATGATGTGCCGAGCGTGAAACAACGCGGCGATGCAAAACGCCTGCAGTCCAACCATAGCGACCATTGCAGCAGTTAAATGGCCGAGTGAATTTATAGTGATACTTGCCGCCAAGGTTGTAGCTCCGGCAACTAACACGGGATTATACGAGGCAGTTGATCGCTGCCTATCCTGATACCTCGGCTGGACTTTTAGCCCGTTATATTCGAACGGATGAAAGGATGACCTGCCTCTGGCCAGTGCATAGTAGGTCAGCAGCGTGATACCAACCGGGGCGCACCCTAGCAATAAGGGCAGAAGACCCTCTTTGCCCCAGATGCTTCCTGCTGCGAGATACGCGACCGAGCAGACTGGTGAACAAAACGCGCCTAAAAACGCCACGACCAGCGAGATCATATAAACGGTAAATCTCTCACAAAAATAAACCAGGTAGAGAGTCCACAGAATCGCCAGCAGCGCCACCACGAGGTACAGATGCCAGAAAAATTCAAGATTTGATGGACCTAGGGCCATCATGGATAAAAGGAATGTTAGCAATGTCCAACTGACCTTCTTGAGATTATGCGCATCAATCATTACCGTTCCCTAGCCCATAAGCACATAAGCACATAAGCACATACGTTCATCGTCGGTCACTAGCGGTTGACCAGACAAAAACTCGACCTCATTCGCACTGCCTTGCTCACCGCCAACCAACCCAGGTAAAGCTTTGCGCAGCGAGCTTTACCTGATATTGCATAATGAGGCAGCGCTAAAGCTGCTTTAGCAAGCAAACTGGAGCCCTACGAACGATGACATTCAGCGACACTTACGTAAACCGCGAAGAGATGTTCTCCCTGGGAGTCGAAGAAACCTCAGGCCAGTTCTACGTATCGTTTCCGGTGAGCAGCGGCTTTGTGGACTACGCAGAATATTACGCAATAGACCAACAGATGTCCGAACGCTTCCACCACGATCTCGCCTCAGCGCTTGAATTCGTCAACCGTTGCCGCCGGAGGGAGATGGACGAATTGCTGATGCAAAAGCCAGGCTGGAACCGAGGCAGCGCGATCTAGCAAACGCCGCCGCAACTCAGGGAAACGAGCCGTTGAAAAAAGCCATCGACTACATCGACGAAGCCATTGCGATCACCCGCCTCAGGGAGGCATCGTGTCCAGCGTTCCCCTTTACGCAAGCTCGCTGATCCAACTCGACTTCATCAGAAAGATTTTGTTGGGCACCGAAAAAGATAAGAGCCGCCTGCACAAATTGACCATTGGCGCGTGGGCCGGGAAGGAGTTCGAGGAGACGGATCCGGAGCTTGCCCATGCACTCGGCATCGCTTACTACATCGGCATCCAGATCGGTCGCGGTTTAAAAATTAAGCTCCCCGACGGCCAGCCCCTGGAAAGTCTTCACCGCCCATCTCCCCCATCTCAGGAGTGAATTGATTGACGTGCACCGACCTGCAGCATCTCTACAACAAAGCCTGGCTGTTCGCTTCTCACGCCCACGTCGGGCAGATGATGAAGGGGTCAGATCTGCCGTACACCACCCATGTCGCGATGGTCGCCAACGAGCTGATTTTCGCGGACCGGGAAAGTGACATCGGTGATCTGGCCATCGCCATGCCTGCCGCGCTGCTGCACGACGTGATCGAGGACACCGCGATCTCGGAGGAGGCATTGGCTGAAGTGTTCGGCGCCGCTGTCGCATCGACCGTCGCCTGCCTGAGCAAGAACCTGATCGTGCCGTTCTCGGACGAGCGCTATTTCCAGGCGATCGCCGCGCATTCCCGGGAAGCGGCGGCCATCAAATTGTGCGACCGGATCACCAATCTCCAATCCGCGCCATCGACGTGGTCGCTGGAAAAGCGCGCGTCCTATCACGAGGAATCTGCGCAGATTCTGGCAGCGCTGGGGCATACCAATGACTACTTAAAGCGCCGACTCACGGATGCCATGGCGCGCTACAAATCCTTGTACGTCGATGAGCAGCGCGAACAAATCTGATGCCCTCTTCCTGAGCAAGGTGGAACGCCTCCCCGCCCACTTTCATCAACATGAAGACACCGCAGATCTACCTTCCGGCACGCGGATGTGTGCCAGACGCAATCACGCTCACATACTCATCAAACAACCGCACCTGACCGCTCACCCTGCGCCATCCCCGATACGATTCCGCATCCCTCCTGTAGCGGGCAAAGGCTTCCGATTCCGGTCCGTCCGCAAAAAGTGAAGCGATGGCTGCGCTCTGGAAGTACCAGTAAATCCCGTCACATTGCTCGGTGGCTTTAGCGCTGGAAAGGTCGATCGCCCTGGACCGCCATTGCGCTGCAAGCTCACGCCCCTCTTCCCGAGGGGCGTCTGGCAGCGCTCGCCAGCCAATCTTCTCGGCGTCGTCCACATAGGCGTGATACCTGGCGAGTAATGCCTTGTCTCTTTCCCAGACCGAAGGACAAACGGGCGGCGGCGTCGCGAACGCACCAGGCGCCTGACAAACCGGCAACCCGCTGAGAAGTTGCTGCACCCGCGACAACGGCTCCTCCTGCCCCCGCTTCTTGCCGTCGGCAGAAGCTGACGCTGACTCCGGACGCGGCACGCCCTTCTCCGCCCGCCCCTCGCGACCCAGAACCGCCCTCAACCAACCTCGTATTTGCATAGCCCCGCTCCTTGATAAATAACGTCCACAAAAACACGTTTGACCCAAGCCAAAGACTCAAGCCGAACCTGCGCAAACTACATCACCCCTCCCCCGAAAAAATCCAATTTCCGCAAAAAAATCCCGAGACTGGCCACCCCCTCCGCCCCACTCGTTTCCCCTCATTTTCCTTAGTTGCCCGCTTAGTTCAGATCAGTAGGTGAACCGGTTCACCTTTCCGCGCTTTTCTTTACACCCGCCAAAGGGATCCAATAAAACCGTGCAGCCCTTGATCCACAAGGGCTAGAGCCATTCCGACCACCCAGTAACGCCCCCTAGTAGCCTTGAGATATCATTGCGAGCTGTATCAAATGTGAGAAAAACTTCGCGTCTGTAGGAACTTTCCCACACAATTAACTGCCTGAGCTGACACTGCTGGCTACTAGCTATCGGTGTGATCGCAGTGCGCGTTCACCTAACCTTCGCAGCGAGTTTTCGGGATGACATTGATCCGATTCAGCTTTTCGAGAAGGTGTGCCAACCGGCCAACGCGTATCTCTCCACGCTGTCACGTCGTATTCGCCGCATTGTTGAGAAGGGTTCAGGGACGATGTACCAATGACTCAAACGTTTGACGTAGAAGCACTCATAAAGCTGCGCAGCCAGACCCGGGCTATCTCCGACGTGCTTAAAGCACAGGCGTCCGATTACCTGGCCACGCTGGCGCTGCTGATTCGTCCGCAGAATCTGTTTGGTGAGTACCTCCAGGGTGCCCAGCGCAGCAGCGGCCGGGAGACCCAGCATCATTTCAAAGCACTCAAAGAGCTGTACGACAGAATTGGTTCGGCGTCTCCGTTCCAGTTGGTCAACGAGATGGAAGTGCCGCTGAACCTGATCAGCACCACGCCCGAGCTGTTCCCGCTGGAATACGACAAGGTCCTGGCCGACAGCGGTCAGACCGTCCGCATCACCAGCCCGACCCGCTGGGTGATCGGCTTCAATTCCTTTGACCTGGCGCGCTTTCGCAGCGTCATCAAAGACCCCAACCGCAGCAGCGCCGAGTTGTACCGCTTTGTTGTGCACTACCTGGTGCTGTTTTACTGCGTGAGCAAATCACCGGGCCTGGGGCGTTTGTTTGACGGCCTGCGGTTTCCGGTGAGTTTTGAGCGACTGAAGGATTTTGGCGACCTGCCGTTCTGCGTGATCAGCTCGCCGGTGCGCTCGACGCTGCCGGACGACTCGGTCATTCGCAGCAGCACGCAGATTGCCGGGAACGCCAGTTTTGAAGAACTGGTGGGCCAGGACAGCATCATGGACATGAAAGATGAGATTCGTCAGCGCCTGCTGATGACGATCGAAGGACTGTAAAGCACTCGGCTCAACGTCGAGCCGACACGCAAAATGACTTGCAGCGAGTTGCTCGCACAGGAGAACACGATGGCGAAGAAGGAAAGTACCCAGCACAAACTCGACCGCGTTCGCGCCCCTCGGGTCCACATCACCTACGACGTCGACATCGGCGATGCTCAGGAAAAGAAAGAGCTGCCCTTTGTCGTCGGCGTGCTGGGCGATTTTTCCGGCAACCCCCTTGAGCCGCTGCCCAAGCTCAAGGATCGCAAATTCATCTTCATCGACCGCGACAACTTCAATGGCGTGCTCAAAGGCATCAAGCCGCGCCTGGCCTATCGCGTCGACAACACGCTGGCCAAGAACGGCACGCAGCTGGGCGTCGAGCTCAACTTCAACGCCCTCGAAGACTTCGAGCCGCAGAACGTGGTCAAGCAAGTTGAGCCGCTGCGCAAGCTGCTGGAAGTGCGCAACAAGCTCGCCGACCTGCGCAACAAGATGGGCGGTAACGACAAGCTCGAAGAGCTGTTGATGGACGTGTTGCAGAACACCGAGAAGCTGAAAACGCTGGGCAAGGAATTCGGTCGTGAAGCCGCCGTTCCCGCCACCGACGCCAAAGAGTAAGCAGGAGCACGACCATGAACGACAAACAAACCGTGGCCCAGCAGGACACTGATCTGGTTGAAGTGGAAAACTTCGCCCCGCAGTCCTCGCTGCTCGACAGCATCATTTCCGAGAGCCGTGTTGCCCGCTCCGAAACCGAACGCACCCGTACCCGTGATCTGATCGGCGAGCTGGTGGGTCAGGTCCTCGAAGGCGAAATGACGCCAAGCAAAGACCTGATCGCCGTGCTTGATGCGCGCATCGCCGAGATCGATTCGATGCTCTCCGAGCAGATGAACGAGATCATGCACGCCCGTGAATTCCAGCAACTGGAAGCATCCTGGCGTGGCCTGAAGTACCAGGTCGATCAGACTGAAACCAGCACCACGCTGAAGATTCACCTGCTCAACGCCTCGAAGAAAGACCTGGTCCGTGACCTGAAGGCCTCGTCCGAATTCGACCAGAGCGCGCTGTTCAAGAAGATCTACGAAGAAGAATACGGCACCTTTGGTGGCGCGCCGTTCGGCATGCTGCTGGGTGACTACGAGTTCAACCGCAACCCGGAAGACATGTACCTGCTCGAAGAGATCTCCCACGTCGCAGCGGCCGCCCACGCGCCGTTCATTTCGGCGGCGTCGCCCGAGCTGTTCGGCTGGGACTCGTTCACCGACATGTCCGGCCCGCGCGACCTGGCAAAGATCTTCGACACCGTCGAATACGCCAAGTGGAAATCCTTCCGTAACTCCGAAGACTCCCGCTACGTCGGCCTGACCCTGCCCCACGTGCTGGGTCGGCTGCCGTATGGCCCGGATACCACGCCGGTCGAAGAATTCAACTTCGTCGAAAGCGTCGATGGCCGTGACCACAACAAATACCTGTGGATGAACGCTGCCTACGCACTCGGCACTCGCGTGACTGACGCATTCTCCCGCTACGGCTGGTGCGTGGCGATTCGTGGTGTTGAAGGCGGCGGTCTGGTGGAAGGTCTGCCGACCCACACGTTCAAGACCGATGACGGCGAAATCGCCCTCAAGTGCCCGACTGAAATCGCGATCACCGACCGCCGCGAGAAAGAACTCTCCGACCTCGGTTTCATCCCGCTGGTGCACTGCAAGGGCACCGACTACGCGGCGTTCTTCGGCACCCAGTCGACCCAGAAACAGAAGCAGTACAACACCGACATTGCCAACGCCAACGCCCGTCTTTCGGCGCAGTTGCAGTACATCTTCGCCACCTCGCGCATCGCTCACTACATGAAAGCGATCATGCGCGACAAGGTCGGCAGCTTTGCTTCACGCAAAGACGTCGAGATGTTCCTCAATAAGTGGCTGTCCAGCTACGTGCTGCTCGACGACACCGCCAGCCAGGAAGCCAAGGCCAAGTTCCCGCTGCGTGAAGCCCGCGCCGAAGTCTTCGAAGTGCCGGGCAAGCCGGGCGTATACAAAGCGGTGACGTACCTGCGTCCGCACTACCAACTGGATGAACTGACGGCGTCGCTGCGACTGGTCGCAGAACTGCCGCAATCCACACGCGGTTAACCGGTCCGGGTCTGCCAGGGAGGCAACATGAGTAGCCAACACAAGTTGTTGCCGTCACTGCTGGACCGGTTGCTGGACGACCGTCCGCACCAGTCCGTTGAAGCCTCGGCGCAACGCTTGTGTTCGCTGGCCGATTACAAGGCCAGCATCGTGCGTGACCTGGAGATCCTGGTGAACACCCGTCAGTCCCTGGTGGCTGGCGAGCTCGCCGGTTTCCGGCAACTGCCCGGCACGATCCTCGATTACGGCATGCCCGATTTCACCAGCAAAAGCGTGCTCGACCCCCAGGACCGTTACCTGATTCAGCAGCAGCTGGAGAAGGCGATTTCCGACGGCGACCGCCGCTTTCGCAGCGTCAAGGTACAACTGCTCGCACAACAAACCGGCCAACGCATGCTGACTTTTCGCGTGGACGCCGTACTGCGCCTGCAAGACATCTCCCGTCAGGTTTCATTTGACGCGGTGTTGCAGGTCAATACCCAGGAATACACAGTACAGAACCTCAACTGATGCTCGACGACCTGCTCCCCTATTACGAAAAGGAACTGTCGCACCTGCGCTTTCTGGGCCAGGAGTTCGCGAGCCAGTACCCGAAAATCGCCTCGCGGTTGCTCATCGAGGGCGATAACTGCGAGGACCCTCACACCGAGCGCTTGATCGAGGCGTTTTCGTTTCTCGCGGCGCGGGTGCACAAGAAGCTCGATGACGAGTTTCCGGAAATCGTCGAGTCGTTCCTTGAGGTGCTGTACCCGCACTACCTGCGCCCTACCCCGTCGATGTCCATCGTCGAGTTCACCCTGGGCAAGAACGAGAAGGTCACGGAGGCCTATCGCGTTGCGCGTCACACCGAGATCCACGCCACGCCCATCGACAGCGTGGTGTGCAAGTTCCGTACGTGCTACCCGGTCGACCTGTGGCCGATCAGCGTGCAGCAGGCTTCGTTTGTCGAAATGGAACGCTCGGTGTTCAACGGCCACAGTGCTGATCTGGTGGCGCGTCTGCGCATCGGCCTGACGGCGACGTCCGACGTGCTGTTCGGGCAGATGGAGCTGGACTCGCTGCGCTTTTTCCTCGACGGCGAAAGCACGCTGATGCTGCAGCTGTACGAATTGCTCTTCAACAACCTGGCCAAGGTCACGCTGACCTTCGAAGACGAAGGCCGCATGCGCGAAGTGGCCCTGCCGGCCAATGCGCTGAAGGCGGTCGGCTATGGTCTGGATGAGGGGCTGGTGGATTACTCGGAGCGTTCGTTCCTTGGCTACCGGCTGCTGCACGAATATTTCACCTTCCCGGACAAGTTCATGTTCTTCGACCTGTCCGGTTTCGGTCGCATTCTGGCGGGCAAGGCGCTGGGCAAAGTCGAGATCAATTTCTACTTCTCCGACTACGACCTGCACGACCGCCTAGCGCGCCTGACGCAGAACATCGGCCGCGCCAACTTCAAGCTCAACTGCACGCCGATCATCAACCTGTTCCGCCAGCAGGCCGAGCCAATCACCCTGACCCATGCTCAGCATGAATACGCCATCATTCCGGACGTGCGCATGCAAAACACGGCCGAGGTGGTGTCCATCGACAAGGTGCGCCGGGTCAAGAAAGTCGGCGGGCTGGAGCAGGTCACCAGCTGCCATCCGTTCTTCGAGCCGCGCGCCGATCAGGGGCCGGGCAACAGCTTCTGGATCGCCCGCCGACGCCCCTCCCAGAGCCGGCAACGGGACGGCACCGACATGTTCATTCGGGTGGTTGACCGGGACCTGGAGCTGATCAACTCGGCCAGCGATACCTTGAGTATCCGCCTGACCTGCAGCAACCGCGACCTGCCTTCACTGCTGCCCTTCGGCGGCGCGCGCGGGGACTTCAGTGTCCCGGCAGGCTCGGTCATTGACGACATCCGCTGCCTGCGCAAACCGACCGCATCGGTGCGCGTGCCACTGGGCAACGGGGTCATCTGGCGCCTGGTCTCGCACCTGTCGCTGAACCACATGTCGCTGGTGAGCAAAGGCCGCGACGTGCTGCTGGAATTGCTGTCGCTCTACAACTACCGCAACACCTCGGCGATCCGTAAGCAGATCAACGGCATTGTCTCGGTGAGCAGCGAGCCGGTGGTCGCGCGGATCGGCCACCCGCGTCCGAACTTCGTGCGCGGCGTGGGCATCACCCTCAAATTCGATGAAAGCCAATACACCGGCAGCGGCGTGTTTCTGTTCGGCATGGTGCTCGACCATTTCTTCGGCCAGTACTGCTCGATCAACAGCTTTACCCAATTAACCCTGCGCACCTTGCAGCGCGAAAAGAGAGTGGTCCAATGGCCCCCGCGAACCGGCGATCAACCCCTGGTCTGATCGACCAGGCACGGGCTGAGCCGCACCGATTCGAATTCTTTCAGTTGGTGCGTTTGCTCCGCCTGCACTACAGCAGGAACGGGCGAATGGACCTGCAGACGCGGCCCCATGAAGACCCGTTGCGCTTTCGCTCGCAGCTGTCGCTGAATTTTCCGGCGAGCGAAGTCAGCGACCTGAAGTTTGAGCGCGAGGGCAAGGTGTCTGCGGCCGGGCTGCCGCTGACCGAAGTGCAGGTGACGTTCATGGGTCTGGTCGGGCCGTCCGGCGTATTGCCGCGCCCGTACACCGAGCTGTTGCTGGAACGCCATATTCAGTACCGGGACGACGCCGCCCACGCGTTTCTCGACGTGTTCTCGCACCGCATGACCACGCTGTTCTACGAGGCCTGGCAGAAGTACAAGTTTTACATCGAGTACGAGCGCAACGGCGAGTCGGACTTCGATCGCTACCTGCTTCATCTGGTGGGCCTTGGGCCGCAGGCGCAGAAGCAAAAATTCGGCCCTGAAGGCTCACCGCTGCGTCGGGAGCTGTTCAGCTATTTCTCGGGGATGTTCGCGCAGAAGCCGCGCAACGCCCTGAACCTGCAGGTGATGCTGAGCTTTTATTTCTCGCTGCCGTTCAAGGTCCGGCAATTCGCCGGGCGCTGGCTGAAGCTCGACGTCAGCCAATGCACGCAGCTGGGTCGCAAGAACGCCGCCCTCGGGCAGAGCGCCGTGGTCGGCAACCGGGTCTGGGATTACCAGTCCACCGTACGCCTCGACATCGGCCCGTTGGCGCTGGCCGATTACCAGCGTTTTCAGCCCGGCACCGAGGACTACCAGAAGCTGGTGGAGTTGGTGCGTTTTTACATCGGCGCGCACCTGGATTTCCAGATCGCGCCGACGCTCAAGCGCGAGGCGGTGCCACTGGCGAAGATCGGCCGTCAGGGCAACGTCGCGCTGGGGTGGCTGGGCTGGTTGAAACGTCCGGGCGCCGATGTCGAGCCGGCCCGTTGTGCTCTTTTCCATATTCCTTTTGATGGGGTCTCACTGTGAACCTGAAGTCGCTGTTCGCCAAACTGAACGAAACCAGTCGCACAGCCACAGAAGGCGCTGCCGCCCTGTGCTTGTCAGAAAACCATTACGACGTTGAAGTCGAGCACTTGCTGCTGCAGTTGCTGGAAAACAACGACAACGACTTGCCAGCGATCCTCCGTCACTACGACGTGGTCCCCGAGCGCTTGCAGGCGCAGTTGGTCACCGCCCTCGGCACCTTCAAGAAAGGCAACACGCGCACGCCGGCTTTGTCGCCGCACATCACCCGGATGATCGAGCAGGCCTGGGTCCTGGCGTCCATCGAGTTTGGCCAGAGCCAGATCCGCACCGGTTACCTGATTCAGGCGTTGCTGGACGATGACGAGCTGCACCGTGTGGTCGTGGCCTCCGCGCCTGAGCTGGAGAAAATCAACGCCGACGACCTGCGGGTCAACCTCGCCGCGCTGGTCGAAGGCAGCCCGGAGTCGGGCCTGGCCAGCCCGCTGGAGAGCCCGAAAGCCGCGAGCGGCCGCGCCGTTCAAGGCAATGGCAAAACGCCGGGGCTGGATCAATACACCATCAACCTGACCCAGAGCGCCCGCGAGGGTCGCATCGATCCGGTGCTGGGCCGCGAGTTCGAAGTGCGGCAGATGGTCGATATTCTGACCCGTCGCCGGCAGAACAACCCGATCCTCACCGGTGAAGCGGGAGTGGGCAAAACCGCGGTCGTCGAAGGCCTGGCGTTGCGTATCGTCCAGGGCGACGTGCCGTCGGTGCTCAAGGACGTGGCGATTCACACCCTCGATCTGGGCCTGCTGCAAGCCGGCGCCGGGGTCAAGGGCGAGTTTGAGAACCGCCTGAAGTCAGTGATCGAAGAAACCAAACGCAGCCTGCACCCGATCATTCTGTTCATCGACGAAGCCCACACCCTGATCGGCTCCGGTGGCCAGGCCGGGCAGAACGATGCCGCGAACCTGCTGAAGCCGGCGCTGGCCCGGGGCGAGCTGCGCACCATCGCGGCGACCACTTGGGCTGAATACAAAAAGTACTTCGAGAAAGACGCCGCCCTCGCCCGCCGCTTCCAGGTGGTCAAGGTCGAGGAGCCGGACGAAGACAAAGCCATCTACATGCTCCGTGGCCTGCTCGGCAAGATGCAGGAGCACCACAAGGTCACGGTGATGGACGAAGCATTGGTGCAGGCCGTGCGCCTGTCCAACCGCTACATCACCGGGCGTCAGTTGCCGGACAAAGCCGTCAGCGTGCTCGACACCGCCTGTGCTCGCGTTGCCCTCGCGCAGTCGGCACAGCCCGGCCCGCTGGAAGACTGCAAGCGCCAGATCGACAACGTTCAGGCCGAGATCGCCGTGCTGGAGCAGGAAGCCGCCAAAGGCAGCGACCACTCACGCCGCCTGGCTGCGCTGAACGAGGAATTGCAGAGCGTTCAGAACACTCGGGAAACCCTGGAGCAGCAGTGGCAGCGTGAGCTGGATCTGGTGAAAAAACTCGCGGACCTGGGCAGCGTCGAGGCCCCCGATGTGAGCGAGATTTCCGCCGTCCGTGCCGAGCTGTCAGACGTTCAGGGCGAGCAGCCATTGGTCCACGCACTGGTCGACGGCGGCACCATCGGCGAGGTGATTTCCGGCTGGACCGGCATCCCGCTGGGCAAGATGCTGCGCAACGAAATCGACACCGTTCAGCGCCTGCCGGCACTGCTGGGGGAGCGCGTATTGGGTCAGGATCACGCCCTGGCGGAGATCGGCAAACGCATCAAGATCTCCCGCGCGCGCATGGAAGACCCGAACAAGCCCATCGGCGTGTTCCTGCTGTTGGGCCCGAGCGGCGTCGGCAAGACCGAAACCGCTCTGGCGCTGGCCGACACACTGTACGGCGGTGAGCGTAACGTCATCACTATCAATATGTCCGAGTACCAGGAAGCCCACACCGTTTCCAGCCTCAAGGGTTCCCCTCCCGGTTATGTCGGTTACGGCGAAGGCGGCGTGCTGACCGAAGCGGTGCGTCGCAAACCCTACAGCGTGGTGTTGCTGGACGAAGTGGAAAAAGCCCACCCGGACGTGCTTGAGCTGTTCTTCCAGGTCTTCGACAAGGGCGTGCTGGATGACGGCGAAGGTCGCGAGATCAACTTCCGTAACACGGTGATCATCCTCACCTCCAACACCGGTACCGATCGCATCATGCAGCGCTGCCTGAACACCACCGAGCAGCCGACCCCGGACGAGATCGTCGAGGACCTGCGCGACGAGCTGAACCAGGTGTTCAAGCCCGCCTTCCTCGGGCGGCTGACCATCGTGCCGTACTACCCGGTCCAGGACGAGATTCTGGAGCGCATCGTTGCCCTGAAGCTGGAGCGTATTCGCAAGCGTTTCGAGCGCAATCATCAAGCCGTGCTCGGTTACGACGAGGCGCTGGTCAAGGCCATCGCGGCGCGCTGCACCGAGGTCGACAGCGGCGCACGCAACATCGACAACATTCTGTCCAAGACCCTCATGCCGGAACTGTCCCAGCACGTGCTGGAACGCATGGCCCAGGACAAACCGATTCAGAGCCTGCACATCGAACTGGGCAGCGACGGCGGTTTCGCCTACCGCTTGCTTTGATTGGGTTGGAAGGGAGTTGGCTGGATTGATCGAGCATTCATAGGTATGCAGTCATGAATATGCAAAACAGGGAACGTCTTTACGCCGGGGCCAGCTGGGCCACCCGCGTGACCCTTTTGACCGTCCTGATGGCGCTCACCGCCTGCGGCATCACCGACCGCGCCAGCAAGCGCGTCGATGACACCTGGGCCGGTGACATGCTGTTCGGCGACAAGGAAAAAGTCATTCTGACGGCCGACGGCGGCAACCACCTCAACCCCGATGAAAGCGGCCGGCCGCTGTCGGTCGTGCTGCGGGTCTATCAGCTCACGGCGCTGGAGCGTTTTGCGTCCATCGACGCCGATTCGCTGTGGGACAACCCGCAGCAGGCCCTTGGCAACACGCTCATCGACAGCCAGGAAATCACCCTGCTGCCGGGCATGGGCCAGATCGACCAGTGGCCGCTGAACACGGCCACCGGCTATGTCGGCATCGCTGCGTTCTTCCGCTCCGACGAGAAGAGCCACTGGAAAGTCGCCTTCGATGCCAACTCCCTGCGCAAGGACGGCATCTGGTTTTCCTCGGACGGCCTGCGCGTGCTGGTCGACAACAACCACGTGCTGGCGGTGCGCGGCAATGACGTGCTGAACAAGCCGCAGACCGAAGCGCAGTTCGCCAAAAGCAATGTCATGCCCACGGCCGCGCCCGCCGCCAATGCAGGCAATCCGTCCCTGACTCAACAGGTGCAGGACGCGGCGGTGCAAAAGGCCCAGGACACGGCGGTCGACTCCGCTCAGAAAGGCGCGCAATCAAAATTTGATTCATTAGTGGAAGGCGTTCATGAGTAAGCAGAGCCGCGTGATGTGGTCCGAAGGCATGTTTCTTCTGCCACAGCACTTCCAGTACCAGGATGAATTCCACCAGCACCAGCTGAGCGAATCGACGCTGCGCGCCACGCCCTTTCATTGGGGCGTGCAGGCCATGCAGATCGACGAAGAAGCGCTGGCCAGCGGTTCGCTGCAATTCAAGCGGCTGAAGCTGGTGTTTCCGGACGGCAGCCTGTTCGATGCGCCGGGCCACGATCCGCTGCCGGCGGCGCGGGATTTGCGCGAGTTGCTCAAAGGCAATGACTTCAAGGTCTACGCCGCCCTGAAACTGCCTGAGCCGTTCGGCCTCAATTACGTTGAAGACGGCCAGGAGCAGAAAAGCGCGCGCCGATATCGCAAGCAGTTCGACACCCTGCCCGACCTCAACGAAGGCGATCTGGAAAACGAGATCACCAGCCTGCGCCTGAACGTGGTCATGCTGATCGACGGCGACACGCTGGACGGCTACAGCTATTGCCCGATCGCGCGGCTGTCGCGCAACAACATCGGCGGTTTCAGTCTCGACACCCACTTCGTGCATCCGACCTTGCACCTGGGCACCCACGAAACCCTGATCGGCCTGGGCAAGCGTCTGCTCGGCGCCCTGCACTCGAAGAGCAAGGCGCTCTCCGGCCGCCGCCGGGAACGTGCTGATCAGATCGCCGAGTTCGGTTCCAGCGACGTCACGCTGTTCTGGTTGCTCAACACGGTCAACCGCGCGTACCCGAATCTGGCGCACTTGCTGGCCCACCCGCGCCTGCACCCGGAGCGTCTGTACCTGTTCCTGGCAGAACTGGCCGGTGGTTTGCTGACCTTCTCGCTGGACGTCGAGCTCAACGACATCCCCGAGTACAACCATCACGACCCGGCGGCGTCGCTGGTCACGCTGGACCAGATGATCCGCACGCTGCTGGACAACGTGATCCCGAACCAGTGCATCGTCATCAACCTGACCCAGACCAAGCCCTCGTACTGGCAGGGTCAGCTGCACGACCCACGACTGGTCGATGCCGATTTCTATATTTCCGTGCACGCCGACATGCCCGGCTCCAGCCTGCTGGAACTGGTGCCACGGGCGGTCAAGGTCGGCTCCCCGGAAGACATCGAAGTGGTGGTCAACAGCGCCATGCCCGGCGCCACGCTCAACCATTCGACACGGCTGCCCAACGCCATTCCAGTGCGTCTGGACAACCACTACTTCTCGATCGAACCCCATGGCCGGGTCTACGAACGCATGATGAGCGCCCAGGCGATCTCGTTCTACGCACCCAGCGCTTTCACCAACCTCAAGCTTGAACTGATGGCAGTACTCAAATGAGCGAAGCCGTAATGCAAGGCGCCATGGCCGCCGACCAGCCAAAACCGACCCTCAAAGACCTGGTGCAGGACTTCATCAGCATGGCGCTGATCCTGCGTCGTGGCCGTCAAGTGACCTCGGTCCGCGCGTTCGAGGAGAGCGTCGATAGTTTCTTCGCCACCCTGGAGCGAGAAGCCCGCGCCTCCAATTACAGCGTCGAGCAGGTCAAGGACACGCAATACGCGTTGTGCGCGTTTCTCGACGAAAGCGTGCTGCGGGCCAAAATGCCCGAGGCGCCGGTCGTGGCAAACGCCGAGGCTTCGCCCACTTCAGCCCATGCTGCACTGGCGGCGCCGGCCGAGAAAGTCAACGAACTGCGCCGGCACATCGAAGTGTCGCCGCTGCAGTTCCGCCACTTCGGCGTGCACCTGGCCGGCGAAGGTTTCTTCGACAAGATCGAAACCCTGCGCGCCGACGTCAAGCGCAACCTCGACGTGCTAGAGGTGTATCACCTGTGCCTGGCCCTGGGGTTCGAAGGCAAATTCAGCGTCGGTGAAGGCAAGGATCAGTTGCGCTATCTGGCCAACACCCTCGGCCAGGACATCGCCCGTTATCGCAAGACGCCCAAAGCGCTGTCGCCGGACTGGGCACTGCCGGATCAGGTCTCGCAGATGCTGCGCCACGAGGTGCCGGTGTGGGTCTACCTGGCGCTCATCGCGCTGGTCTGTCTGGCGGTTTACCTGACGCTGGACTGGATGCTGGGCAAGGACGTCGCCTTATTGTCCGAACACATCAGCCAATTGTTCAGTGCCTGAGCACTGCTCGGGTAAGCGAGTCAGGAAGACATGAAAACACTACTTCGCGCTCTAAAAAGTTTCTGGTTCATCCTCATCGCGCTGTGGCTGGCGAGTCTCGTTGCGTGCGTGGTCGTTGCGGCGCGCAGCCAATGGTCGCGGGAATACCTGCTTCAAGTCATGCTGGTGGTCAGCGCGTTCTACGTCTTCGTGGGCGTATTGCGCCAGCTGCGGCGCATGTCCGCGGAGCGCAATCTCGAGCGTCTGGTGCACCATGAAGTCGACCGCTCATTGCCGGCCGACGGCGATTTCCGCGACCAGCAGGTACTGCGCGACCGCCTCAAGCACGCGATCACCATGCTCCGCGCTGATCGCTCGGCAGGCGGCGGCGGTTCGTCGGCACTGTATGAGCTGCCGTGGTACCTGGTGATCGGTCAGTCAGCGGCCGGCAAGACGTCGCTGCTGACCCGCTCGGGGCTGTCGGCCACCACCGCCGGAGGCCAGAGCAGTGGCGAAAGCGGCACCCGCCACTGCGACTGGTACTTCAGCCCTGAAGCGGTGCTGATCGACACGGCCGGCCGTTACCTGAACGACGACCAGTCGGCGAGCGAATTCACCGCATTCCTGCAACTGCTGAAAAAGCAGCGCAAGAAAACCGCCATCAATGGTCTGGTGCTGGTGGTCAGCCTGCCTGAACTGCTGGCGGCAACGGCCCATGAACGTGCGGAAATGGCGATCCAGCTGGTCGCGCGGATCGAGGAATACAGCCGCAGCCTTGACGCCCACCCGCCGATCTACCTGATGCTGAGCAAGACCGACCAGTTGCCGGGCTTTAATCAGGCTTTCGACGGCCTGGACCTGAACGAGCGTCAGCAACCGCTGGGCATGACGTTTGCGCTGTCGGAAATCCGCACCCAGGGCTTGAAGACGGTCCTCGACGGCAAGCTGAAGAATCTGCACAACGGCGTGCAGCGTCACGTCGATGCGCAGATGATCAGGCTCGGTTCCGACGCCAACAGCGCGTTGCTCAACTTCCCCAATTACTTCGCCGATCTGTCGGGTGTGCTGGTGCCGTTCCTCGAACACTTCACCCAGCCGGCCAGCCACGGCAGCCCGTTGCTGCTGCGCGGCCTGTATTTCACCAGCGCGTTGCAGACCGCTCAGCAGCTGAGCCAGGTGTTCGACGACGATCTGGCCGAGGCCTTTGCCCTGCAGCCGGCACACGAAAGCGCCCATCTGGCGCAAGCGGGCGGCAGGAAGACCGGCGACCGCAGCTACTTCATCACCGACACCTTCCGCCGGGTGATCTTCCCCGATCACGCGCTGACCTCGTACCAGTCCCGCGATGGCCGCGACACGTCAATGACCCCGGTGATCCTCGCCGCTGCGGTCCTCGCCGGCCTGGGTTTCATCGGCTGGCAAGCGCTGTCGTTTCAGCACAACCGCGAATGGATCGCTGCCCTGCAAGACAAGCTGACAGAGCTGAGCGATGCCCCCGATCGTGCCCAGCGCATGGCGGCAGGCGAAGGCCTGGAGCTGCTGCGCAATGAGCTGGCGCTGATCGGAAAACACCGCGCCAAAGGCGTGCCGCTGCAACTGAGTGCCGGCCTGTACCGCGGTGACGAGATCTTTGCCGCCGCGCAAACGGCCTATCTCCAGCAACTGCGCAGCCAGGCCCTTGAGCCGGTGGCGCTGAAGCTGCAAATGCAGCTGCGCGCGTTCAACGAGTTCACTAAATCCGTGGACCCGCAGAACGAACTCGGTGCCACTGCTGGTAAGTCAAGTGACAAGCCCGGCAGCAAACCCGGCAAGGGTCAGAAACTGGCCGATCGCGGCGTGCGCAGTTTTGCCGCCAACACCGGCAAACCCAGTTTGAGCAGCATTCCGCGCAGCGTCGGTGATGTCGGCAGTCGTCTGAAAGGCGCCGTGCGCAGCAACGTGACCAAGACCCGCGAGGCGGCGCTTGCCGATCTGCGCAACCCGGCCACGGCCAGTGATGCGGCAGAACTGTCGGCCACCACCGGCGGGCTGTCGTTGTCCGAAGAAATGCTTGGCCGCCTGGATGAGCAGCAAGTCGCCTCGATCATCGAGTCCTACAACTCGCTCAAGCTGTACCTGATGCTGACCCAACCGAGTGTCCACTCGGACCCGGAATTCGTCAGCGCCGCCTTGCCCGTCGCCTGGAGCAACACCGCTTCGGCAGACAGCCCGGTCAGCGATGAGGTCATCGCCGACAACGTGCCGATGTACGTGCAGTTACTCAAGACCGGACAGGCCCCTGCCCTGCCCCGCAACGATCAACTGGTCGAAGAAACCCGCAAGAGTCTCAAGTCATTCATGATTTCCAGCTCGCTGGTGGACCGTGAATACCTGCGCCTGCAATTGGAAGCCAGTCGCCAGTTCCCGGCCGTGGGCCTCAACGAGCTGGTGCCGCTGCCCGGCCGTCAGTTGCTTTACGGCAGCGAAGCGGTGCCGGCGATCTTCACCCGCCAGGGTTGGGACGGCTTCGTCAAACCCGAGCTGATCAAACTGATGTCGAGCAACCTGCGCAACGAGTCCGACTGGGTTCTGGACGGCGACGGCGGCGACAGCATCATTCAGAAAGCCAACTTCATGCGCGAGTTCATGGCCCGCTACAAGCGTGACTACGCGCAGTCCTGGTACACCTTGCTGAGCAGCGTTGGCGTGCGCCACTTCACCGACATGGCCAACGCCACGCAACAGCTGTCGTTGTTGAGCGACGTGCAGAACTCGCCGGTGAAAATCCTGCTGTCCGGGGTCAACGACAACACCCAGTGGGACGTACCCGCGCCCCAGGCCAATCAGCAGGCCGGCACGCCGAAGCCCGATGATTTCTGGAGCAAGGTCACCGGACTGGTCAGCGGCCCGCAAGTGCCGACCGCTGCCATGCTCTCGCCGCTGCCGGCGGTGGACGACGGCAGCCTGGCCCAGCGCTTCGAGCCGGTGTCGCGGGTCTTCGCGACGCAGAACGCCGAGGGCGCCGACAGCACCATCATGGATCGTTACCTGGCGGCGCTGCGCAAACTGAAAGTTCGGATGAACAACATCCAGCGCTCCCAGGACGTCGGCAAGAGCAGCAAGCAGCTGATCAGCGAGACCCTCGAAGGTCAGCCGAGCGAAGTCACCAACGTGCGCAACTATGTCGAGACCACGGTGGACACCAGCCGGGGCAGCCTGTCGGAATCGCTGCAGGGCCTGTTCAGCCTGCCGATCCAGTTCGCCTGGGAAACCCTGCGCGACCCGGCCGGCCAGCAGATCGCCAAGGCCTGGGCACAGCAGATCGCCAAGCCGTGGGAGCAAGTCATGGCGCACCGTTATCCGATCGCTGCCGGCAGCCGCAACGAAGCGTCGGTGAAAGACCTGCAGCGTTTCGTCGACCCCGAATCCGGCCTACTGCCGAACTTCAAGCGCAACGAAATCGGTAATCTGTCCGGCGGTGAAGGCCTGGGCATGAGCAGCGGCGCCAAGGCCGCACCGTTGGTGAACCCGAACATGGTCGCCAGCATCGACAAGGCCAGCTCCCTGGGCCAAGTCATCGCCAGCCTGTCGGACAAGGAAAACGGCTTCGAAATCATGCTGGAGCCGTCGGCGTTCTTCACCGACATCATCTTCACCCTCGACGGTCAGGTGCAGCATTACCGCAACGGCAAAACCAGCTGGAGCCGTTTCTCCTGGCCGGGCACCACCACCGCACCGGGCGCACGTCTGGACGTGGTGACGCTGACTGGCGAACGCATCACCGTGTTCGACTACCCCGGTCGCTGGGGCCTGTTGCGCATGAACGACAGCGCGCGGGTTGATGACCTCGACGGCATCCAGCAACGCTTCAGCTGGAACACCGCCAATGGTCAGGTCAGCCTCGCGGTGCGCAACTACGGCGGCGTCAAGCTGACAGACCTGGCGAACGTCAAATCCCTGAGCGCGCTGAACTCGCCGTCCAAGTTCGTGGCGGAAGGGTCGGCCAAGTGATGAGGGTTGCGCGGGTGGTTGAACGCGGCCCTGAAGGCGGGGTTGAGGGCGGGCTGGTGAACGGTCGGGAGCGCCGTCGATGATCGGCTGCTTCGGCAAGCTGCCGTCGAGCGCGGACTTCATCAGCCTGCACGGCGCCGCGGATGACGTGTGTGAATTCGACGGCTGGCTGCAGGCGTCGCTCGCGGCGATTCATGCGGAGGACGACTGGCAGGCGCGATTCGATCGCCTGCCGGTGTGCTTCTTCTCGTACCGCGCGCGCTCGGGCAACTGGCTGCTGGGCGGTCTGGTCAGTTCGATGGACTCCAGCCAGCGGCGCTACCCGCTGTTCATCTTCCAGACCGTGAAGGCAGGCGATGGCGAGCCGCTGGTCAACCCGTTCACCTTGAGCGAGTTGTTCTGCGCGCAGATCAAACCGTTGCTGCACCTCGGTGCCCAGGGCGAGCAGGCGGCGGTGCTGTTCGAACGGATCAAGGCCCTGCGCCCGTTGCAGGGTCAGGACTTCGCGTTGTTCCGCCAAGTGCACGAGAAGTTCCTGCGCAACTTCAACCTGCGGGACATCGCCACGGCGCTGGAACAGGCCTACCCGGAGTTCGTCACCAACGCCGTACTGACCCGATTGAATGCATTGCGCCGCCCGCTGAACCGGGCTCAAGCGCTGGGCATCAGCCTGCCGCTGCCCGCTGAACGTGGCTTGAAAAACCCGACAGCGGACCTCTGGATCGACTGGCTGACGCGGATGAAAACCGGCCGTGTGTCGCCCCAGGTCAGCGTGCTGGCCGACGACTTTATGCGGCCCAAACTGTTGTGCTTCCCGTCCCGCAGCATCACCGGCCTGTACACGGCGCTGACCGACCCGGCCGAGCGGCCTGAGCATTACGACGTACTGGCGGACTTCGCGGCATTCGACGAACACCACCGGCCGCCTGAGTTTCCTGACACCGATCGCCCCCTTTTTGACGTCATCGACCGTTGTGTCGACGCGCTGGATGTGAAGTCCGTATGAACAAGCTCAAGTATTACCTGCTGCGCTACCAACCCTACATTCTGGGGATCTGTTTCTTCCTGACGATCTTCATCGTCTGGGGGCTGGGCCGCGCGCTGGACTTCAGTTCCCTTGGCAGCCTGCTGACCGGTATCGCCGTCTTTCTGCTGCTCTCGATCGGCTACGTGCTGTTTCTCTACAGGAGCAACTCGCGGCAGCACAACCTCGAAGGCGTGCTGCGCGACGACGCCGATCAAGCGGTGTTGAACGCAAGCCCGGCGGACCGTGAAGAGGTCAGTCTGCTACGCGAACGCCTGCTGCAAAGCATCGATCGCCTGCGCAGCAACACCCCCAACGGCACCCGTGCCAAGGACGCGCTGTACGCCCTGCCGTGGTATCTGGTGGTCGGTCAGCCCGCCGCCGGCAAGAGCACCATGCTTTATCAATCCGGCCTGAACTTCCCGTACGCCGAGCGAGAAGGCGTTCGGGTCGCCGGGCTGGGCGGCACGCGCAATTGCGACTGGTTCTTCAGTTCCGAAGCGGTGCTGCTGGACACCGCCGGGCGCTACATGACCGATCAGGAAGAAGCCGGCAAATGGCGCGGTTTCCTCCAGCTGCTGCGCCAGCACCGCCAGCGTCGTCCGCTCAACGGGCTGATTGTGACGGTGAGCATCCACGACATCCTCCAGGCCTCGCTGGAAGATCAGGAACGTCTGGCCAAGCGCCTGCGTGAACGCCTTCAGGAAACCTATTCGCTGCTGGAAGTGCGCCTGCCGATTTACCTGGTCTTTACCAAATGCGACCTGGTGCCGGGCTTCGCGCCGTTTTATCGCCAGCTCGACGAGGTGGCCCGTGGCGAAGTGATGGGCAAGACCTTCACCCACAAAGACTACGAGAAAGCCGACTGGGCCCAGCGTTTCGGCGTGGCCATGGACGAACTGGTCAACTACTGGAAAGAAGTTGCCAGCCAGCAACTGGTGTTGCAGGACATTCAGATCACCCGCCGGGATTCAGCGGTGTATCGGTTCCCGCTGGAACTCGCCGCGCTCAAGCCTCGGCTGCAACTGTTCGTCGATGCCCTGCTGCGCGCTAATCCGTACCAGCATGCCGAGCTGCTGCGCGGCTTCTACTTCACAAGTGCGCTGGATGCCGATGCGCCCGAGTTGGGCGGCCACACCCGTCAGGTCAGCGAGCGCTTCTCCCTGGAGGCCGAGCAGTCCGCTGCCAGCGGCCACGCCCAGCCGCAGCCGCTGTTCATCAACAGCCTGTTCCGCAAGGTGATCATTCCCGACCAGCATCTGGTCGCGCTGTACACCAGCAACGTCCGTGAACGCCGTCGCAAGGCCGCGTGGGTCGGCGGCGCCAGCCTGATTGCGCTGCTGCTGTGCGGCGCGTGGGGCTGGTCGTACTGGAACAACAAAAGCGAGATACAGACGCTGTCGTCTGAACTGACCGCCGCTGCGGCCCAGGACGATCGGACGCCGGCGCAGTACACCGACTGGCAAACCCTGGACCGTCTGCGCCTCCAGACCGCCGATTACTACGCCAGGCACCACGATCAGGGCGTGCCGCTGCGCCTGCGTCTGGGCCTTTATCAGGGCTATAACGTCGAGCCGCTGGTGCGCGCGCGTTACTTCAACCGGCTGGAAACGGTCATGCTCAAGCCGACCGCCGACAACCTCACCCGCTCGCTGTACCTGCTGACCACGATCAAGGTCTATCAGCGCAACGCCAAGGACCTGATGCCGGTGACCGGCGTCGACAGCGTCGAGCCGCGCGCCCTGCCCAACGACAACCGCGCGCAGTCGATCGCCGACTTCGGCAAGGCCACCCTGGAGACCTACGTTCAGCTCTCGCGCTCCCAGCGAGAGAAAGCCGACCCGGCCTTCCTCAAGGCGAAGATCCCGGACTACTGGTACCCGGCCATCGCCAAACAGACCGGCAAAACCATCGGCGCGACGGGCGCTGCGACGAACTCGGGCACGGACTACGAGCTCGCCAGCCGCCAGGTCAACTTCTACAGCGACCAGATCCACGAACCCGACGTGCCGAGAATTCTCGACAACGCGTTCCTGACCTCCAGCTCGCGCAATTACATCAACAGCCTGCTCTCGCAATCGCTGCGCTCCATCGAGACCATCACCCTGGAATCGGACACCCTGTTTGCCTTCGGCCGTGCCGATTTCCAGAGCCTGAAAACCGAGGGCCAGAGTCAGCTGAGCGCCATTGCCGGCAAGCTGCTGAGCACGCCGAACATCGGCAAGATCGTCATCGCCGGTCACGCCGACCAGCTCGGCGACCGACAGGGCAATCTGCAGGTGTCCAGGCAGCGGGCGCAAACCATCAAGACCTACCTGGTCGGCAAGGGCGTGCCCGCCGAGCTGGTGGAAGCCGTCGGCGAAGGCAGCGAGAAGCCGCTGGTCAAGTGCGACATGCAGCAGCCGCGTGCGCAGTTGATCCAGTGCCTGGAGCCGAACCGACGCGTAGAAATCGAGGTGCGTGCGCTCAACTGATTGCGCGCAGGCACCTGAAGAACCCGGCGCCCGGGCCTGTTGTATGAAGGCCCGGGCAGCGGCAACCGATCCTTTTGAATCTTCAAAGGGGTCAAATCAAGGGGCGTGATCCGGCCGCTGGACGGCTGGCCCCAACCTGCAAGAAAGGAGAATCAAGAAATGGCATTTGACGCATATATTCAGATCGACGGCATTCCAGGCGAAGTTCTGGATGACAAGCACAAGGACTGGATTGAAGTACTCGGCTACGAGTACGGCGCCACCCAAGCGACGTCGGCGACTGCCAGCTCTTCGGGCGGTGCGTCCTCCGAGCGCGTTGCACTGAGCGATTTCAGCATCCGCAAAGCGGTCGACAAGGCCTCTGCGAAGCTGTTCGAAGCGTGCTGCAAAGGCACTCACATCGCCAAGATCCAGCTGAACGTCAACCGTGCGGGCGGCGACAAGCTGACCTACCTGACCATCAACCTGGAAGAGGTTGTAGTGTCGTCGGTCAAGGCCGTTGCCGGTGGCAGTCAGGATGGCGAAGACAAAGCCGTCAGCGACCTGCCGATCGAAGAAATCAGCTTCAACTTCGCTCGCATCAAAACCACCTACACCCAACAAAGCCGTGCCGATGGCCAGGGTGGCGGTAACGTCACCGGCGGTTGGGACCGTACGGCCAACAAGGTTTTCGCTTGATCGAGTAGTCACAGCGGTCCGTTGCCTGGGGCAGCGGACCGTATTCAACACCGCGTCGGCTGGATCGACGCGGTGTTCTTTTTTCTTATCCCGAGTTGACCATGTCTGAATTTCTCAACGACCTTTCACTGACCGAACTGACAGCGCCGATCAATGGAGGAAGCGGCGAAGACCTGAGCTTTTCCACGCTGTTCGACAACGTCAAGGAAGCTCGTCGAGCGGACCCTGATTACTTGACCCAGGGTGACTGGCAGACCGATCTGAAATCCTCGGATTGGGACCTGACGATCACCCTGGCTGCACACGGCCTTGCTCAGCAGAGCAAGGATTTGATGCTGGTCGCCTGGCTCAGTGAAGCCCTGGCGCACAAATACCACTTCGTCGGCATCACCTTCGGCCTGACCCTGGCCGAGCGGATTCTCGAGCGTTTCTGGGATGACCTGTTTCCGGCACTGGATGAAGGCCTGGAAGAACGCGCCGCGCGCCTGGCCTGGCTGAAGACGACCCTGGCCGATGTGGTCGGCGGGCTGCCGATCACCCAGGGCGACCAGTTCGGCCTGCTGCGCTACGACGAGTCCCGGCACATCGAGAACCTGGCGCTGCAAAACCCGCAGGCCATGCGCATCGCGCTGGACGAAGGCAAGATCAACGCGGAGATCTTTCAGCGTTCCGTGGTGCTGACCGACACCGAGCACTTCCTGCGCAAGGCCTCGGAAATCACCGACAGCCTGCAGGCCTGCCGGCAGTTGCAGGACACAGCCGATCGCCTGTTCGGCAGTGAAGCACCGAGCTTTGCCGGCCTGAGCGAGATCCTTTCCCGCGCCGCGCAACTGGCTGAAAAACTGCTTAAGGACCGCGGCGTGGAAATCAATCCCGCGCCTGCCCAACCGACCGCCGAGCCTGTCGCCGAACCGGCCGATCAACCCGCTGCGGGGCCTGCCATGACCATCACCGTGAAAGACACCGCGTCAGCGCCCTTGCGCACCACGCCGCTGACCCGCGACGAAGCCTTTACGATGCTCGCCGGCGTCGCCCAGTTCTTCAAACAGACCGAGCCGCAAAGCCCGGTGCCGTACCTGATCGAACGCGCGATCAAATGGGGCAACATGCCCCTGGAAGGCTGGCTCAGCGACGTCATCAAGGACAGCAACGTGGTCGACAGCATCCGCGACGTGCTGGGCACGAAAGAGCCGAAGGGTTGACACAAAACCCTGACGGGCAACCGCGCCCTCCTCAAAACTGACTCCGCCGCAGTGGTTACAGGCAGACGCGGATCCTGAGAGAGCGAACAGCACTGTCAGCCCATCAATTCGGAAATCTCGATCAAGTTGAGATCGGGATCACGCACGTAAACCGAGCGAATCGGCCCTGTCGCGCCGGTGCGCTGAACCGGGCCTTCGACGATGGGCCACGCCTCGGCCTGCAACTGCGCAATCACCGCGTCGAGGCCCTGGCTCGCAATGAAGCACAGGTCCAGCGCGCCGGGCACCGGCAGGTGGGCCTTGGGTTCGAACTCGTGACCGCGCTCGTGAACGTTGATCTTCTGGTTGCCAAAGCGGAACGCCAGGCGGCCGCTGCCGAAGGTTTCCAGCTGCATGCCCATGACGCGGACGTAGAAATCCTTGCAGGCCTCCACGTCCACAGTGGTCAGAACCAGATGGTCGAGGTGATCAATCATTGCGTGCGCTCCGTGGGCTAATGAGGTCGACCGTCAGGCAGTCCTGGGGCACGGACCTCAGTGGTCGTTCTTGTCCAGCGTTCTCAGCTTCTGCGGCAATGCCCACAGTAACAGGCTCGCCGCGATCAGACTGCTGACGCCGATGACGTAGAGCGCAGGCGTCGTCGTGCCGGTGAGGTCCTTGATCCCGCCGACCATCACCGGGCTGACGATGCCGCCGAACTGCCCCAGGGTGTTGATCAGCGCAATGCCGCCCGCCGCGCCGGCACCTGCGCCCGCCAACAGCTTGGGCGGCAGGGTCCAGAAGGCCGGAATGGCGGCGACAATCCCGCCGCCGAGCATGGCCAGGGAGACGATCAACAGGCTGGTGTGCTGGGCAAAGAAACCGGCGCTGAAGAAGCCGATGGCCCCAAGCACCATCAGCCCGCAGACGAATTTGCGGCGTTCACCGCTGGCGTCCGACAGGCGTCCGACCACGATCATGCTGATGGCGCCGAAGATGTACGGGATGGCCGTGAGCAGCCCGATGATCACCGGGCTTTCGACGCCCGCGCTGCGAATCAGCTGCGGCGCCCAGAAGTTCAGCCCATAGGACGCCACCTGAATCAGGAAATAAATCAGCCCGAGCATGAGGAAGCCCGGCATTTTCAGCGCGGTCAGCAGCGAGCCCCCATGCTTGTTCGGCTCATGCCGGGCGATGCGGCTCGACAGATACGTTTTCTCGGCGTCGGTCAGCCAGTGCGCGTCCGCGACACGGTCCTTGAGCAGCTTCAGCACCGCAAACCCCAGGGCAATACACGGCAGCCCGCCGAGCAGGAACAGCCAGTGCCAGCCGCGCAACTGCATCACGCCGTCCATATGACCGAGCACCAGCCCCGAGACCGGTGCGCCCAGCAGCCCGGCGAACGCCGAGGCCAGGAACAGAATTGAGGTGATGCGTCCCCGGTAGGTCTGCGGGAACCAGAGCGTCAGGTAAAACAGCACGCCCGGTGCGAAACCCGCCTCCATGGCGCCGATGATGAAACGCAGCACATAGAACTGCCATTCAGCGGTGACGAAGACCATCAGCGCCGTGGCGATGCCCCACGACATCATGATGCGGGCAATCCAGCGCCGCGCCCCGACCTTGTAAAGCATGATGTTGCTCGGCACTTCGAACAGCACGTAGCCGATTACGAACAGGCTCGCACCCAGCCCGTACGCGGTGTCGCTCAGGCTCAGATCGGTTTGCAACTGGAACTTGGCGAAGCTGATGTTGATGCGATCAAAAAACGCGAACAGGTAGCAGACCATGATCAACGGCATCAGGCGCCACGCGACTTTGCGGATCAATGCCTTTTCGGCGCTCACAACCTCGGCGAGGCTGCTGTTCGGGGTCAGAACAGAGACGGTCATTGCGATACTCCAGATCGACTCTCTGAGAGAGCCCTATTGTTTTTGTTGTCTGGACGCGCACGCAGCGGAGCGTGCGCGTTTGTCGGGGAAACCGGTACGGGTGGCGCGCTAACCGGGCAGGTTTTCCGGCGCCGGGTGCAGATCACGGTTGCGTCCGGCCTTGGCGACCTGCCCCGGCATTTCATGGCCCAGCAGGGCCGGTAAACGGCGGGACAGCGTGAGCAGATGTGGCAAATCGATGCCCGTCTCGATGCCCATTTCATCGCACAGATTCACCAGGTCCTCGGTGCAGATATTGCCCGAGGCGCCCGGTGCAAACGGGCAGCCACCGAGCCCGCCCAGCGATGCATCAAACCGCCGCGCCCCCGCTTCGTAAGCCGCCAGCACATTGCTCAGCCCCAGCCCGCGAGTGTTGTGAAAATGCAGCGTGAGCGCCGATGCCGGGACACGGCTCAGCACCCGCTGCACCAGCGCAAACACCTGACGGGGGTTGGCCATGCCGGTGGTGTCGGCCAGGGAGATGCCGTGCATGCCCAATGCCAGATAGGCATCGACAATTTCCAGCACCCGGTCTTCATCGATGCGGCCCTCGAACGGGCAACCGAACGTGGTGGCGATGGAGCCGTTCAGGCTCAGGCCTGTGCCCGACGCCAGCGAGACCACGTCGGCGAAGGCCGCCAGGGACTGTTCGCAGCCCATGCGCATGTTCGCGCGGTTGTGGGTCTGGCTGGCGGACATCACCAGATTCAGCTCATCGGCACCTGCGTCGAGGGCCCGCTGGGCACCGCGCAGGTTGGGAATCAAGGCGACGTAGGTCACGCCGGGCTGGCGCCGGATGCCACGGAACACCTCATCCCCGTCACGCAAGGCAGGAATGGCTTTGGGGGAAACAAAAGAACCGGCTTCGATGCGGCTGAAACCGGCGAGAGAAAGCTGGTCGATCAAGGCGATCTTGTCAGCGGTGTCCACCCACGTCGGCTCGATCTGCAAACCGTCGCGCGGCGACACCTCCTGCACGATCAGGCGCTGGGAGAAGTCGGTGATCATTGCACCACCCCGCTGTGCTTGAGTTGGGCAATGTCGGCGGCGCTCATGCCCAGCTCGCCGAGCACGCTGTCGGTGTGCTGCCCGAGCGCGGGGCCTTGCCAGTTCACCGAGCCTGGGGTTTCCGAGAGTTTCGGCACGATGCCTGGCATCTTCACCGTGGCCCCGCCCGGCAGATCGGCGTCAAGAATCATCCCGCGCGCCTGGTAATGCGGGTCGGCGACGATGTCCGCGACGTTATAGATCCGTCCCGCCGGCACCTCCGCCTGCTCCAGCGCCTTGAGTACCTCGTCAATGGGCAAGGCAGACGACCACGCACTGATCGCCCCATCGAGCCTGTCGCTCTGGGCGGCGCGGCCGTCGTTGTGGGCGAACTCGGGGGCTTCGGCCAAATCGGCGCGGCCAATGGTCTGCATCAGGCGTTTGAAGATCGGGTCGCTGTTGCCGGCGATGACCACGTAGGCGCCGTCGGCGGTCGGGTAGGTGTTGGACGGCGCAATGCCCGGCAGCGCGCCGCCACTGCGTTCACGGACGTGGCCGAGCATGTCGTATTCCGGCACCAGGCTTTCCATGACGTTGAACACGCTTTCGGCCAGGGACACATCGACCACCTGGCCGTCGCCCTGGCCGGTCTTGACCCGCAACAGCGACATCAGCGCGCCCATCACCGCGTGCATCGAGGCCAGCGAATCGCCCAGGCTGACCCCGACCCGCGCCGGTGGCGAGCCGGGGGTGCCGGTGGTGTAGCGGATGCCGCCCATGGCTTCGCCGATGGCGCCGAAGCCGGGGCGATCGCGGTACGGCCCGGACTGACCGTAGCCGGAAATGCGCACGAGGGTGAGTTTGGGGTTCAACGCGTGGAGCACGTCCCAGCCCAGCCCCAGTTTTTCCAGCGCACCGGGCCGCAGGTTTTCGATCAACACGTCCGCGCTTTGAGCCAGCCGCTTGACGATGTCGATGCCTTCGGGCGATTTGAGGTTCAGCGAAAGGGATTTCTTGTTGCGCGACTGCAGGTACCACCACAGCGAAGTGCCTTCGTGCAGCTTTCGCCATTTACGAAGCGGATCGCCCTGCCCCATGGATTCGATTTTGATCACTTCGGCACCGAACTCGCCCAGCAGGCGGGCGGCGAAGGGAGCAGCGATCAGCGTGCCGATTTCAATGACGCGCACGCCTTGAAGGGGGCCTGTCATAGCGGTTACCTCGAGTCTTTCTTGGAATTTGGCGCCCAGACTAGAGGAACGCGGTTCAGCAAATCCAACCGTCAGTGGGCAACGACCGTTCGCGAAACGCGAAGGCTTAGCGGTCGTGGCTGTGCAGGTGCTCGAACAGCAACTGGCTGACCGGCGACAGCGCCGCGGTGTCGCGGACCACCAGAATCAGTGTGCGCCGGGCCCAGGCATCGCTCAGGCCCACGGCCTTGAGGCCCAGGGACGGGCCGAGCAGGTCGAACGCCTTGCGCGGCAGCACGCCGATGCCCATGTCGGCCTGGACCATCCGGCACATGGCGTCGAAGCCCGGCACATGAATGCGCACCCGCAGCGGTCGGCCGTGAGCGCGCGCAGCGTTCTGGGTGCGCATGTTGATGGAGCTGGCGGCGTGCAGACCGATGTAGTCGCTGCCGAGGGTGTCTTCGAAGGCCACCTGCTGCAGCCCGGCGAGCGGGTGATCGTCACGCATCACAACGACCAGTTCGTCGCGGCGATACGGTGCGCTGTGGAGCCCCTGAACATCGATGTCTTCAGAGCAGATGCCGATGTCCGCGACACCGTCGACCAGTCCCTGCACGACGCCGTTGCTGGGCCGCTCTTCAAGATCGACTTTGACCAGCTCATGGCTGGCGACAAAGGCGTGCAGGTCTTCCGGCAAGAACTGAATGATGGCCGAGAGGTTGGCCAGCATGCGCACATAACCGCGCATGCCCTGGAGGTGCTCGTCGAGTTCAAGGCCCATTTTTTCCAGATCGGAGAGCATGCGCCGGGCGTGGTGCAGCATCGTCTCGCCGGCGGCCGTCAACAGCATGCCTTTGGCATTGCGCAGGAACAGGCCGATGCCGAGCACTTCTTCCAGCTCCATCAGCCGCTTGCTGGCGGCCGACACGGCAATCGCCTCGCGCGCCGCCGCCCGGGTCAGCGTGCCTTCTTCGTACACCGCCACGAACAGCTTCAGGGTGATCAGGTCGAGACGACGGATGAGGTTTTTGTGGAGCATGGGACGTACTCGATCAAGGTCCGGCCGAAAGAATACACGGGTTGTCGGACGGGGATGGCTGAAGCCGGTCCTAATGGATGCTCGCGTCGTCTGTAGGACTGGCTTCAGCCGGGAAGTGGCCAGCACGTTCGCCAACCATTTTGCGGCGTGACATCCGACGCCTTCCCGGCTAAAACCAGTCCTACCAGGGATCCGTGGTGTGCCAGTAGTAATCCACTATCAAGCTGAACCGATTCAGGTCGATATACCGGTGATTTCTATTTTTATGGACAGCCCCGACATGAACCTCAGACGCCTCAACATCGCTCCCCGCTCCCCGCTCCCTGATCTGCTTCGGCTTTTTCGCCGTGTTGATCTCCGCCGTCGGACTGTTCTCACTGATGCAATCGTCCAAGCTCAAAGATGCCCGGGACGCACTGCAGGACAACGTACTCCCCACCCTCCTCGCCATCGCCGATATCAAAAATGATCTGCTGACCATCCGCCTCGGCAACACCAGCCTGCGCGCTGCGCAGAGCGCCGCCAGCACCGACTCGGCCATGAAACGCGTCAGCCAGGGCCGCGCTGACCTCGAGCGCGATACCAAACGCCTGAAAACCCTCTTGATCAGTGAGCGTGGTTTGAGTGCCTACGCGCAGATGGAGCGCGACATGCAGGCCTACCTCGCCGTGCACGCGCGTTTTCTCGACGCCGTGGCGCAGAAGCGTGATGACGTTGTCGCCTCGCTGACCGAGCCGTCCGGTGAACAGACCCGCGCGGCAGACGCACTCGCCAAGGACATCGCGACCATCGCCGACCTCGGCAACCAGAAAATGCAGGACTCAAATGTCGCGGCAAATGAAAGTTACGCCCAGGCCCGCGAGGTCATCATCGCCGCCATCGTGGTCGCGCTGGTCGCCACCCTTGCCCTGGCGGCACTGTTCACCCGCAGCCTGGTCGCGCCGATCGCCAAAGCCCTGGCCGTCGCGGAAAACATCGCTGCCAATGACCTGAGCAAGCCGATTCAAGTGGACGGTTCCGACGAGCCGGGCCGCCTGCTGCAAGCACTGTCGGTGATGCAGCAGAACCTGCGCCACACGCTTTCGGAGCTGGGCCACTCGTCCAATCAGCTGGCGTCGACCTCGGAAGAAATGACCGCGGTGACCGAAGAATCCCTGCGCGGGGTTCAGCGTCAGAACGACGAAATCAATCAGGCCGCCACGGCCATCAATCAGATGAGCGCGGCGGTGGAAGAAGTCGCCCACAACGCCTCCCTGGCCTCGACAGCCGCGCGGGATTCCAGCGACTCGGCGGAACAGGGTCGCCTGCGGGTCAACGAAACTATTTCGGCGATCAACGCGCTGCACGACTCGGTCGGCAGCACCGCGGACGAGATCAATGGGCTGGCCGGCCAGGTGCAGAACATCAGCGGCGTGCTGGACGTGATTCGCGGCATCGCCGATCAGACCAACCTGCTCGCCCTCAACGCGGCCATCGAAGCCGCCCGTGCAGGCGAAGCCGGACGTGGCTTCGCGGTGGTGGCCGACGAAGTCCGCGCCCTGGCGCACCGCACCCAGCAGTCCACCGCCGAGATCGAAAAGATGATCGACTCGATTCAGGGCGGCACCCACAAGGCGGTCACCGCCATGGGTCAGAGCAGCGAGCGCGCCCGGGTCAGCCTGGACGTCGCCGGTGCCGCCGGTCGTGCCCTCGCCGACATCAAAACCGCCATCGTGTTGATCAATGAGCGCAACGTCAGCATTGCGACGGCCACGGAACAACAGGCCCAGGTCGCGCGGGAAGTTGATCGCAACCTGACCAGCATCCGCGACCTGTCGCTGCAGACGTCTGCCGGCGCCCATCAGACCTCGGCGGCGAGCAACGAGCTGTCGCAACTGGCGGTGGGCCTGAACGGTCTGGTGATGCAATTCAGAACTTAATGGCACCGACGGAATCGCACCACTGAGCCGCCTGTTTGCGGCATCAGACGATTTCGGAGGTAAAGCATGAAGTTTGTGAAGCTGGGTTCCACGGGACTGGACGTGTCGAGGCTGTGCCTGGGGTGCATGACGTTTGGCGAGCCAGACGCCGGCACGCACCCGTGGACGCTGGATGAGAACGCCAGCCGGCCGATCATCAAGCACGCGGTCGAGCAAGGCATCAACTTCTTCGACACGGCCAACAGCTATTCGGCAGGCACCTCGGAAGTCATCGTCGGCAAGCTGTTGAAAGAATTCACCCGTCGCGAAGAAACCGTCATCGCGACCAAGGTGTTTTTTCCGGCCAACATGTGGGAAGGCTCCAAGCGGCCCAACGAACAGGGCCTGTCGAGGAAAGCCATCATGGCCAACATCGACGCCAGCCTGACGCGGCTGGGCACCGACTACGTTGACCTGTACCAGATTCATCGCTGGGATTATCACACCCCCATCGAAGAAACCATGGAAGCGCTGCATGACGTGGTGCGGGCCGGCAAGGCGCGTTACATCGGCGCGTCGTCGATGTTCGCCTGGCAGTTCGCCAAGGCTCAGCAGGTGGCGACGGCCCATGGCTGGAGCCGCTTTGTGTCGATGCAGAACTACCTGAATCTGGTGTATCGCGAAGAACAGCGCGAGATGATTCCGCTGTGCCTGGATCAGGGCGTCGGCCTGATGCCGTGGAGCCCGATGGCCCGCGGCAGGCTCACACGGCCCCACGGCCAGCAGACTGGACGCACCAAGACCGACATCTCCGGCCAGTCGTTTTACGAGGCAACGGAAGCCGAAGATGGCCGCGTCATCGATGTGGTCGAGCAGATTGCCAGCGAGCGCGGCGTGCCCATGGCGCAAGTCGCGTTGGCGTGGGTGTTGGCCCAGCGTGGCGTGTCGGCACCGATCGTCGGCGCCTCCAAGCCGCACCATCTGGACGATGCGATCGCGGCGCTGGATCTGGTGCTCAGCGATGATGAGGTAAAACGCCTTGAAGCGCCCTACGTTCCCCACGCTGTCACGGGCTTCGCGTGAAGCCCGACGGCAATTCCGGGCTTGCCACCGGCCGGGCCGTCGTGCTGTTCGACGGCACCTGCAAGCTGTGCAATCGCTGGGCGACCTTCATCATCAGCCAGGACCACGAGCAGCGGCTGACGCTCGCGGCGGTGCAGTCGCCCGAGGGTCAGGCGCTGCTGAAATGGGCGGGGTTGCCCCAGGATCAGTTCAACACCATCGTGCTGGTGGAGAATGACCGTTTTTACGTCCGCTCGGACGCAATGTTCAAGATCCTCGCCCACCTCCCCGCCCGATGGCACTGGCTGCTCATCGCGCGGGTTTTCCCAAGGGTTTTGCGGGACTGGCTGTACGACAAGATCGCGCTGAACCGCTACAAACTGTTTGGCCGTTATGACGCCTGTCGCTTGCCTGCCGCGGATCATCGCGGCCGTTTCTTGAACCAGAACGCCCTCAACGACCGCTAACTCTTCAGCGGCTGAAATGCCGTCTTCGTGAGCAAGCTCACCCCCACACGTCTTGGGCATGGCTCTAGAGCTCTAGTCAGTCTCACTCGGAAAAGTTCCACTATATGGGACAGACAATCACATATTGAGATCTCAGAATATGTCGTCTATGGTGAAACCTCTTCGCTCCTCATAGCCACTATAAAAACAACAGGAAGTCCCATGCCCACGCCATCTCTGGATTCGGGCCTGCACGCCAGCACCATGAAGCGCCTCAACCTCAAGTTGATCCCCTTCCTGATGCTGCTGTACATGGTCGCGTACATCGACAAGTCGAACATTTCCGTCGCCGCGTTGCAGATGAATGCCGAGCTGGGCCTGACCGCTCGCATGTATGGCATCGGCGTAGGCCTGTTCTTTCTGACGTACATCCTTCTTGAAGTCCCCAGCAGCGTCATCCTCACACGGGTCGGCGCGCGGCGTTGGATTGCGCGGATCATGATCACCTGGGGCATCGTCGCGGCGGGCATGGCGTTTGTGCAGAGCGCCAATCAGCTGTACGGCATGCGCCTGTTGCTGGGCGCCGCAGAGGCCGGTTTCACGCCGGGGATCATTTACTACCTGTCGCAGTGGTACCCGAAGACCGATCGGGCCAAAGCCATGTCGTTCTTCTACATTGGCGCCGCGCTGGCGTCGGTGATCGGCCTGCCGCTGTCGGGCGCGTTTCTGCACCTGGACGGGTATTTCGGCGTCAGCGGCTGGCGCTGGCTGTTTCTGCTGGAAGGCCTGCCGGCGGTGATCCTCGGCATTGTCGTGTTGCGCTACCTGCCGGACTCGCCGCAGACCACCCACTGGCTGCAAGACGATCAGAAAGACTGGCTGAGCCGCACCATCGCGGCCGAGCAAGCGAACTCGCCGATCTCCCACCACGCCGCCTGGCAGACCGCATTCCGCAGCCGTCAGGTCTGGCTGCTGAGCCTGTTCTGGCTGTTGCAGGCGTTCGGCACCATCGGCATCACGCTGTTCCTGCCGCTGATCGTCAAATCGGTGTCCGGCCAGGAATCGTTCACCGTCAGCGTCATGTCCGCGCTGCCCTTCCTGTTCGCCTGCGTGTTCATGTACTTCAATGGCACCCATTCCGACCGCAAGGGCGAGCGCGGCTGGCACTTGGCGCTGCCGCTGATGGCCGCCGGGGTGCTGCTGGCGCTGGCGGTGTGGACCAGCAACCCTTGGCTGGCGTACGCCTTGCTGGTGCTGGCGGTCGGTCTGAACTGGGCCGCCACGCCGGTGTTCTGGGCGACCACCACCGAATACCTGTCGGGCGCTGCGGCCGCGGCGTCCATCGCACTGATCAACTCCATCGCCAACATCGCCGGCCTTGGCCTGCCGCCCGTCATGGGCTGGATAAAGGACGCCACGCAAAGCTACGACTACGCCCTGCTGCTGGTCTCTGCAGCCTTGTTGGCCGGCGGTGTGCTGGGACTGTTCCTGGCCCGTTCGCCGCGTGCCGCACCTGTCACCGCCCGCGCAACTCCCCCCGCTGCTGCTCCTGTCCCAAGAGGTTTAAATGAAGCCAAGGCTCCTTAAAATCGCCCGCTTGCCGGCCATGCTCGATGACGCGCTGAACGCGACCTACGACGTGGTGGACGCCGATCAAAACGGCACCGGCGTCGGCGAATCGACCGCCGACATCCGCGCCATGGTCGCCAATGGCGAATCCACGGTCAGCCGTCAGTTGATCGCCAGCCTCCCTGCGCTGGAAGTCATCGTCGTGTTTGGCGTGGGCTACGACGGCGTTGATATGTCGGCGGCGCGGGAGCGTGGCATCCGCGTCACCCACACCCCCGACGTGCTCACCGAAGACGTCGCCGATTTCGCCATGGCCTTGATGCTGGGCATCGCCCGCAACCTGCGGGTGGCCGACCGTTTTACCCGCTCGGGCGCCTGGGCAAATGGCCCCATCGCTTTCAGCCGCAAGGTCAGCCGGGCGCGCCTGGGCATCATTGGCCTCGGTCGCATTGGCGCCGCCATCGCCCGCCGCGCCCAAGGCTTCGATATGTCGATCGCCTACACCGGGCGGCGGCCTCAGGACGTCGGGTTCACGTACTACCCGTCAGCCCTCGAACTGGCCGCTGCGGTGGATTTTCTCGTCGTCGCAGTCGGCGGCGGCGCCAGCACCCATCATCTGGTGGACGCCAAGGTGCTGGATGCCTTGGGCCCGAAGGGGTATCTGATCAACGTCGGCCGTGGCAGCGTGGTCGATGAAACCGCCCTCGCCCGGGTCCTCGCCGAGGGTCGTCTGGCCGGCGCGGCGCTGGACGTCTACGAAGACGAGCCGCACCCCATCGCTGCGCTTGTGGATCTGGACAACGCCTTGCTCACCCCGCACATGGCCAGCGCCACGTGGGACACCCGGCAGGCGATGTCCGATCTGGTCATGGCCAACCTCCACGCCTGGCACAGCGGCGCAGACTTGCCCACGCCCGTGCCGGAATAAGCCGATGCTGCCTGCGCCTGGCTGAATGAAAGAACCGAGTCGCAGAAGACGGAATTCGTTGCCTGTTGGCAGTGAGGATTTGGAGGTATGGTGTGGCTTTCCCCTGCCAAGGAAGATCCATGGCCACGCACCCCTCCAGCCACGCACAAAAGCACCTCGCCGTTCTCATTGATGCGGACAACGCCCCCGCCGCCATCGTCGAAGGTCTGTTCGAAGAAATCGCCAAATATGGCGTTGCCAGCGTCAAGCGCATCTACGGCGACTGGACCGGGCCGCAGCTCGGCGGCTGGAAAAAGGTCCTGCTGGATCACTCGATCCAGCCTATCCAGCAATTCGCCTACACCAAAGGCAAGAACGCCACCGACAGCTCGCTGATCATCGACGCCATGGACCTGCTGTACACGCGGCGCTTCGACGGCTTTTGCCTGGTCTCCAGCGACAGCGACTTCACCCGCCTGGCCTCGCGACTGCGCGAAGAAGGCCTGACCGTGATTGGCTTCGGAGAAGAGAAAACGCCCCGGCCGTTCGTGGCGGCCTGCGACAAATTCATCTACATCGAACTGCTCCGCGAAGAGGTGATCGCTGCCGCCAGCACAGAGCAGCCGCTCGACGCGCCCGCGCAGTCGGACGTGGCAAAACCCGCGGCCGCGGACACCCAGAAGCGTCCCAAAGCGCCCATCAGTTTCATCGCGAAAATCCTCGACGACATTGCCGACGAAGACGGCTGGGTGCAGCTAGGCGCCCTGGGCACCAACATCACCAAGCTGCGACCGGAATTCGACCCGCGCACCCATGGGTACAGAAAGCTCAGCGACCTGATCAAGGGCTACCCGCAAGCCTTCGAGCTGCAGGCCAGACCCGCGTCCAGTGGCACGGCGGTGATGTACGTCCGGCACAGACAAAACGGTAAATAACCCATCAGCCTGTTTCATTTATGGAGCCCTCCATGCCCGTTTTCTCAGTTGACTATCGCTTCAAAGACCAACACCGCACCCATCGCTTCGAGCTGAATCAGCCAGCGTTGTCAGCGTCCGACGCCGCGATGCACCTGCTTGAGCTGCATTTCGGCGACAGCGAAAACAGCCTGATCATGCCCAATGCCGATGCAGAACCGGATGAAATCATCGAACAGGCCAGCCAGCTCGGGCTGACGGACATTCGCGTCACCCAGGCGGCGAGCGATGACGTCCGGTAAAACGCGTTGAACCCTGCGGCGGCACCTGCATCCGATCACTACGACTGAACATTTCCCGACTGACAGGTGCCCCATGATCGAGATCAACAGCTACACGACCGTCAAACGCCGAGAGCGCGTGCCCCACGACGTATTCGCTCATTACTGGCGTGACGTCCACGGCCCGCTGTGCTCGCGGCTTCCGGGCCTTGGCTTGTACATCCAGCACCACTTTTCCCGGCAGCAGGATGCGCACCTGTGGCCCCTCGCCGATGGCATCAGCGAGATCCAGGATTACGAACTGGACGGTGGCGTGGAGATCGGTTTCGAGTCCGCCGCTGACCAGAAGCTGTTTCAGGAGGCCAGCCCGATCCTGTTCTCGGACGAGCAGAACATGTTCGACGAAACCCTGGCCTACGCCCTGCCTGAAGGCTCGCTGACCCTGACCAACGCGCTGGCGGATGAGCGGTTCAACGGCACCGACACCTTTGACCGGATTCACATCCATTTCAGCCCGCGGGAGACCCTGGCGCAGCTGCACGCGTACCTGAAGTCAGACCTGGGGCCGCTGCTGGCGGCGGCCGACGACGTGGTCAAGGTTTGTCTGCACCTGTGCGACCCCTTCGAGAACGATGGCCAGCACCCACCTGCGCCCAACGTCGCGCACTTCGCCAACCCGGCGCGCGCCGAATTGGCCGTGCTGGAAATCGCGTTCACCTCGCCACTGGCGCGTCGTCGTTTCTTCCAGAGCGACGTGTTCCAGAACACCCTGCCTGAACAGTCGAAGCACATCGCCCAGCTCAAGACGTTCGCCGTCTCCGGGCTCTACACCTACGTGCGCGACAAGTCGCTGACCACCGCCGGATTGCGCGGCAGTCGGGCAGCCGAGTTGATCGAGTATCTGGGCGCGGTGAATCAGGTTCAGCCCGATGTTAAAGAACTGATGCTGAAAGGCACCCAAGCCAGCTAGCGGTTCCTGTCGGCGGCCGTGGCTCACGGCTGCCGACGTTTCCATGGCCTGTCGGGAAACGCCAAGGCCTTTCCATTGATCTGATTCATGCATCAAAGGATGAAAAAATAACGATTATCGTCGTCTGAAAATTGCCACAGAATCTCCAGTTACAAGCGCTTACAAACTCAAAAAAAACGCTGGAGAACAACATGCATCAGCCGCCAAGCCAGACCTCCTCCGGGAAGTCCAGGGCAGGAATGGTCTTCCGGGTCACCTCCGGAAACTTTCTTGAACAGTTCGACTTCTTCCTCTTCGGCTTCTACGCCACCCAGATCGCCTCCGCCTTCTTCCCCGCCAGCAACGAATTCGCCTCGTTGATGATGACCTTCGCTGTGTTCGGTGCAGGCTTCCTGATGCGACCCCTGGGCGCCGTGCTGCTGGGCGCGTACATCGATGATGTCGGCCGCCGTCGCGGCCTGATCGTGACGCTGGCGATCATGGCCAGCGGCACGTTGCTGATTGTCCTGGTGCCGGGTTATGCCACGATCGGCCTCTGGGCACCGGCGCTGGTCTTGCTCGGACGGCTGCTGCAGGGATTCTCCGCCGGCGCAGAGATGGGCGGCGTGTCCGTCTACCTCGCCGAAATGGCAACGCCGGGGCGCAAGGGTTTCTACGCCAGTTGGCAATCGGCCAGTCAGCAGGTGGCCATCGTCGTCGCCGCCGCCCTGGGTTACGGGCTCAATCAATGGCTTGCCCCGGCCGAACTGTCGGCGTGGGGCTGGCGCATTCCGTTTGCCGTCGGCTGCCTGATCATTCCGTTCATTTTCCTGCTGCGCCGCAGCCTTGAAGAAACCGCAGAATTCACCACGCGCAAACACCGCCCGACGATGAAGGAGGTGTTCGCAACCCTCCTCGGCAACGCCAGTGTGGTGATCCTTGGCATGCTGATGGTGGCAATGACGACCACCGCCTTTTACATGATCACCGTGTACGCACCGACCTTCGGCCGCTCGGTGCTGCAGCTCAGCACCAGTGACGCCCTGATCGTGACCCTGCTGGTGGGGGTCTCGAACTTCTTCTGGCTGCCCATCGGCGGCGCCCTGAGTGACCGACTGGGACGCAAGCCGCTGCTGCTGGCGATGTCATTGCTGACGCTGGTCACGGCGTATCCCGCGCTGTCATTCCTGGCCCAGGCGCCGACCTTTGGCCACATGCTCGAAGTGCTGCTGTGGTTCTCGTTTCTCTACGGCATTTACAACGGCGCGATGATTCCGGCGCTCACCGAAATGATGCCCGTCGAGGTGCGCGTGGCGGGTTTCTCCCTCGCCTACAGCCTGGCGACAGCGATCTTCGGTGGCTTCACGCCGGCGGTTTCGACCTGGCTCATTCACCTGACCGGGGATAAGGCAGCGCCGGCTTACTGGATGATCTTCGCCGCCCTGTGCGCTTTTACCGCGACGCTGGTGCTGTACCGCCGTCTCGCCACTCAGTCACTCGCCACTGCTTGAAGGACCCTGTCATGAATTCTTTACTTAAACCCCTCTGCGTTATGGCGCTGACCAGCTGCGCCTACGGCAATCTTGCGCACGCCGAAGAGCTGACCGTCATGACCTCGGGCGGCTTTACTGCGGCCTATCAGCACCTCGGGCCGGAGTACGCCGAGCACAGCGGCAACACGCTTAAAACGGTGCTTGGCCCGTCGATGGGTAAAGCGGCGGAAGCCATCCCCAACCGGTTGAGTCGCGGCGAGCACGCGGATGTGGTGATCATGGTGGGCTACGCCCTGGATGACTTGATCAAACAGGGCAAGGTCGACGCCGGCTCGCGTGTGGAACTGGCGGACTCGCGCATCGGCATGGTGGTGAAGGCCGGCGCCGACAAACCGGCCATCGGCACCGATGCCGAGCTGAAACAGACCTTGCTGGCGGCCAAGTCAGTGGCTTATTCAGACAGCGCAAGCGGCGTCTACATCGAGAAAGAGCTCTTCAAGAAGCTCGGCGTTCAGCCGCAGATGGCGCCCAAAAGCAAGATGATCGAGCGCATTCCGGTGGCCTCCGTCGTGGCCAAGGGTGACTACCAGCTCGGCTTCCAGCAGGTCGCAGAATTGCTGCCGATCCCGGGCGTAACCTTCGTCGGCAAGATTCCGGAAGACGTGCAGTCGGTGACCCGCTATGCCGCCGGCATTCCGAAAAATGCCGATCACCCCGTGGAAGCGAAGGCACTGCTCAAGTTCCTGTCGTCCCCCGACGCGCAGGCCAGCATCCGCGAAACCGGCCTGGACTCAGTCCCGCGGTAACGTCCCGGGCAGCGCGCGAATTCGCTGCTCCAGTTCCAGTGCCGCGGGCGTCAATGTGCGTCCGCGGCGTTTTAGCACCCCCATCTGCCTGACCCCCTCCGGCTCCACCAGCCTCACTTTCGCCAGAATCGGGTGGGCGGAGATTGGCATGGCAATGGACGGAACCACCGCAATGCCCAGCCCCGCCTCGACCAGCCCCAGCACCGTGGTCACATGCCGCGCTTCGCAAACGCTGTTCCTGCCCGGCTGCAATCCGGAAAGCGCGCGATCCAGCACCAGGCGATTGCCCGAAGACTTATCCAGCGTAATGCACTCGTGCTCACACGCCTGAGCCCAGGTGACGGTGTCGAGGGTGGCCAGCGGATGGTCGCGGCGGCAGGCAACGACGTAGTGCTCTTCGAGCAGCGGACTGAACTCGATTTCCGGCGCCAGGTTGCCGGTGAAACTCACCCCGAAATCGGCTTCGCCGGACGCCACCGCCGCGCTCACTTCATTGGCCGACACGTCGATCAGTCTGATGTTGATCAGCGGGTATTGCGCGTGAAAGCTGCGGATCGCATGGGGCAGGAAGTAGTACGCCGCAGACGGCACGCAGGCCACGGTCAGGGTGCCCCTGCGGTTGGCGCCGCCATCGCCGATGCTGAGCAGGGCCAGGTCCAGGTCATCCAGTAGCCGTTCGACCTGTGGCAAGAACGCCCGCCCGACGTTGGTCAGCGAGACCTTTCGCGTGGTCCGCTCAAACAGTTTGACCCCCAGGGCGGACTCAAGCTTTTCGATGCGACGGCTCAGCGCCGACTGGGTGATGCGGATGGACTCGGCCGCCCGGCGAAAGCCCTGCTTTTCAACCACCGCACGAAAAGCCTGGAGGTCATTGAGGTCGAAGTGGATGTTCACGGCATGTCGTCGCTTTGATCGTAGACGGGCATCAATGGTAAAGCGGAACCTGTCGGCGAGCTATCCCGGGGCAAGTCGCGCGGCTCGCCCCGGGCTCGACGGAATGACTTAGTAAAGCGTGTCGGCGATTCGGCCCGGCAGCGCCTTGTCATACGCCTCGCCGTCGATGGCCGCCTGGGACACCTCTTTGAGAATCTGCCCCGCTGTCGGCAACGCGCTGCGCGGCACCTGCTTTGACGCATCCCACAGCCCTGCCCTGATCACCGCTCGGCTGCACTGGAAATAGACGCTGGTGACGGTGATGCGCAGCACCGATTTCGGCGGCTTCCCGTCCACGGCAAAACGCTCCAGCAGCTCCGGCGAGATGGAGATCTGCGCCGTGCCGTTGACGCGCAGGGTTTCGCCGACGCCCGGGACGAGAAACAGCAGTGCGACGCGCGGGTCTTCGACGATGTTGCGCAGGGTGTCGATGCGGTTGTTGCCGCGCCGGTCCGGCAGATACAGCGTTTTGCTGTCTTCGATGTGTACGAAGCCCGGCTGATCGCCCCGCGGCGAAGCATCCAGGCCGCCTGCACCCGACGAGGCGAGGATCACGAAGGACGCCGCTTCGATGAACGGCCGGTAGACCGGGTGGATGTGGTCGACTTCCTTGACCAGGGACGGCGGCGCGATCGGGCCATACACCGCTTCCAGTGCCTGTACGGTGGTCAGGTATGAGCTGTCTTCAAGGTCCATTGTGGGCTCTCTGCAATGTCTTCGTGGCTGGACAGGTTCAGCATGCTGTGACGTTTCATGCCCGTTCGGGGCAATAGTGCCAGACGCGTGTGGCAGATTGACCGGCGATCTGATTCACTGCCTGCCTTTTCACCGTCCAGCATCTGCACACCGGGTAAACAGGCATGAATCGTCGCAAGAAACTCAACCAGATACTCAAAGCCAACGCAAAAAAGGCGAGCGCCAAACTGGCGCCGAAGAACAAAGACATATACATCAGCAAGGCCGACCGGTTGAAGCTGGCGGCGGAGGCCAATGCTGAAGCCGGTTCAGATTCCACGACCGAATCCGCGCCTGGAGCGGCCAGCCGTTCCGAGGCGGTTTGAACGCCCTCAGTTTGCAGCGCCACTGCCGACGCCTTCCCCTTGTAGGACCGGCTTCAGCCGGGAACAGGCCAGCGGCGACGCCCTCAATTTTGCAGCGTGATTGCCGACGCCTTCCCGGCTAAAGCCGGTCCTACGGGGGCGCGCGGTGTCAGTAGGACCGGCTTCAGCCGGGAAGAGGCCAGTGCGTACGCCATCAATACCGCCTCGCGTTGGAAAAACACCCCCCGGGCACGACTGGGCTGGGTGCCGACCGGACCAAGGCTGATTGCGGACCTCAACGGGTGTCTGAGCCGTGTGAATGATTCATCGAGTCTCTGATCTGCCGTTTCTCGATACACAGGCCCGTGTGCGCCACGGGCCTACAGCGCCTCAGTCCCCCCACGAGAAGCGATAAGCGCGAACAGGCGCCGGCGGCTGGCAGCGACCATCATCCGCGTCGGGCCCGACGATCAACCACTCGGCCCTCGACGTTGATCCCAACTGGCGAGCCTTGGCCGCTACAAAACAGCGCTCAACCTCGGCGGCGGGCACCAGGGCAAAGGCGGATGGATGCGTGCGCAGCCAGAGCGCCGCGTGCTCGACGGCGGATTGATCGGCAAACCCGAAATGCACCACCGGCTGGCGCGCGAACAGCCAATGCCCTTCTCGCCAGCCGACCAACACCAGTTCGGCGCCGTCAGTCAGCCGGTCCGCTTCGACCATGAGGGCCTTGTGGGGATTAGGCCCGTCGGTGTACGGCTCGACGAAGCCACGGGCGAACCACAGGCAAAACCAGGTCACCACCGCCACGCCAAACACGGCGCGGGCTTTCGGGCGATCGCCAAACCAGCGTCGCAGCAGCCACGGAATCAGCGGCGCAGCGGCCAGCACCAGGCCGGGTAACGCCGGGAAGATGTAGATTTTGCGCTTGCCGGTGCTCAGGCAGAAAAACAGCACCACCAGGACCACCCAGCCCAGCAACAGCAAAATCCGGGCGTCGTGCTTTCGCAGTTGGCGACGCCAGGCGGGCACAAGCCACGGCAACGCCAGTACCAACGGCAGCCAGTACTGCGGGATGACGGTCAGGAAATACCAGAACGGTTCGCGGTGATCCCACGCCGACGCGTAGCGGCCACCGGTCTGGCGAAACAGGATCTCCTTCAGGTACGCCACTTCGTCAGCGCCACCCTTGAGCCAGACCGTGGCAAGCAGCGGGACAACCCAGACCGCACACCCGGCCAGCACCAGCAGAAAACCGGTCGCCCAGCGAAGCCCCTGCCCCGGCATGACGGCCACACCCGGCCATCGCTTGCGCACGGCGTAGCCGTAGGGCACCAGCATCAGCGCCGGCAGAAAACCGACCCCCTTGCTGATGATCCCCAGGCCCATCGCCAGACACCCCAGGTAGAACCAGCCCCACGCCGGCCCCAGCAGAAGATGCCGAACCATGCCGTAGAAGCCCAGCGCGACCCACAGGCACAGCAAGCTGTCGATCTGGCCGGTGCGCAGGATGCTGTAGGTCTGGTAAGTCGCCAGAAACAGCAGCGCGGCAATGCGCCCTACCCTGCGGCACCAGAGGCGCCGGCCCAAGTCGTACAACTCCGCCGTGGCGGTGGCCGCCGAGAGCAGGCCCGGGATGAAGAGTGCCAGCGACGGCGAACCGGTGAGCCAGGTGAAAAACGCCACTGTCCACATGAACAACGGCGGTTTGTCACCATAGATTTCCCCGGCCCGATGGGGGATCAGCCAACTGCCGCTGTGGAGCATCTCCAGCGCTACGCCCAGAAAACGTTCTTCGTCGACATTCAGCGGCTGCCTGCTGCCAAAGCCGGCGCCGACCAGCAGCAGCGACAGCACCACCAGCGCCAGGCATTGCCACGCGGGAGAATGAACACGTCCCACCGGCTATTCCTTCAGGTCTTTGTGTTTGGCAATCAGCTGCAGGTTGCGCAGGTAAACCACGAAGCCAAATGACTGGCCGATGATGAATACCGGGTCTTCGCGGTAGATCGCATAGGCCAGCAACAACGCGCTGCCAGCAATGCTCAGGTACCAGAAACCCACCGGAATCACGCTGCGTTTCTTGATTTCGCTGTACAGCCACTGCAAGACGAAACGGCCGGTGAAGACCGCTTGGCCGAGAAAGCCCACCGTGAGCCAAAGCGCTTCGCGGGTGAAATTCATCCGTTCATCTCCTCGGGCCGGGTATTGAGTCGCGTGCGGCGCACCAGCCACCAGACGCCGAACAGGTCGAGGATGCCGACCAGCGCCCGGTCCAGATTGCCGTAGTTGGAAACGCCGGCCTGTCGGTGCCGGTGGTGAACCGGATGAACGATCATTCGGCCATGATGGCGCTGGATCAACGCGGGGATGAAGCGGTGCATGTGATCGAAATAAGGCAGTCGCAGAAACGCCTCTCGATGGATCAGCTTCAGCCCGCAGCCTGTGTCCGGCGTGGCGTCCCTGAGCAGGCGGCTGCGCAAGGCATTGGCGAAACGGGACGCCCAGCGCTTGCTCGCAGTGTCTCGCCGGTTGACGCGGTGCCCGGCCACCAAGGTCAGTGGCTCAAGTGGGTTCTGGTCGTTGCCCTGCCCTGCATCGCGCACCAGCGCCAGCATGCCGGGCAAATCGGCAGGGTCGTTCTGGCCGTCGCCGTCCAGCGTTGCCAGCCACTCACCGCGCGCGGCGTGGGCGGCATGCCAGATCGACGTGCTCTGGCCGAGGGAAACCCGGTTGTGCAGGATTCGCAAAGGCTCGTACCCTTCGGCCTTGATCTGCTGCAGGACGCGCAGCGTGTCGTCGGTGCTGCCGTCGTCGACCACCCACACCTCATAGCGCACCCCGGCCAGCGCGGCGCGTACTTCATTGAGCAATGAAGGCAAATTCTGCGCCTCATTTTTTGCCGGGATCAACACCGACACGAACACCGATTCACTCATCACGCCCACCGCGTCGCTTGTTTTGATTGTCTGGCCGGTTGGCCCTGTTTGCCGGGGTAGAAATCGCGATACCAGCGCACGAATTCGGCGACGCCCTGCTCCACCCCTGCCTGCGGGCTGAAGTCGATCCATTTCTCCAGGCCGGACACATCGGCCCAGGTCTGCAGCACGTCGCCCGGCTGAAGCGGCAGATAGTTGCGCTTTGCCTGAATCCCCAGCGCCGACTCCAGGCAGTGAATGAAGTCCAGAAGCTTCACCGGCTGCCCTCGCCCGATGTTGAAAAGCTGACACGGGGCGATCTTGTCCACGAGCGGCGGCGGTCTGGGCAGCAGCCGGCTCATCGACTCCGTGATGTCGTCGATGTAGGTGAAATCCCGCGCCATCTCGCCGTCGTTATAAATATCGATGGGGTCGCCATTGAGGATGGCCTGGGTGAATTTGAACAGCGCCATGTCCGGCCGTCCCCAGGGACCGTACACGGTAAAAAACCGCAGGCCTGTCGCCGGAATCCGGTACAGATGGGAATAGCTGTAGGCCATGAGCTCATTGGCGCGCTTGGTTGCGGCGTACAGAGAAACGGGCTGCTCAACCGCGTCTTCCACCGCGAACGGCATCTTGGTGTTGGCGCCGTACACCGAGCTGCTGGACGCGTACACAAGATGCTTCACGGGGTAGGCCCGGCAGGCTTCAAGGACGTTGAGAAACCCGACCAGATTGGCGTCGGCGTACACGCTCGGGTGGTCGATGGAATACCGAACACCGGCCTGCGCCGCGAGATGAATCACCTCGCTGAAGCCGTACGCGCTGAAAAGGCCACGCAATGCGCCTTGGTCGATGATGTCGATTTGCTGAAAGTGAAAGCCTGGGAGGTGTTCAAGCTGTGCGAGCCGGGCACGCTTGAGGTCGACGCTGTAGTAATCGTTGAGGTTGTCGATGCCCACCACGTCAACGCCCTGGCGGCACAGTTTTCTGGCCATGTGAAAGCCGATAAACCCAGCCACCCCTGTGATCAGAACCGTCATTGCGCTATCGCCCAGCGGCGGCATCGAGCCTGGGTAAGTGCTGCGTATCCTGCGCGTGAGACCGTGACATTCATTTCATGAGTCCTTTTACAGAGCCAGCCCACCGCCCGTAATCACCGGGACGGCTGTCTGACGCTGTCGGATGCTTGATCAAGCGACATGAAACTGTGTCACAGCAATATTTAAGCAATGTGAATGAGGTGAGCGGCACATCGGGTGATGCGATCAAGACGTTGACCGAGCGAAGCGCACAGCCGTTGGGCCATCGGCTCTAGCGCAGCCCTGACGATTTTTGTCGCCGACAGGCAGCCTCGATCGCATTTATTGACGCCCACACGGTCAACTCGAGAGCGTTATTCCCATCAAGTTCCATGTCAAAAGGACAATGTCATGGCTTCAACCGACCGCAAGCCCACCATCGATTACACCGTAAGAACCGGCCCGGGGACCGTGCAGGTGGACCCCTCCACGGGGGGCGATCAAACCTGGAGCGTCATTCTCCAGCCTGACGGCAAGATCATCGTCGGCGGCGAAAGCTTCCAGACCGCCATTGGTTATCCCGGCTCGCCCGGCGATGAAAGCTATGGCACGCGAGGCAGCTTCACGTCGGTGCGCCTCAACAGCGACGGCAGCCTGGACAACAGTTTCGGCCAGGACGGGATTGCCCTTGTGCCCGCCAGCCTGGATCCGGAAGACGAGGCTTACTACGTGATGGCGGTCCAGGCCGACGGCAAAGTCCTGTCGGCGCAGCCCGGGCTTGGCGGTTTGAAAGTCGAACGCTTCAACGTAGATGGCACTCCGGACACCACGTTCGGCAAAGGCGGCGCCGCAGCACTTGATGTACCGATCAGCACCGATGGAATGGCGATTTACGCCACAGCCGACGGTTCGGTGTACGTCAGCGCTCGCGGCAGCTCGCAAGCGGTGGTGTTCAAGCTGGACAGCAACGGGGCTCCGGCAGAGGATTTCGGTACCGGAGGCGCGCTTATCCTCAACCCTGCCGGACGTTACGGCACCGGCAATATCGCCACCCTTGTGCAGCCCGACGGCAGCGTATTGCTCGGCAGTTGGCTGTACGTGGGTTCCGACGGCCCCCACGACCCGGGCGATCCGGTTTATGCCGTTCAGCGACTTGCAGCCGACGGCAACCTGGATACCGCGTTTGGCGTGGACGGCGTGGTGTACTTCGATACCGCGCTGGGGCTGGACTACCGTTCTGCAATGACCGTGCAAGCCGATGGCAAGATCATCATTGCCGGCGAGAGCAATGACAACACCGCCTTCAACGTACTGCGGCTGAATGCCGATGGTTCCTTCGACACTTCCTTTAGCGACGATGGCAAACTCACGATTCGGGTGCCTCAAGGCGAGAAGAACTATGCCCACTCTGTGGTTGTTCAGCCCGATGGCAAAATCCTGATCGCCGGCGACGTCATCACTCGACTGAACGCCGATGGCAGCCTGGACACCACCTTTGGCAGCCAGGACGGTCAATTCCATGTGGATGGCTCCAGCGAGGCCAATCACCTGCTTGGCAACGACACGGCCGAGATCATCCGCGGTCTGGGCGGTGACGATCTGCTGCAAGGCGGGGGTGGCCGTGACGTGCTGGCAGGCGGGACCGGCGCAGACATTTTCCGCTTCAGCCAGATCAGCGACAGCTACCGTACCGCTACGGAAACCGGTAGTGACCGGATTCTGGACTTCGACGCTTCCCAGGACCGTGTAGACCTGATTGCATTGGGCTTCACCGGCATTGGCGACGGCCACAATGGCACGCTGGCCATCCAGGCCAACGCTGAGGGCACCCGCACCTACCTGAAAAGTTTCGATGCCAACGCTGACGGGCAGCGCTTTGAACTGGCGTTCGAAGGCAACCTGACAGGGCAATTGAACAGCACCAATCTGGTGTTCACCGCCCCCACCGTCGAAGGAACGGCTGGAAGGGACGTGATCACGGGGAGCGCCATGTCGGAGGTCATCTACGGCCTGGCCGGTAACGACCGCATCGATGGTGGCAGAGGCTCGGATGTGATTATCGGCGGCGCGGGTGCCGACCTGTTGAGCGGCGGCGACGACCCGAACCTTTCGGTCTACGGCCGCAACGGCATCAATGACGCTGACGTGTTCCGTTACACGGCAGCCACTGACAGCTACCGCACCGACACCCAGAGCTTCGTGGACCTGATTGACCGGTTCGCCAACAACAACGACAAAATCGACGTGTCGGCATTGGGCTACACGGGTTTCGGAGACGGCACCGGGACGACGCTGAAGATGGTCTATAGCCACGATCTGGACCGCACCTACCTGAAGGATGTGGAAGCGGACGCTCAGGGCCATCGGTTCGAAATCGCCCTCACCGGCGACTGGACCCAGGACTTGGGCAATACTGAAATGATCTTTGCGCAGGCCGAGGAAGTGACCCTGGTGGGCATGACCAGCGAGGTTGCCCTCGGCTGACAGGCTGGGTGCATCGAGGGGAACGGCTGATGCGCGTTCCCCTCTTTCAACGCTTAGAGCCGGTCACCTGCATCGACCAACTCGTATAGGACCTCAAGATCCGCATCGGTGCCGCCTTGGCTGACTCGTCCAACAGCGCGCCGTAGGCGTCGATCGCTTTCGAGGCCTCGACGAGTTGCACAGCAGACAGCGCGTCGTTTTCTTTCCCCAGTTCGGCATCAACAGGCCTCCGCCCTTGCGGTAGCACGGGGCACAGCGCATGATGCCGGACTACTTTTTCCAGCACCGGTTTATCGATGGCCCACCATCCCGCCCCCTTTCCTTTCAACGAGGAAGAGCGTGTCCTCTCGCTCGAACACCTGGACGTGCTGGACAGTGCCAACGAGAAGGCATTCGACGACATCGTTCTATTGGCGACCACTTTGTGCGACGCGCCCATTGCGCTGGTGTCGCTGGTCGATCGGGATCGTCAGTGGTTCAAAGCCTGCATCGGCCTTGAGGTGCAGGAAACCCACCGGGATCTGGCGTTCTGCGGCCACGCGATCCTGGACCCCGCGCAGGTGCTGGTCGTCGAAGATGCGGCCGTTGACCCTCGCTTCGCTTCCAGCCCGCTGGTGCTCGGTCCTCCCTATATTCGTTTCTACGCCGGTGCGCCCATTGTCACGGACAGCGGCGCTGCGCTGGGCACTGTCTGCGTGATCGACACACAACCCCGGCAACTGAGCGAACGCCATTCCTTTGCCTTGCAGGCACTGGCCCGGCAGGCCGCTGCCTTGCTCGAGGCCCGCTGGCTGAGCACGCAACGGGCGAAGCAACTGACGCAACTTCAGGACCAATTCAAACACGCCGAGCAGAACCAGAACGAAGTCACCCCGCTGCTGGATAACGCGAGGGGCATTTCATCCCTGGGAATGCTGACGGCGAGCATCGCCCATGACTTCAATAATTTGCTGCAGAGCGTGAGCGCTGCGTTTCAATTGATCCGCCTGCGCTCCCGACGGCCAGTGGACGTGGAGCGCTTCGCCGAAACCGGACTGCAAGCCGTTGAGCAAGGTCGGCAGTTGATCGGCTATTTGATGACCAGCGTGCGCGGTGACGGGCCTGAACTGATCTGCATCGATGTGACCGCTCGCCTTCACGGTGCGCAGTCGCTGATGCGTCACTCGATGAGCGAAACCATCGACCTCACGTTCGATCTCGCCGAATGGGGCTGGGGCGTTCTCTGTCTGGAAGCTCAACTCCATGCGGTCGTCATGAACCTGCTGGCCAATGCACGTGATGCCCTGAAGGGTAGCGGTCAGGTGCATCTGTCCACGCGCTGGGTGCATGTGGAGGATGATTTATCGCTGCAACAGGGCGACTACCTGGTCGTGAGCGTACGGGACAACGGTCCCGGCATGGCCCCTGAAATAGCAGGCCGCGTGTTCGAGCCTCTTTTCACGACCAAGGCGACCGGCCAGGGCACGGGGCTGGGGTTGGCGCAGGCAAAGGATTTTGCGATCAAGTCGGGCGGTGACGCGCGCATCGAAACGGCTCCGGGAGCGGGTACGACGGTGAGTCTGTATCTGAGAATCCTGGGCTGTATTGCGACGTCGGAAGCGGTTCAAGCCGTCTGATGATTCGCTGAACTGAACGTCACGCGTCGACATTTCTTTCACATTCACGCGGTATAGTGGCGGCCCTTGTTGGGGAGTAGCCTGCTCTGGACTCATTGTCACAGAGCGTTCGTGTCAACATTCTCGGCGGCCTGCCGTGGCACGAACACCTTCGGGTTGGCGAGACCAACGATGCATCCATGCCTAAAGTCGGGCGTGTGGTTGCGTCGTTGACTCACAGCCCGACTGGAACATAACCGTGAACCCGATTTCCCTCATCCTTCTTGCTTTGGCCATGTCCACGGACGCTTTCGCAGCGGCCATCGGTAAAGGCGCGAGCCTGCACAAGCCTCGTTTGATAGAAGCGCTGCGCACCGGCATTATCTTCGGTGTGATTGAAGGCATTACGCCCTTGATCGGCTGGCTGATCGGCCAGGCGGCCACGTCCTATGTCGAGAACTGGGATCACTGGATTGCCTTCACGCTCCTCTTGGTGCTCGGCGTGCACATGATCTACAACGGCCTCAAGCACGAAGAAGCCGAAGAAGAAAAGCCCAACCAGCACTCCTTCCTGATATTGGCCGTGACGGCCTTCGCCACCAGCATCGATGCGCTGGCCGTGGGCGTTGGCCTGGCGTTCGTCAATGTGAATATCCTGGTGGCTGCCGCCGCCATCGGTGTCGCGACAACGGTCATGGTCACCCTCGGCGTGATGCTGGGCCGCGTGCTGGGCACGGTGGTGGGCAAACGCGCTGAAATCATCGGCGGCATTGTGCTGATGCTGGTCGGCGCGACGATTCTTTACGAGCATTTGTCGGCGGCGTAAACGACGATATGAGCGCACATGAACCGTGCGCTTCAGCCGTCAAACCAATGGTTCAATATCCGACGCCGCGCACACCGCCGGACGCCCTGATGGATTCGCCGGTGACCCAATGGGAATCGCCGGAAGCCAGGAACACGGCCAGAGGGGCAATGTCCTCTGGCTCTCCAAAACGCCCCAGAGGTGTGCCCGCCAGTATTTTCTCTCCCAGCTCGCCCGCAAAGTGCCCGGCCGTTGCGGGTGTGTTGGTGTGGCCCGGCAGGATCGAATTGACCCGGATGCCCCGCGGCCCCAGTTCCCTGGCCAGCGCAAAGCTCAAGGTGTCGACCGCGCCCTTGGTGGCCGAGTAGACACTGGAGGCCAGGTAGGGGTCGGTGCTCAGGATCGAGCTGATGTTGATGATGCTTGCCCCAGGCGCCATCAGCTTGACTGCTTCTCGCACCGCAAGCAGGTAGCCGAGGACGTTCAGGTTGAATTGTGTGTGGAAGGCTTCTTCGGTGAGGTCGTCAATCATCTGGAACACCGCCACCCCTGCGTTATTGACCAGCACATCCAGGGTCCCGTACTGCTCGCGAACCGTGTCGAACAGGCGCGTGACGTCAGCCCCCTGGCTCATGTCCGCTTGCACGGCGACGGCGGAGCCGCCCTGGGCGGTGATGTGAGTGACCACCGCCTCGGCGTCGGCCCTGCTGGAGGCATAGTTGATAATGACCGTTGCGCCCTGGGCGGCCAGCGCCTTGGCGATTCCGGCGCCGATACCTTTCGACGCACCCGTGACTACCGCGATTTTTCCGTTGAGTTTCATACCGTGACCTTTTGAAATGAGGTGTTGTTGAGCGTCGTTACTGTCCGTGGTGAGCATCGGTCGTGAGCACCGGTCGTGAGCTCCGGACCTGGAACGAGCCGCGTGCCCCCAGTATTCGGCCAACCACCGGGCTAGCGTTTGCCGGTTGTTCGCACATCCTTGCCTGATCTTCTCAAATGCCTTGCCAGGCACCGCGGTGTAGCCCACGGTGGGGTATGGAAAATCCAATCGCAGAACTGCGCCGCATCGTGATGAGCGCCCAAAACACCTGGACGGACACCGGTCTGCCCCGCGTTGCAATGGTCTGCGCCGAGGCCTGCGCAGATCAGGTCTACCAGCCGATGCTGCATCTGGTACTCCAGGGCACAAAAAGCCTGTCGATAGGCCATGAGGTTTTTCGCTACACCGCAGGCCATTATTTTCTGGTGCCGGTCGACGTGCCCGCCACAGGCCAGATTCACGCCGCAGCGGCCGATCAACCCTATCTGGCGGTCAGCCTGACCCTTGATCTGGATGTGATTGCGACGCTGCTGATGGAGGTGAACACGGCACCAGGGGCAGCACAAAGCGCGTGCTTTCAGGCGGTGTGCGCGTCGGATGAGATGCTGGACGCTTGGGTGCGGATGATGCGGCTGGTCGATCGTCCCCATGACGCTGGAGTCCTCGCCCCGATGATCGAACGCGAGATTTTGTATCGTGCGTTGCAGGGGCCACTGGGCGGCATCCTTCGTGACATGGCGCGCCCGGATGGCCGGATGACGCAGATCCGCCGTGTGACGCAGTGGATTCGCGAGCATTACACCGAGCCTTTCCGCGTCGAGCCCCTCGCACTGATGTCCGAGATGAGCGTTGCTGCCTTTTATCGGCATTTCAAGTCGGTCACAGCCATGACACCCATTCAGTATCAAAAACGCCTGCGCCTGTTACGCGCCCGGTGGTTGCTGCTGTTCGATTCGCTGGACGCCACGTCCATCGCTTACAAGGTCGGCTACGAAAGCGCTTCGCAATTCAATCGCGAATACGCCCGGCTGTTCGGCCTGCCTCCCCTGCGGGACGCCGCGCGGTTCAAGTCGCCCCCCGCCCCAACCGGCGAGACCACTGCCCCACCGGCAGCCCCCTGACCGGAACTACCTGGCTGACAGGTCGGTAATGACCGTGCCCGCGATGCTCAGCGCAAACCCGCCGCCGAACACCTGCGAAGGGGCTGTGAACCCCCGCCGCCGCTCACCGCCCAACACACGGCGGGCAGCTTCAACCGCAGCGAGTGGTGTGTAGGTGTAGCCGTTCTCGGTTTCGATGACCGACCGGGCGATCGAGCCATCTGCCCCGGTGATCTCAACCGCCGCGCGGGCCCTATGGGCATCACGCGCTGCAGCGTCGGGGCCATCGGGAAGCAGTGAGAGGTCGCCCTCTGGAAACGCTTCGCCCGAGAGATGGACATACATCCTGATGTCGGGAATGGCGGTTGCATGCCACGCGGTCACGAGATCCCCGAACGAGAGCGGCACACAGAGCAGCGGTCCCTGGCCGAAATCAAACTGACGCGGCGGTGCATCAGGTGTCGCGACAAGTTCACCTGCCACCCTGGCGAGCACACCGGCGCCGATGATTTCGCTGACGCTCTTGGCCGAGCCCCGAGACATCGACCCCGGCACTTGCAGCGCGATGCGCAGCGAACGCGGTTGATCAACGCGCCTGGCGACATGCAGTGCCAGCGCGTCGGTAGGCACCACGTCCCAGCCCACGCCCGGCAGCAACATGACGCCCTGTGCAAAGGCTTCAGCGCCCAATCGCTCGGCCAATCGGTACACGTTGATTTCGGCGGTGATGTCCAGATAGTCCACGCCGGCGTGGATGCAGGCGCGCATCAAAGGTTCCGCCGTGTGGGCAAACGGGCCGGCGAAGTTGAGCAACACCGAGATCCCTGACAGCGAAGCGGCGGCATTCGCGTCGGCATCGAACACCCGATAGGGCACGCCCAGCTGCGCAGCGAGTGCCTCGAGTTGATGACGATTGCGCCCGGCGATTTCGAACACCAGCCCCTGGGCTTTGGCGCGTTCTGCTGCCATGCGCCCGGTGTAGCCCGTGGCGCCGTAGATCAGCAGCGGGCTCATTGGGCGTGCTGCCATTTTTTGCAGACGAATTCCAGGCTGTAGCCGTCCGGGTCCAGCACATTGGCGGCGTAGTAATCAGGGTAGTAGTGCAAGCGTGCGCCGGGCGCGCCATTGTCCACGGCTCCGTGATCCATGGCGGCGGCGTAAGCGGCATCCACTTCGGCCTTGCTGTTGGCGACGAAGCCGACATGGACAGCACGTCCTTCGACTACTCCCTCGCGCAGCCAGAAAAACACCCGACCGTTGGCGCCGAAGCCTTTCAGGTCAGGATGTCCCGGCGGACCGTCCTTGCCGTCGTAGTCCAGCCGTGCCGTGACGCCCAGAGGTGCGAGCACCTGCTCATAGAAGCCGACGGCACGTGGGACGTCGCTCACTGACAGAAAAATATGATCCAGCATTCTCGAAATCCTCCCGTGGTCAGATGTTGTAGCCGCCGGCGACTTCAAGGGTCTGGGCATTGATCCAGCCGCTTTCGTCGGACAGCAACATGGCAATCACTCGGCCGACGTCTTCCGGATCGCCCACTCTGCCGAGCGCGGTCTGCGCCGCCAGCATCGCTTCGAACGCATCGTTGAGGCCGCCGCCCAGCTCTGTGCGGATGGCGCCCGGTGATACCGCATTGGCGCGTATTCGCCGGTCGGCAAATTCTTTGGCCATGTAGCGGGTCAGCACTTCAAGGCCACCCTTGAACGCGGCGTAGGGAGCAACGCCGGCCGTGGCCACTCGTGTCGTGGCGCTGGTGAGATTGACGATGCTGGCGTTGTCCGCGAGTAACGGCAGCAGCGCCTGAGTCAGAAAAAACGGGCCTTTGAGGTGCACGTTGAACAGACCGTCGAACTGCGCTTCGCTGACCGTTGCCAAGGGGTTGAACAGGCCATAGCCGGCGTTGTTGACCAGGCCAGTCAACGTGGCGGTCGCCCAGGTTTCGCGAAGTGCCGTGACCACGGATTCGCGAAACGCCGCGAAGCTGCCGACGTCGGACACGTCGAGTTTCAGCGCAACGGCCTTCCCACCGGCCTGTGCAATGCGCTCGACGACCAAAGCCGCTGCCTGAGGGTTGGCGTTGTACGTCAGGATGACACCCATACCCCGTTTCGCCGCGTGTTCGGCCGCACTGGCGCCGATCCCGCGGCTGCCGCCTGTGATAACGATAACGCCCATCTCGTGTTCCTCTGTGATTCAAACGTGGCTCCACAGTACTCATCACAGAGACCGAGGACGTGTCCGTTCCTGCTCGGAACCTGCCCGTTTCTGCTTTTCCCTTGCGCGGCATGACGCTCAGCCCTCAGCATGCTGCCCATGGAAAAACAACTGAATGAACTCCGATTGCTTGCTGCCGGTGCTGAAAACCGTCGCACCGAAACGGGCATCCCCCGGGTAGCCATGGTGCAGGGCAAAATCCCCGAGCACCTGCTCGCGGCGGTGTATGACCCGATGATCAACGTGATTCTGCAGGGCAGCAAAAGCATGACCGTGGGGGACCTGACCCTCAGCTACGACCCGGCGACCTACTTCGTCATGTCCATCGATCTGCCTGCGGTGGGTTCGGTGCACCCGGCGCCTGCAGGCGAGCCTTATCTGGCAGTCAGCCTGACGCTGGACCCGGCGGTGCTGGCGACGCTGTTCGCCGACCTGCCCAAACCTGCCAGCCGCGCTGAACAGGATTCGGGGTTTTCCGTCGCATTGATGACAGATGAACTGATGGATGCCTGGGTGCGAATGCTGCGACTGATAGGCGACCCCGAAGCGATCGCCGCCCTCGCCCCGGTCTATGAACGGGAAATTATTTTCCGCGTACTCCAGGGCCCGCTCGGCTGGATGTTGCGCGAAATTGCCGTGCCGGACAGCGCCATGGCGCGGGTCAACATGGCCATTCAGTGGATCCGTCGTGACTTCGCTCAACCCCTGGGCGTGGAGCGCCTGGCCGAGCGCGCTTCGATGAGCGTCTCGGCGTTCCATCGGCATTTCAAGGCGGTCACTCACCTGAGCCCTTTGCAGTACCAGAAGCGGGTTCGCCTGTTGCAGGCCAGAACGCTGATGGTTGCCCATGCCAGGAGCGTCATGGCAGCCGCGTTCGAGGTCGGCTACGAGAGCGCCACCCAGTTCAGTCGTGATTACGCCCGGGTGTTCGGGCTCCCTCCCGCCCGGGATGCCGGCAGGATTCTCAGGGCTACGGGGGTGGTCGCGCGGTCCTAGGAGTAAGACGGGATGCATCAAGTTAAGAAAAAATCAGGATAATTGGTCGAACTGAAGATTTTCTGAGTGCACTGAAGAAAAACTGCATGGGATCGTCGTGAATCAAGGAATTGCGCTATGAATACGGCAATGGTCGCCTCTCCCGTTTTTTGATCCACCACACTCTGTGCCGCGCCGGCGCGCTGGGAAATGGTTTGCTGCTGCCGGTATCTGTGGCCATGAAACGCGAGGAGCGCCTGTATCTGGAGACGTTGCAGTCGTTCTCTCGCCCGGCGCGTTATTTCTGGGATGTCCGGTGGATTGATCAGGGTCAGTACTCGTTCGAATTCACGGGTGATCCCTCGATCTATCGCTTCTGGGATGCCACTTCAGCGGTACGGTTCACTCTGGAAATGGCGAAGCGTGCGTTAGAAGTGGAACTTCGTGAAGAGACAATCTTTCTTGAAAACTATGACAAGGTCGTGCGGACGGTAAATGAGGTCTACGACGTGCGCGGCAGCGACTTGGCCAACCTCGTGATGATGTGCCTGACGAATAACGGGAAAGTTTCCAACAACCGTCGCAAGCAGTACCAATACTCGGTCCAGCCTGAGGTGTTCGACTACATTGAGCAGATCACACAAATGCTGCTTGATCAGCAGGCGCAGCAACGGCCACAAGATGAAAACGACCAGTAAATGAAAGGGGATTATCGGCGTGTGCTGCTCACCCGGTATTGAGATAACCGCTCGCGGACGCAAGGAGCACAGCCACATGCACTGCCAGATCCGCAAGGCAACAGATCAGGACGCCACCGCAATCAGCGGCGTCATCGTGGCCGCCCTGCGCGAGTCCAATAGCCAGGACTATTCCGCCGCCGTGATCGCCCAGGTGACGCTGAGTTTTTCCCCGTCGGCGATCCTGCGCTTGCTGGTGCAGCGGCAGGTGTACGTGGCGACCCTCGACAAAGAAGTTATTGCCACGGCGAGCCTCGATCAAGCCACGGTTCGCAGCGTGTTCGTCGCCCCGACACACCAGGGCCAGGGCGCCGGGCGCGCCTTGATGGCGGCTGTTGAATCAGCCGCCCACTCCCACGGCATCCATCGGTTACGCGTGCCCTCCTCCATCACGGCCGAGGGCTTCTACCAGTCCCTGGGCTACTCGACCGTTCGGGATGAATACCACGGCGAAGAGCGGACGATCATCATGGAGAAGGCGCTGACGCCTCTGGCCTAGTCACCGACGCCACACCCGCCCTTCGGGGCTGACCACCCAGGGCAAGCGGTCCGCAATAATCTGCACACCGCCGACCCAACGCTCTGCGGGCTCAAGATCAAGCCAGTTCACTTCCCCGCGCAGGACGCGCTCACCCAGGGCCGTCAGCCGGACGAGTCGCTTGGGCCATTCGCTGCCCGATTGTTCGTGCAGCAGCGGGTGCGGTGCGTCGATGAGCGGTCTCAGCAGCGCGTTGAACATCATGTCGCCCAGATACGGCAGCGGCTCATAGGTCAGCATCAAATGACCGAACACCTTCCCCGCCGGCATCTCGCCTTTCTCCGCGAGAATGCGCAGGGTCAGCCGCTGGGTCAGGCTCAAGCCATCCTCTGCGCCGGGCAGCTCCTGCAGTTGTCTTGCCAGCGCGGGACCGAGCAGCGGCAGCGCCGAATGGTGCTGTGCCGCGAGTTCGGCCCAGCGAGTCGGGTCCGCTGCGGTGTAGGCGGCCCATACCTGCCGGGCCAGTGCCAGCGCGTCTTCACCGATGGCGCGCCGCTGGGGCCAAAGCCAGGCGAGCACGTCCGGGTCCAGTTGCCCGATACCAATGAATCGCTCGACGCCGGGCACGCGGTTGATCTCGATCAGCTCCAGCCTGCGCGGGACGCAGGGCAAACTCGCCAGCAGCCGAACCAGAAACAGCTGATCGTAGGCATCGGCTTCGCACCACAGGACCAGTTCACTGTCGGCATTCAGGCGTGCCAAAGCCCCGCGCTGAGTCGCCTGCCGTTGCTGAGCATCAGGGGCCGACAAGCCGAAGGCCTGCTGGGCAAAGACTGCCCTCACCGCCCAATAGTCGTCGTCAGGCAGCGCCGGTACCGGTCCCATGACCATGGGGTCGTCGAACATCTGGAACGCACCTGCGAAGCCGACAACGCGCAGGCTGCGCTCGATGTCGTTGCCGCAGCGCCAGTGCTGAACCTGTGCTTCACCCGTCGCCGCAAAATCCGGATGGCGGGCGGCAAATCCGACGGCATCGGCATGGGCGATCAATTTGGGCCAACTGGCGAACCCTGCCTCCCGGGCCACCAGCCATTGGGTGTCGGCGAGCCGATAGGCCGGGCCCGGCAGGCCCATCGCGCGCAATTGCGCCCGGGCGTCATCCGCTTCGTGGGTGTTCAGGGCTTTGAGAAGACGTTTTGCGTGCTTACGCAGCGCAGGTACATCGAGCAGACCGTGTTGACGGGACGCATTCGTGGCAGGCATGCCAACTCCTTTGGGGCTCGGTCCGCCGACAAGCCGGGAGCTGGAATGAATGAGGGTGCAACGCTTGCCTTGGGAAACCCCTTCGCGCGGACCGCAGGCGCAGCAGACGCCCGAAGGCGGACTTTAGCCGGAAGGCCGGCAGGATGCAAAGGTGGGGGCGGAAACGGGGGCGGGAGTTGTATGGGATCACGCCGTGAGTATGACCTCACGGCGCGGGCCTACCTCGGTCCACTCCCCGTGCCAGCGCGCAGGGGCAAGACGGGCCTGCCGTTACGTCACACGAGAGCAGTCTCCGGATGATCCTGAGCCACACCTACCAGCTCCACCGACACGGCATCCGCTGGGGCTGATGTACTGGCCAGCGACGTCGGGGCGTCGGCAAATACCATGGATTTTGAAGGAAGAGCGGCCTTGAAATCACCGTCCAGAATCAGTTCGAAGCGATGCCCTTGCACGTCGGCGTCCAGGTCTTTCAGGTAGACCCGGGTGTGCTCGGCGTTGGTGGTGAACTTCAGGGTGCCGTCGTGGCCGTCGCCAAATCCGGTGAAGCCCAAGCCCGAGACATCGATGATGTCATGGGCGGCATCGAAGTCGCCGATGCGGTCTGCATGGCTGGCAGTCGCCGTTCTGTAGCTGTCGGACACCGAGGCAAACCGGAACAGGTCCGAGCCTGCGCCGCCAAACAGCACGTCGGCATCGGCGCCGCCGATCAGGGTGTCGTTGCCGCTGCCGCCCAGCAACCGGTCATGGCCAGCGCCGCCCCAGAGCAGGTCCGCGCCGGATCCGCCACTCAGGGTGTCTGCCCCGTCCTTGCCGTTGATCGAGTCGGCCTTCGCGGTTCCGACGATGGCATCGCCGCCATTGCCGCCGTCGATGGCATTCAGCACGGGGTTGGTCCCGACGTGGTCACCCGCGCCCTGCAGCGATACGGTGTCCTGCAGGTGCGCGAAGGTGTTGCCGTACACCGAGTTGCTGCCGGACTGCCCGCTCTCCTCTGCCACCCCGAAGGTGCTTTTGTCGCCGCCGGTAATGATGTTGCCCGCGAAGGTGTTGTGGTCAGACGGATGAAGCTTCCCGGAGACGCCGCCGCGGTCGTCGAACGGCTGGATCAGCACTTCAGGGATGCCGGCTTTCTGTGCGTTCTCGTGAATCAGATTGCCGCGAACCTCAACGTCCGTGCTGCCGTAGACACGCACGCCGGAGGTACCGTTGTGGTGAATGTCCACGCCGCTGATATTAACGCCGTTGGACAGTTTCACCAACACGCCTTCAGCCGCATTGCCGTACACCTCGCCACCTTCGATGGTGATGTGATACGGCGAGGGGATCTTTTCGCTGCCGCGCTGGACGACGATGCCGCCCCCGCCATTGTCGTGGGAGACATTGTTCAGCAGCGCCAGATCGTGGGTGGTGGTGACGATGTTGAAACCGTGACGGTCATTGTCGTAGGCCAGGTTGTTGCGAAACGTGCTGTCGATCAGGTAGTCGGCGACGAACCCGTCCAGCCCGTTGCCGTGGGACACGCTGTTTTCGATGAGCATGTTCGCCGTGCGCTCGTGGGGGTCGAAGCCGTAGCCCGAGCAATCGCGGATCTCGACGCCGGACAGCGTGACATTGGAGTCCTGACCCGGCTGGCCCGGCAGAAAGCCGTTGTACCAGCCATCCACCTTGCCGCTGGTGGCATCGCGGTTGCCGTCGAGGGTGAGGTTGCTGACGCCGAAATCGTGGGTTGCCTCGCCGCTCGCCGAGCGGATGATGCCGGTGACAGCCTGGTCGGTGCCATCGGCCAGCTTGAGCACCGTGACGCCCATGCCCTCGCCCTTGATGAACACATTGCTTTTTAGCATCAGCGCGCCGTCGGCAGGCTTTCCGCCCGGGGTCAGGGTCCAGGTGCCGGCAGGAATATACACATCGCCGCCGCCGGCTTTCGCCGCCGCATCGATGGCGGCTTGAATGGCCGCGGTGTCGGACGTATGCCCATCACCGACTGCGCCAAAATCCCGGACATTGAATTGCAGTGTCATAACATGCTCCGTTTCGAATGAAGAGACGGGAGCAGTATGGGCATGCTGTGTGAAAGCTGGGTCATCTGACGGGATAGGTGACGGGCGGTGGGGAATCCCGTCCTCAGTCTTTCCCCGTTCAGCGCAGGTATCGGATCGAAGTCTGCGCGACTAAAGCAGGTCCCCGGGTCGCGTGCGTTTCGTAGGACCGGCTTTAGCCGGGAAGGCGTCAGGCTTCACACCGCGACATGTGCAGTAGTCAAACCGGCCTCTTCCCGGCTAAAGCCGGTCCTACTATTCAAAATCCCGGTGTATCCGAATTTCGCTCCAACCTGGCCTGATCTACCCAGCCTTCGATTCCTCTTCCTGCTCAAACCGCTGCTGCAGCAAATGCCGCGCGGCGCCGGCGTTGACGTAGTTCCCGATCAGTTCGGCCAGCTCGGGGAGCTTGAGCTTTTTGTCATCGCGGCAGAATTTGCTCATCGGCAACATCAGCCACCGTTTCTTCTTGTTCAGCGCCACATCCGGTGCGAAGAACGACCGGGAGGTCAGCTCCGGCAGGGGTGCGTTGTCTTCGAGCAGGATCGTCAGCATGACGACATCCCCACCTGCAGGTTGAAGTCGGCGATGTCGCGAATCGGCAGCGGCGCCTTGAGGTTGGCGAACACGAAGTGATCCGGCGTCAGCAGCAGCGCGGTTTTATGCGCACGTCTGAACAGGCGCACGCCAAAGGGCAACATGCACAGCATGATGAACAGAGCGATGCCGGCACCGACGAAAAATGGCTGCGGATCACGTCCCGCAGCACCTGGAAACAGCACCGGTGCCAGCAGCAGGATCAGCCCCGCCACGGCCAGCAGACCACTGAACCCGATCAGGATTTGCCCCCGCAAGCGCGCGCCTTCGTGCAGCGCAACGTCCCCGGTGACGTTGCCAGCGTGGGTGCGCAATGTCTCGACGAGGACGGCGTCCTGCTGGACGTGATGGCTCAGATAATCGTCCGTCAGGCGAGCGCGCAACACGTCGGGCTGGGCGAAGTAGCGATCCATCGCCGCACAGGCTTGCGTTGCATCCAGCGGCCGCGTGCCACTGCGCACGGCATCGTCGATCGACACCTTGAGAGACGCCACGCGCTCGCCATTCGAAGGATGGGTGTCTGACGGATGCGGCAGCTGGGTGGCCATTTCCTCTTCCGGCAAGGTCAGGGGCAAGGCCGCGATTTCGCGCAGAACCGTGGTCGGCAGATCACTGACCGGCACGTGCTCGGACGTCGGCCGGGTTGCCTGGGTGATGTGGGCGACCAGGCGCTCTTGCAGCATCGGGTCGATGGCGGAAATGCGCACCAGCGCCGACGCGGCCGCCAGATTGCCCGCCAGCTGCGCACCGGCGGCGTCGGCTTCCAGCTCACGCACACGGCTCCAGTGCATCACCGCGTGGTCGAAACTTTCCATGAAGTAGGCGCCCAGCATGAACGCCGGGTGCAGGGTCACGCGCTGCAGCCATTCACTGTCGACCAGGGTCTGCCCGATCACCACCAGGCTGCGCTCGATGCCGTGGTAGATCGGCACGAAACGCATACTGAACTCGGTATCCGCGCCTGCAAAATGCCCCAGCTCGTGGCCGATGACCGCGGTGGTTTCGGCTTCATCCAGGATGCCGAGATAGGCCAGCGGCACATGCAGGGTGCGGCCCGTCAAGGTGATGTTGGCCGGCGCGAGGGCGATGTCGCCGGAGGTGACGTAAAAGCCGGCGGCCATGCCCAGCACGATGTGATCGGGCGGCAGTGCGCCCAGTTTCAGGACCAGATCCTTCACGTAAGCCCAGAGCACCGGCGCCTGCTCGACGGTGACCGCCTCGCCCATCACGTCCATCGGCGTGGGCTGGAACATGTTGAGCATGACGCGCAGTTGCGTGCCCATCTGCCAGATGGAATACAGGCAGCCTGCGACGAGCACCATGCCGAAGAACATGAACTTCATTTCGCCGGCCGACAGCCGCCCGGCGTGCCACGCGCCCAGCGCCTCGAACGCGACGATGGCGGCAATCGCTGCCCCCATCACCACCACGTGGCCGACCAGAACGTAGGGCAGCAGTTTGGTCACACGGGTGAAGCTGTGCAGCAGTTGCTCCCGCGAATGCATGGCGCGCCGGCCTGCCCAGTTAAGGGCGAGCAAGCCGAGCCCGCCCACCAGAGCCGCCAGTAAACCGAGGGTAATGGTGCCCTTTGCCACCCACGCCATGACATTGGTCAACGGCAGCAAGGTGTCCAGCTCGTCCTGCATCTCAGTGACGCGGGACAGCGCCATTTTCACTTCCATTTTCTCGCCGTCGCCCACATCGACCATAACGGGTCGCGAGCCGCTGTTGTCGGCGATGGCCTGGAGCTCTGGACGAAATTCGGCAAGGTCGGCCTGGTAGGCCGCGTATTCGGCGTGGTCGTCGGTGCTGCGTTGCAGCTCCCAGACCCCAACCAGATTCAACCCAAGGGGAAATAAAACCAGTACGGCAATCAGCTTCAGCTTTTTGATGTCCATCGGACGGCCCTCTTCTGCGCCGCCGAGTGCCCTCCCTGGCGCGCGCCTGCTTCCTTGAGCAACGGTCAGATGACCGTTGCGTGCGTGTCAAAAGCGACGCCTTCGACGCTGTGGCTCAACGCGGTGAGCCACGCAGCCATCGGCGTCTGGATCAGCGACCCAGCAACACCGTTTGCATGCGCACCTGCGCTTCCTGAACCACCCTGGCTTTGGCATTCAGGTCCTGCAGCAACGTGTTCAACTCAGTCTGCACCTTGGGGTCCGTCACTTGAACCACGGAGCCATTGATCTGGATCTGCGCTTTGTGGGCGTCGACGTAGTCAGCCACTTTCAGGCCCGAATCAATGGTGCCGTTGACTTGCGGCATGACGGTCAGGAGCGTGTTGGCCGGTAGGGTCACGGTGCGGTCATAGGCGCTGTCATACACCGTCTTCAGATCGTCAGGCTGCTTGAGCTGGGCATGGGCGGCATCGGCTTTTGCCAACTCTTGCTTGAGCTGCACGACCAGGTCATTCAAGCCGGTTTGCGCAGTCTTGATATCGTCACGGCGCTCGATCACGTCGCTCAATGAACGGAACGCGCCTTTCTGCACGAAGCCGTTGAGGGGTTTGATGCTCGCGTCCATCCCGCTGTTGAAGTCGGTGATCACGGCATAGTGCTGGCTGTAATCGCCGAACGATTTCGATTCATCCGGTGTCAGCTTGGGCACGTGCACGCCGGGCTTGTCGATGATCCGGGTCTGCAGGAACTGCTTGAACGCGGCACGCTGGTCAGGTTCGCTGCTGCCACAGGCGGTCAGTAGCAGAGGCAGTGCGAGGGCGAGTAACCAGTGGCGGGTGAGTGAGACGGTCATGGTCGGAGAATCTCCAGAAGTGATACGCCCGCGGCAGAGGGGCCTGCCGAAGGCTGTGAATGTCGACGCTTAGAGGCCCGGGGCAACCCCTGAACAGCCGTGAGCGAAGACGCGGTCGGTTGAGCAGCGTTCAGGCAAACGTCGGCGCAGTGGCTGGCCGATCATTCGCCGGTGTTTCCATGAGCAGCCCAAGGGTGCTGAGAAACAGATCATGGCTGAGGATGCCGGTCGCCAGAGTCGACAGCACGACCTTGCCCGCCGCATCCCGAATCTCGATGGTCTCGTTCCAGCGGCTGTGATCCATGCTGCGCAGCGCGGACATCGGCACCACGCTGTTCTGAATCAGCACGGCGTCGCGGGAGACCACGATCGGCTGGGTGTCGACGTTGAGGAAATCGCCGCCCATGCGCTTGCGCCAGACCTGGGCGCCGTTGAGGCAGTTGAAGGTAACGCTGCCACCGGCGTGCAGGGTATCGAGGACCACGGGCTGACGCGCGTTGAGGTACAGCTCGCGGAAGGTTTCCATGAAGGTGTAGAAGCCCTTCAACGAGGGCAGCACCCGGTGGAAGGGTTCGCTGGCAGTGCGACGGAACGCCAGATTGGTGATCAACCCGGTGTAGGCCACCTGCCCCGAACTGAACAGGTAAAGGTCCTGAATCTCGGCGAACGGCACGTAGGTGCGGGCGCCCCGGGTCGTGTGCGCAACGCCGTGTTCATACAGCTCATAACGCGTCTGGCGCTGCTTGTTCTGCCACCCATAAAGCCCCAGTACGATCAGCCCGAGCACTGCCAGGAAAGCGCTGGTGGCATAAATCATCATGGCGGGGCTGGAGACGTTCAGGGGGGTGCCACGGGAAGTGTTCAGTTCGACAGGGCCGGCAGCGCTGTGGGGCAGGATCGTGCCAAGGTACAGAACAAACCCGGCCAGGCCCAGCAGGACCACGCCGAAAATCAGTAGAAAAACCAGAAAGCCTTTGCCGTAGCTGAAGCTGGCGACGCGCTCGCCAGTGGCGGATGCCGCAGTGGAGGCTGTTTGCATGGCGAGTGTGCGTCCCTGTCAGAAAATATGGATCAGCGCCGTCCGAGGTGGCTTGGCGGTGGGTTGACTGGCGCCGGATGAACGAGGCTGGCGCAAATGAAACCGTCTGTAACCGTCATGCTAGATAGCTTAAGGAGAAATAAATTCCCTTTGGATCCCATTATTTTGTAATTTTGCGGCATGTTACGCCGTCCGCGCAGTGAAGGCGCACACAAGGCGCAGGGAGGCTTGAACCCCTCCCGCCGATCATTCTCAAATCTGCGCACCCAACCTCCAGGCTCAGGGAAGACACCGCTTATGAACGATAAAACGCACACAGGGTTTCGCCCATGATTGTCGGGATTGACCTTGGCACGACCAACAGCCTGATCGCGGTCTGGAAAGACGATGCCAGCCTACTGGTGCCGAACGCCCTGGGCGAGGTGCTCACCCCGTCCGTGGTCGGACTGGACGATGAGGGTCGGATTCTGGTCGGGCAAGCCGCTCGCGAACGCCTGCACACCCACCCTTGCGTGACCACTGCGCTGTTCAAACGCCACATGGGCAGCGCCCACACGATCAACCTGGGCGATCACGCCTTTCGTCCCGAAGAGCTTTCCGCGCTGGTCCTCCGCAGCCTCAAGGAAGACGTCGAGCGTGCCTATGGCGAAACCGTTGTCGAGGCGGTCATCAGCGTCCCGGCCTACTTCAGCGACGCCCAGCGCAAAGCCACGCGCATCGCAGGGGAGCTGGCCGGCCTCAAGGTCGACAAGCTGATCAACGAACCCACTGCTGCCGCGCTGGCATTCGGACTGCCGCAACACGGAAACGAATGCTCGTTTCTGGTGTTCGACCTGGGGGGCGGCACGTTTGACGTGTCGATCCTCGAGCTGTTCGAGGGGGTGATGGAAGTGCGCGCCAGTGCCGGTGACAACTTCCTCGGTGGCGAAGATTTCGACCGGCTGCTGGCCGAGGCTTTCGTTCGCACCCAAGCTGACCAGCCAGGCTTTCCCGCCCCCGAATCGATCGCTCACGCGCTGCACCGCGAAGCCCAACGCCTGCGCATTGCCCTGGGCCAGGCGCGCAGTGACGCGTTCGTGCTGCGCGTGGACGGCCGGCAGTGGCAGCAGACCTTCACCCAGGAGGACATGGCCGCGCTGTATGCGCCGTTGCTCGAACGGCTGCGCAATCCGGTGGAACGCGCGATGCGCGATGCCAGGCTGCTGGTCGGCGATCTGGACGAAATCCTGTTGGTCGGCGGTACCACGCGTATGCCGCTGGTGCGCAAACTGGCGGCGGGCATGTTCGGGCGCTTCCCCTCCATCCAGCTCAACCCGGATGAAGCCGTGGCCCACGGCGCGGCGATTCAGGCGGCGCTGAAATCCCGGAATGCCGCCCTCGAAGAAGTGGTGCTGACCGACGTCTGCTCCTACACCCTGGGTATCGAGGTCGCAGAACGGGTCGGCCGGCACCGAGAGCATGGGCACTATTTGCCGATCATCGAGCGCAACACCACCGTACCGGTCAGCCGGGTCAAGACCGTTTACTCCGCCGAAGCGGGGCAAACCGGCGTGACGGTGAGCATCTTCCAGGGCGAAAGTCGCCTGGTGCGCGACAACATTCCCCTGGGCGAACTGGCGATTCCCCTCCCCCCGCACAATGAAGGCAACGTCAGTCTCGACGTGCGCTTTACGTACGACAACAACGGCATTCTCGAATGTCAGGTCACCCTCCCCAGCACGGGCGAGGCGTTCGCACTGGTCATCGAAAACAACCCCGGCGTGCTCAGCCCTGAAGAAATCGCCGAGCGCCTGCAAGCCCTGGCCGCGCTCAAGATTCATCCGCGCGATCAGCAGGTCAACACGCTGCTGGTTGCGCGCCTGGAGCATCTTTACCAGGAGAGCCTGGGCGACCGCCGCGAACTGATCGGTGACTGGGCAAGCGTGTTCCAGCGTGCCCTCGACAGTCAGGACGAGCGGATCATCCGGCAGACGCGCACGGAGCTGAACGAGCGGCTCAAACAGCTGGAACGTGGCGGGTGGCACTGACCCATGGAAGCGACGTTCGATTGCTGGACAATTCTCGACCTCCCTGCCCGCTCCGATGAGCGCAGCGTCAAACGCCAATACGCCAGACTGCTGAAGGTCACCCGCCCGGACGAAGACCCCGTTGCGTTTCAGCAACTGCGTGAAGCCTACGAACGCGCGTTGCAGCTGGCCCGCGAGGGCGACGATGGCGTTGGCGGTGACACTTCGTTTGTACAGGCTTCGGCAGCGCCTCTGGTGCAAAGGCCTGCGCCGGTCACTCGGCCAGTGGTGCGTTCCGCTCAGGAGCAGGCCGCCGAGCTGCTCGAACATTTCAACGACGATGCCGTTGACCACTGCTGGACTGAAGCCGTCGCAAAAGGCATCGAAGCGACCGTCGAAGCCTTGCTGTTCGTGCGTTGCGTGCAAGCGCCAGACGCCAGCCCGAACCTCTTGCGATGGGGCCTGGAAACCCGCCAGTGGCTGACACCCTGGCAGCAGGTTCGTCCTCGGCAATCCGATCAGGAGCGGCTGGGCCATTTGCTCTCCCTGGGGCTTTACCACAGGCTGGAGCAGTACATGGCCGCTGGCGAGGAAACGCGCTTCATCGACTGCCTCGAGCACCACTGTCGACAAGGCTGGCTGGGCGATTTAGCCGTCCGTCAGACGCTTCAGGTGCAGGTGCTGGACCTGTTTTTCAGCCACGGAAACTGGTCGCCGGGGTTGTTTGAAAGGGTCCGGCAGCTGTTCGGCTGGGACACTGAATCAGCGGTTGCTCCCGTCGTCGATGAGCAATGGCACACCCTGCTCGCCCGCAATGAAGAAAAGAAATGGCTCGGCGAACTGCGTGCGCTGGCGCGTCTGGGCGAGCAGCATCCGGCCCCCTCTGCCAATGCGGCTGCGCTGTTCCTGACCGGTTCGTCTGCGGAACGCCTTCAGGCGCGCGCCGCGACATTCACCGAGGCTGACTGGCAGGCTTGCGAACAATTATCCCAGGCATTCATCACGCGGTTTCCCGACTGGCCAAAGCGGTTCTCGGACCACAATCCGTGGTTCTGGAAAGCACTGGTAGAGCACGAACGTCCTCAGCACGTCATGAAGCGGGCCTGCGCCGCCATGACGATTACCCTCGCCCTCGGCATGAATGGCCTGCACCCCGCCGAGCTCCCGGTCATGGTGATCATGTCGCCGATCCTGATATTGCTTGGGGCGCTCAGCGCGTATATGGGCAAATGGTTGCTTGAGCATTGGGTCACGTTCACGGAATCCTTCTACGACCTTGATCAAAGCGTCAGCGCCTGGTGCGCACACCACCAACTGACGCGGGATCGGCGGCATCTGGTGATCCGCAACAGCGTACCCATGCTGGCCGTGGCCTTCATTCTCTGGAAATGGCTGGGACTGCTGGGCGTGGTCACCTTTGTGGTCACCGGGCTGATCGGCAAACTGCAACCTGGACGCGCGGCGCCGGTGGATCGCCAATACCGCTGGCGCCGGCCCTTGCAGGCGATCTACCGGATCGCCGGGATCAGTGTGCTGCAGTGGCTGTTCTGCCTCTTCATGGTGGGTCTGATCCTGTATGTGCAACAGAACATGCCCGGCACGCTGTTGACCCAAGGCGCCTGAGAGCCGGGCGCCGCGCCAGGTCGCCCGGCTGGACGTTGCGCCGAAAGGCCTCGGCGCAAAGGCCCGAGGCCCTGTGGCCAGTAAAGCCGCAGCATCAACCTAGAGCCGAATGTCCTCCGGCCGCTGGATCAGTGCCTCGATGCGGGTGCCGGTGAGCTGTTCTTCATTGGAAAACCCGTCATACCGCGCCAGCTCACCGAAGCTGATGCCGGTGAGCTGCTCGATCTGCACGACGCTGCGTCGATAGGTCCTCAGTGCACCAAAGACCAGTTCCAGCTTGCCCAGCTCGCGGGTCTGGTCGATCAGGTACGCGCTGGCCGACGGTGTGCCGTCATCGCCGAGGAACGCGACGACTTTCCAGAAGGCTCTGGGGATTTGCACGCCCCGGTACAGCGGGTCGTCACTGCGCAGGACCGGTCCGGTAAACACCGTGGCGCGCTCCTTCCAACGGCGGGTGTTTTCCAGGATGAAGTCTTCGAGCTCCAACCAGGTTTTCTGGTTGAAGGCAGACATCTGCGGCGAGCAGTTGGTGAAATGGAAGGTGTCCTGATTGGCGGTCTGCGCCTCGGCGCCCCAGTTGGGGTCCTGCCGGCGAACCAGATGGCCGCGATCCAGCAGGTTGTCGCGGTACAGATCGTCGCCAATCTGCGCCTCGACCGGCAGCCGGCCGTCGAAGGCCCAGGCGTCCTGACTCCGCACGATCTCGACGCTGCTGCCCCCCTCGATGTTCACGCCGACGTACAGCGCGATGCGCCGGCTGCGCGACATGCTGATGGAGAAGTGGGTGTAATCCAGACGATTGCCCGGGTTGCCCAGGGGGTAGACATCGTCAGGCATGGATACCGTTGGCCACGGCACCACGAACTCCCCGAGAAATTCATCGCTGTAGCCTGAACGGCCTTCCAGTTGCGACGCCGGCGTGACCCGCCCCTGAGGGCTTGATCGCAGCGCGGTGGCATGGGATGACGGGCCGGCCGTGATGGGCTGAAGATCAGCAAGACGGGGGCGATGGGCGAGATTCACCTGAGCGTTATGTGTCGGCATCCTGCTACCTCTTGATTGATGAGGCCCAATCGGCGGGCCTTGTTGATACAACGCAAAGATCATGTACCGCACAGTGTGAATATCACATGACCTGAAGGGGTGGTGGGTATCGGTTAGCCGTGGTACTTGAAAGGGCCCCTTCCCGGCTGAAGCCGGTCCGACAAAGAAACCTCGTCCCCCCGTAGCCCCGGCTCTGTCTGTGGGACCGGCTTTAGCCGGGAAGCTTTTGATCTGCTTTTGATCTTCCTACGCAAAAATCCCAGACACCGCCAAACGCGACGTGGGTGCAGGCCGAACGCAGGTCTCGCGCAGTGGGCCGAGCCGTCCTGACCCAATACTTGCTATGATCCGCCCCCGCGCGCACGAACGTGTCGAGAGCCCCTGCCTGCCGTTCAAGACCTGCGCCAGACGATCAGATCGTAAAACCGGTTAACGCCCCAAAGGAACCCGAATGCAACACGCCACGTTGAACCGTTTCTACGCCGGGGTGCTCGCGCTGCTGCTGTGCATCACCGTGCCAGCTTTCGCACTGGCTGCGGCGGCGCAGGTCGCGCCGCAAGCCACAACACAGCCCGCCAGCCAAATCAATGCGACGCCGGAAGCCGAGGCCCCGAGCCTGGATGACCTGAGCGAGCAGCTCGACCAGATCCGGCAAAAAGTCACCGTCAGCGCCAATGACGATTTGCTTTCGAGCCTGCGTCAGGCCGCGCTGCAGGTGCAGAAGCAAGCCGATGACCTGATCGCCAAGCAGGCGGTCGACATTGAGCACCTCAACGATCAGCTGAACATCCTCGGCCCGGTGCAACCGGACGAAGCGCCCACCCTGACCAGCCAGCGCAAGACCTTGACCGCCCAGAAAAACGCGCTGGTCAGCGACGAGCGGCAGACCAATACCTTGAGTCAGTCGGCACGGGACCTCGCCACACAGATCTTCAGCCTGCGCCGCAGCCTGTTCGATTCCCAGATCAGCACCCGCACGGCAAGCCCCCTCAGTTCGGCATTCTGGTCGACCCTGATTCGCCCGACCGATGACGATCTGAGGCGCATGAACGGCCTGCTGGACGACGTCCGCAGCGTCTTCACCAGCGCCCTGGCCCCCGGCAACCGCATGCTGTTTGCCAGCGTGGTGATTGGCGCGCTGTTGATCTGGGTGGTGGTGCGCCGCCTGCTGGAGAGCCTGTTGATCCGCCTGATGGTGCGCTGGCTGCCCGAAGGCCGTCTGCGCCGCAGCGCCCTGGCACTGGCCGTCGGGCTGTCGACAGTGGTGACCATCACCGCCGCTACGTCCTTGCTGCGGTGGGGCATCGTCAGTAATGCGGTGCTCAGCAACGACGTGGTCAACCTGCTCGACCAGCTGCAAACGCTGATCACCTTCTGCGCCTTCATCGTCGGCCTGGGCCGCGCGTTGTTGATGCTGCCGCACCCCTCGTGGCGCCTGCCCAACATTCCTGACGAAATCGCCACCGCCATGGGCCGTTTCCCGGCCGTGCTGGCCCTGGCGTTGATGATCATCGGCACCCAGGAACGCATCAACAGTGTCATTGCCAGCAGCCTCGCGCTGACCGTGGCGGTCAACGGCCTGACCGCACTGGCCGTTTCGCTGGTGTTTTTCTTCGGCCTGGTGCGCTACCGCCGCACCCGTCGCCGCTGTGCCATCGAACGTCCGGGCGGCCTCGCCGGGTTGATTCCCTTCGTGGTCGCCGTCTGGGTCGGCTTGAGCCTGCTGGCGCTGCTGAGCGGCTACCTGACCCTGGCCTACTTCCTCGCCGTCAAGCTGTTGTGGATGAGCGTGGTGGCGTCAACCGCCTACCTGCTGGTGGCGTTCTTCGGCGACGTCTGCGAAACCCTGCTGTCGCCCAAGCAACCCGGCGGCATGGCGCTGGGTTCGGCACTTGGCCTGTCCCCTCGCCATCAGGCCCAGGCGAGCACCGTTCTGGCGGGCGTTGGCCGGAGTTTGCTGTTGCTGGCCGCGGTGCTGCTGGCCTTCCTGCCGTCGGGCTCAAGTCCCGGTGAGCTGCTCGAAAGCTTCACCCGCATGGAAGTCACCGACAAATCCCTGGGCGCCCTGAACATCGTTCCAAGCGACATCCTCATGGCACTGGGCTGCCTGGTCGCCGGCCTGTTTGGCGTGCGCGTGCTCAAGGACTGGTTCGGCGAACGCCTGCTGCCGGAAACCAACATGGACGCCGGCATGCAGGCCTCCCTGGTGACCCTGATCGGCTATATCGGCTTCGTGCTGGTGATTGCGGTGGTGATGTCCACCCTGCACATCAGCCTGACGAACCTGACGTGGGTCGTGAGTGCGCTGTCGGTGGGGATCGGTTTTGGTCTGCAGGCCATCGTGCAGAACTTCATCTCGGGCTTGATTCTGCTGACCGAGCGGCCAGTCAAGGTCGGAGACTGGGTGAGCCTGGCAGGGGTCGAGGGCGATATCCGCCGGATCAACGTGCGTGCCACCGAAATCCAGATGTCCGACCGCTCCACGGTGATCGTGCCGAACTCACAGTTCATTACCCAGAACGTGCGCAACGTGACCATGGGCAATGCGTTGGGCGTGGTCGGGATTTCCCTGACGCTGCCGCTGGAAACGGATGTCTTGCAGATCCGCGAATTGCTGTTGCAGGCTTTCACCGAGCACGAAGCCATACTCGATACACCAGCGCCGTCGGTCACCTTCAAAGACTTGACCAACACGGGCCTGATCATCAGCGCGAGCGGTTTCGTCAACAGCCCGCGTTCGGTGGGCGGTGCGCGTAGCGACCTGTTGTTTACCGTGCTGGGCCGCTTGCGGGAGATGGGCATTGCGCTGTCTGCACCGCAGAGCATGGTGTTGATTAATGACGGCCTGGGCAAGGAGCAGCCGCCGGCAGTCGTCGATTGATTCGTCTGCCGCGCTGAGGTGCGCGGCGCGTCAGTCGAGCCCTTCATGACTGACGCGCGGCGCGCCCACCGGAATCAGCTCACGTCTTTGTTCGGGTCTTCCGCATGGGCCCACCGATAATCCAGACGCGGCGCGAACACTTTGATGCGGCGCTTGATCTTGATCAGGATCGGGTCATGCACAGGCTCCGGATCTTTCAGGAATGCGGTCATCACGGCGCTCAGCGCGTATAAGCCGCAGAATGCCCAGACCACGCCTTCAATGCCGTAACTCTCATTGAAAATCGCGACCACCGCCGGGCCTACCCATGTCGACGCACCTGCACCCAGGCTCAGCACCGACAACGCAGCGGCCTTGTTATTAGGCGCCAACGCCGGTGCAAGCGCCGACAGCGGCACAAAACACGCCAACGTCAGGCCGTAGAACGCACCGAAGATGGAAGCGATCAGGAAGTCGTGGGGAAACGCTTGTGGCATGAAGAAGAACAACGGCGTGCTGATCGTGCTGCCCACTGCGCCAAACCACAGGATCGTATTGCGATAGCCGATCTTCGTGCTGATCACGCTGGAGCTCAGATTGCCGATGATGTTGAACACAAAGACGATGGTCAGCAGGCGTAGCCACTCTTCCAGGGTGAAGCCCACGGTGTGCATGAAGAAGCCGGGCATGACCACCAGAAAACCGAACATCGACGAGGTGTTGATCACCCGGACAAGGGCGGCCAGTGACACTTTCGGACGCGTCCACATGATGGTGATGTTTTTGGCCATCGACACCATCGGCCGCTCACCCTCGGGGGCGAGTCGACGCATGCCGTGGGCTTCGCGCATCCCGATCAAACCAATCGCACCGCCGATGACCACCAGGGCAAAGGACAACCAGAAGGTTTGCAGCGCGCCGATCAGCGGGATCGCGGCGCTCGCCACCAGAGAGCCGAGCATCGGCAAGCCTGCAGCGTAAGCAACCCAGAACCAACCCACGGCCATGCCCATTTTGCGGGATGGTGTGGAAGCGGCGATCCAGACCAGGAAGCCGTAAGCGAACAGCGGATAACCGAAGCCGCGCAGACCGTAGGTCAGCAGAATCATCGAGTAGCTCAACTCCTGCAGGCCGTAGATCAGGAAGAGCACTTCAAACACGCTCCAGATGATCAGCCCCAGGAACATCACCCGTTTCGGGCCCCAGAGGTTGGAAAGCGCACCGGCGAGCCACGATGAAATGCCGACCGTGATGCCGTAGGTGGTGAAGATCATGGCGATTTCGTCATCGGGCATGCCGCGATCACTGAGGAAGGGCGAGAGGTAGCCGAGTTCTACGCCATCGCCGATCATGAAGATCAGCAGGCCGACAAAGCCCCAGAACATGGGATAGGGAATACCCACTTTGTCGCAGAATCGTGAGAGTGGAGTGTTCGGAGTGGATTGATCGCTCAATTTTCCGTTCCTTTTTTGATGCATGACGCTTGGGCGCGCCGAATGAATGGCCTCGATGAGGTTGGAAGGCAGGTGGGGTGCACAGATTTCCGCTTCGGGCAGCGAGCAAAACTGGCTTATGGGTAGCGCGCAGGGGTCGGACGTGAAAGCCGCTATCGTCGACCCATTAATCTATGTTTTTCTAGATTTTCGAGCCCGTAGCCCCTCTTTTATGACAGATGAAACGATTAAGCTCAACCGCGTGGCGCTGGCTTGGGTGCGACAACGTGCCCGGTTGTATCGCCTGAGGGGCAGAGGGACCGGGCGGTCAGGGGTTGCGGTTTATTCATGAAAATAAATCTGCTTTTTTTGTGGAAAGGGCTCTATATCGGCGTTCTCGGCGGGTTTTTACCTGATCAGTGGAGAAGTGCTTTACCGAAGGTGCCCCACCGCGAGATTGAGAGCGTTCAAGCCGACCCCTTCCCGGCTGAAGCCGGTCCTACAATACGAGCGCGTCCCACCTGACACACCGCGTGCGGTATTAGTAGGACCGGCTTTAGCCGGGAAGGCGTTGGATCTCGCACCGCGCACGTGATGGCGTCACCAGGATGGGCGGATCTTCCTGTACCACGGCCAGGACGAGGAACCGGTGAACGCGTCTCGCATTTGCCCGGCCGTTATCGCGCGGGCATCGGTGTCAAATGCGAGGGCGGTTCGCAAGGCAGGCCAGCAACGTTTTGGTAGACGGGCTGGCGCCTGCAAGCCGACGTGGAGGTGTTCATCCCGTGCCTGGGTCGAGGGCAGGTGGCGAAAGGGATGTTTGCCGCTTGCCAGCTCGTAGATCACACACGCCACCGCGTAGATGTCAGCGCTTGCCGACAGCTGCCGGTGTTCAAGCAGTTCAGGTGCGGCGTAGCCCGGAGTCCAGGCGTTGAAGCGCTCGCGGCTCAGGTGTGGCAGGCCGGGCAGTACGCCCTCCTCGGCCCTGCCAAGGCCGAAGTCGAACAGGCGCACGCCGTTCTCACTGAGCATGACGTTGCTCGGTTTCACATCCCCGTGAATAACACCGCAGCCGTGGGCGTAAGCCAGTGCGTCCAGCAACGGCAGCACGATCTGCCGCAGTTCTTGCCACGGCAGCCCCAGAGGCCGCTCGCAAAGAAGTTGGTCCAGCGTCAGACCTCGCATCAGTTCCATCGTGATGAAGGCGCGCTCGCAGGCGGTGTCGACGTGAAATCCGTGCACACGCAGCACGTTGTCATGCCGCAGGTAGCGGGTCAGGCAAAACTCGCTGTAGAGCACGGCGCTGGCATCGGGCGATTCGGCGAAGTCCTGGTTGAGGACCTTGAGCGCGACATACGGGTCGGGATCGCCGTACTGCTCGGCGAGCAAATCGCGGGCGCGGTAGACGGCTCCCATGCCGCCGGCGCCAAGCAGTCGCTCAATGCAGTAACGGCCTGTGAGAACGTCGGGCATTGTGCTGAAGGCCGATGGGGCCGACAGGCGAGCGGGTTCACGATTTTTCGACTGAGCGAAGGCGTAGTAGGTGAGATCGCTGGGCGGGTCATCGTCGGGGGGAGCAACGAGCGCCTGCCCATCGGGATCTGTTTGCAGAGGATCGGTCATCCGCGGATCACCACAGCCGTCAGGTTATCTCGGGCAGCACCCCGCAGCGCGTCATCGAACAGGCGCTTGAGTGCCATTGCCGGCAGAGCCAGACTCAACGCGTGGCCCAATGCATCGCTGCTCAAGCCCTGATACAAACCGTCGCTGCACAGCAAGAACGCATCGCCGGCAAACACCTCAAGCTCCAGCACCTCAAGTGTCAGTTGTTCGGCAGCGCCTACCGCTCGGGTCAAGGCGTGCCCGCCAGGGTGGGCCCGGGCCTGTCGAGCGTTCATCTGTCGTTCATCGATCAGTTGCTGTTGCAGCGAGTGGTCCCGGGACAGCTGATACAGCCGCTGACCGCGCCACAAATAGCAGCGGCTGTCCCCGGCCCAGACGCAGGCCGCCCGGTTTTCCTCCACGAGCAGTGCGACCACCGTGCTGCCAATGATGCTGTCCTGTCGGCCTGCATTAACGGTCAGCTCCTGACCCAGCCGCCGGTTCAGCCAGTGCAGGCACTGTCTGACGCCGATAAGCCTGTCATCGAAGTTTCCGTGCAGCGGCAGCTCCGCCAGACTGGCGACGATCATCTGGCTGGCGATGTCGCCCCCCTGGTGGCCGCCCATGCCATCGGCGACCACCCACAGCCCCTGCTCGGGACACTCCAGAAACGCATCTTCGTTACGTTCCCGGACCTTGCCGGCGTGGGTCCGGGCAGCGCTGCGCCAATGGCCGGCGGCCGCCATCAGAGTTGTGCCGGCATGCGGAAGCTGCGCAGCACGGCCATGTCGAACGGGTTTGGCGAGCGCTGGCTCGTCAGCAGGTAGCTGGCACGCAGCCCCCCTACGTCGGCCTTCAGAACCAAGACGTCTCGACCGCTGAGTTCCTCCCGCTGCATCGAATCCAGCAAACGGAACAATGACCACGGTCCCGAGCTTTCTTCGATACCCAATGGGCGGCCCACCATTCTGTCGAGCACCAGGCTGGTTCGACCGGCCTGGGCATCGGTGGGCCACTGAAATGACACCGGGACAATCGGGCCATGGCGGTATTCGAGGGTCTTGTCGCCCAGCTTGAATTCGGAACGGCTGACAGAAGAGTCCAGGGTATGGGGCTCAAGTTTGAACTGCAGCTGTGGCTCGGCCGGGTTGTCCGCAAAGAACCCCTGCCGGATGACCCGGGCCGCGCCCATCTGCTCGAGATACGCACGGGAGATTGGCAGGCTTTGCCCGTCGATACTGCGCAGACGGTAACTGCCCTTCTCGCCACTCACGAACGGCCGCAGAAAGCCGTCGAAGAAGCGGTCTGCGACGCCCTGTACCTTGAAGAACTCGCGAAAATCACCGAGTGCGACATCACTGGCACTGTTGGCGTTGAACGGATAACGCTTGCTGATCGCCTTAGCGTAAAAGCTGTACACCTCACTCTGGTAGTGCTGGTTCACGTGTTGATACGCGTCGCGAAGCACCAGCCGCCATGAGTCCTCGGCCAAGGTGCTGAACCACGCGCCCACCGGACGTGGCAGCCGACTGGATGCCGCACGCAAGGTGCCCAGCGCATCACGCTGCCCGCCCATGCGTGACTTGGCCATGTCGAATGCCGCCTGCTCCGGCGAGCTGGCCCTGCCCAGACTGGCCATCTGCATTTGCAGCTCGTTGAGCACTGCCAGAACGGGCACCAGATCAGCCGTCGGCCCGTCCTTTTCGTCGAGCAAGCGGTGCAACGGATCAAAGCGCGTTTGCAGGGATTTGCGCGCGGTATCCGGGACGGAGGCACTCAAGGCTTCAGAACCCTTGCTGGACGCAGCCACCGCCAGTTTGCCGGCTTTTCCCCCTTTGTCCGCCACCTGCGTGGCAACATCGATGGCGTTTGTCAGGGCCTCGGCAACCGGGGTGAAGCGTGTGTTTTCGCGGACTTCCCTGAGCAGGTTGATCACTGGCGAATGGGCCGACGTCAGGCCCGCCAGTTGCTCTGCACTGTCGGCGAAATCGTAGGGTCCGGGCAGCTCGACCGCGCTGACCGTTTCGCCCCAGTAATCGGCGTAATCGCGGAAATAGAGCTGTTCGAGCTCCACCATCAGACGCCGCATGTCCATGCCACTGAGGCCGGCGCCTTCACCCAGCACCCAGTTGTCCCGCAGGATATCGGCCACCACCCGGGAGCCGTGCACCGAGAAGTACTGCTCGTAGCCCTGTCGGGTGTAGAACCCCGGAATCACATAATCGGTGCCGACGAACAGCGCCGCCTGCGGCCCGAGGTGCTGGTCGAAACTGTAATCCGGCAAGGTACCGGCCTGCTCGCGCAGGATCCGGTAGACAACGTTCGCCAGGGACTCGCCGCGCAGGACCTGCCGTGCCTGCGACACGCGTTGATCATTGAGGGCATGGACGAAAGGCAGCTTCAGCAACCGTTCGAAGTGGCTGTTCAGACCGTCTTGCACCGCGACATTGCCGGGGTACAGCTCGGACCCATCAGCGGCGACCCGCTCCCTGAGCCACGTCGCATCACGCCGGTCTTTTATGCCGAGCATCAAATAGGCACGCAGGCTTTTGAGCAGGCCCTCACGATTCTCAAGGTTGGCGGCAATCTGCCCCTCCAGCATCATCGCCACCTGAGGCAGCAGCAGACGCTCCAGCTCGCGCTCGTAAGCGCCTTCCACAACCGGATTGACCGCTTCGCCTTGATAAAGGCCGCCACGCGCCTGGTAACCGACGTCCCCTTTGCCTGGGAAAACCTGGGTCGCCGCGTAACGGGTGTCCAGCACTTTGAGCACTGCGACAAGGTCAGTCTGGACCGTGTGCGCCGACCGCTGTTCGGCCCAGGTTCGAGCCAGGGCACTCACACTGTCGAGCCGTTCATAGTTGCTGGAAAAACTCACGGCCCAGAGGCTGCCAAACAGCGCCAGTGACGCCAGCGCCCCTGCATATAGTGCACGCTGGGCCCAATGGATACGGCTGCGCTCGCGGGTGTCCAGGCCGGCAAGGTCCGCCTCCGGGAAGATCACCCTGCTGAGCAGATGGTTGATGAAACGCGAGCGCCCGCGGCCCAGAGTCGGCAGCGATCCCGTGCTGATCCCCGGACTCACACCCCTGCCGACCGCAGGCGCGTGCATGTCCTGCTCAAAGCCGGGCGCGCTGGTGAGGTAGAAGCCCCGCAACTGGCTGGCTGACTGATAGCGATTGCCAGTGAAGGCCAGTTCCACAAACACGCACACGCGCTCGCCGATTCGACTGAGTTGATGGGGGAAGTCGAGAATGCCGCCACGGCGCGAGGGATCGCGCTCTTGATGGATGCGGGTGATCACCTGACTGTTGAGCCGAACCAGCAGTTCGCCGAATTCATCGCGCAACACCTCGGCGTCAGTGCCGCTCTGCCCTTTTCGGAAGGTCGTACCGAGGACCTGATCACTTTCCTCGCGGGTCAATTGATCGAAAAACGCGTCGAACCCCGGAAGACTGTCGGCCTTGCTCAGCACGAGGTAGACCGGCACCTCGGCGTGCAGCTTCTGATGCACCTCCTGCAAACGCGTACGCACCTGCCGTGCGAGGATTTCGAGCTCAGGGTCGCTGTCGTGGAGCAGCGTGTCGACAGGAAGTGTGACGAGTACGCCGTTCAGAGGGCGGTTGCGGCGATATCGGCGCAGCAGGTCAAGCAGCGTGCACCAGGCGCTGCGGTCGATATCAGTGCCGGGTTGGGTCAGGTAACGGCCAGCGGTGTCGACGAGCACGGCATTGTTGGCAAAATACCAGTCACAGTGGCGAGTGCCTCGAGGGTCACGGGCGAGTGTGCGCTCGGCCTTGTCGAGCGGAAACTCGAGCCCTGAAAAGTCCAGCAGGCTGGTCTTGCCGGCGCCCTCGGGGCCGATCAGCAGGTACCACGGCAGCTCGGTGCGCCAGTGATCACTGCGGCCGCGATACAGGTCTGAGGTCTTCAGTGTTTTCAGCGCGTCCTTGAACCGCGTCGTCAGTTCAGCCTGCTCCTCGTCGATCTGATCGTCGCGCTGCATGCGCGCCTGACCGTCCTCACTGTCCTCCACCGCTTTCTTGCGCTCTCCGGCACGCCAGCTGACATAGACCATGGCAAGGCCCCAGAGCAGGCACAGCGAACTGATGGTCAACAGCCGAGAGGTTGAACTCTCCCAGAACTTTCGATCGTCAACCGCGAGGGCCGGCCCGACGAACCAGACCGTGAGCGCCACGAGTAATAGCAGCAGGAGCGTCCACACCCACGTCTGACGCAAAAGCGCGCCGGTTTTCTTGAAAAGGTTTTTCATTACACGTCTCTGTTTACGGCTGCGGCTGCGATTGCGGCTGAACGGCAGGCTGATCAAACGGCTGATAAGGTTGCAGGACGGCGTTCCGGTGCTCGCCGAGCACCCAGGCAAAGCCCGAATACATCACAATCAGACAGACCAGGGTGAAGCCCACGACCATCCCGCTGGGCACGATGCGCACCAGGTTGCGGCGCTGGTTGCTCAGGCCTTCCCAATGGGGCGACAGCTCGCGAGGCGCATCACCGCGCAGCTGGCGAATTTGCCGGTAGACCGCGTCGCGGATGTTCTCGAGTTCCTGCACGCCACGGGTCTGCACCCGGTAGCGCCCCTCGAAGCCCAGCGACAGGCAGAGGTACATCAGCTCCAGCATCGGCAGATGCTTCACCGGGTTCTTCGAGAGTCGATCCAGCAACTGGAAGAATTTTTCGCCGCCGAAGGTTTCCTGGTGAAACCTGCTCAGCAGGCTCATCTGCGACCACTCGCTTTCGTTGCCCCAGCCACTCGTGACCACGGCCTCATCCAGCACTGTGCAGAGCACATAACGGGCACCCGCGACCTGACTGGTCTCGGCGCCGTTGTGCAGCGCGCGCGCTTCAAACGACTTCATCACGCGGGTCAGATGCTCATGGAGCGCGCCCATGTCTTGCGGGAGGTCCCCGCGCTTGAGCCGTACCACCTCGGACAACAGCTCCGATGCAGCGGCCACGAGCGGGTTCATGCCGACATTGAACGTCTGCGCCGGGCGCAGGTGCGCGGCGTAAATCATGCGTTCTTCCAGTTGCTCGAAGCGCGGCGGCGGCGTGGAATCCGTGATCGGCGCCGATGCGGGGCCATGACCCTGTCGGCTGACCAGCACGGTTTTGTGGTCCTGGCGGTAATCGTTATCCCTGATCATGACGGTCAATTCCTGATGGCCCAGAATTTAAGCTCCAGCTCGGCGAACTCACCGGACACATGGAACGCGAAACCGCCGGAGCGCTCCAGCTGCGCCAGGTCTTCGGAGCTGAGTTCGAGGAGGAAGTAGGTTTTGTTCGAATGAAACGCAATTTGCCGCGGCGCCACCGGCAACGGGGTGAGCTTGATGCCGGGCAGGTGCAGGTTCACCAACTGGCGGATACGCTCCACCGGTGCAACCTTGAAATGCGCCGGCAGACGATGGCGCAGTTCCTCGGAGTCGCAATGGGCACTCGCCGCCAACACAAAGGAGGCCGAACCCAGCAGCGTACGATCGTGCAGGGGCGAGACCGTGATGCCGTATTGACGCGGCTGCAGCACCAGTTCGATCGCGTGCTGCTCCAGCACCATCGACAGCATCTGCCGAAGCGCTTCCATCAATTTGCGGAAGCTTTCCCCTTGATCGCTGTGCCGATAGCGACTGTCCAGACGCGGCCGCTTGCTGTCGCTCGAGAAGGTCGCCAGATCGCCCAGCAGGGTCAGCAACACGCGGTAGAGTGCTTCCGGATGCACGTGCTCCAGACCCAGGTAGTGACGCAGCAGCAGTTCGGCGCGATTGATTAGCTGAAGCATCATGAAGTCGCCCACCTCGGCGCCGGCGACCGTGCCGCTGGCGCGGATGCGCTCGGCGATGCTGTCGCCCCGGTGACTGAGCATGCTGATGACTTCCTTCAGGCACGACAGCAGATAGCTGGAGGCATGGGACTGAAGGTAGGTCGGAACGAAATCCGGGGCGAGGCTGACCACACCGTCAGGGGTGGCGTCGAGCACATCGCAGATCTTCAGCTTGACGTACGCGTGGTCGCTCTGTTGTTCGCCCAGCAGCAATCTGAAGTCGGGACGACCGCAGCTGACCTGACACGCCGCGTCATCACCTGCATTGGAATCGGCGACTTGCGCTTCGTAAGTGGTGTAACGCGCCAGCACATCGGACTGCTCCGGACGTCGCGCCTCTACGTGATTGCCGGTGATCAACGGCAACGCCAGGTAAACAGGCGTGTTGCCGGTATTGGGCGGTATGTCGAGGGCCAACGACTGGGTGTTGCCGCCCAACTCGAACACACTGCCGTCAGGGAGAATGCCCGACGCCTGGCTGATGACCAGTTTGCCCATGTTGAGAAACTGCAGGTCGATCTCCAGCGTCAAGAATCCCCAGGCATAGCCACCCATCAAGCGAGTGCGGACTTTCAACTGGTGGTCGTAGTACCGGTCGTTGTGCTGGAAGTGCTGCGGACGCAGCAGCATGCCCTCCTGCCAGATGACTTTGTGAGTATTCATGGCTGGTCAACCGCCTCGGCGAGCGTTTCATGGGAAGGCCGAATGCCGTTTTCATCGAGGGTCAGATCGACGTCGGTGGCGGCTTGCGGCGCGAGGTAAAGCGTGGAGCGCCACGACGCTTGTGACAGGTCGCGGTACGCCGCCACAACGCCGACGTAGCGACTGCCCTTGTGCACACTGAGCTTGAGCTCGACCGTTTCGCCCGGGCGCAGCTCAAGCTCCTCGGTGGCGACCAAGTCCGGCGCCAAGGACTCTTTGGCCCGCTCATACAGGCTGAAAAAGTCAGCGTTCTCGAAGGCCACTGCATGCTCAAGCTCGTACAGCCGGACCACAACGGGTGACGGCCGGCCGTTCAGATCGGGATTCAGCTGATCGCTGGCCGTGAGCCTGAGGTTGAGTTTGGTCAGGTGTGAATACGGCGACAGCGTCGAGCAACCTGCCAGCATGAGCAGAGCAATCAACGCAGTCAGCGTACGTAGGAAGACAGTTGAACGGCGAAACATGCGCTTCATCCCTGATGATCTGTGTGGAGGGTGGAAATCAGACGAATTTGCTCTTCATAGGCCTGGGCGAAGTCCCGCGCCAGCAAGCGTTCACTCCAGTCATTGTCCTGGCGCAACGCCTGGTGATAGCGGCCGAAGGCTCTCCAGCGACTGCCGGAGGTCACGAGCAGTGGCGGGTTATCGCGCTCGAATCGCAGGGCGAGTTGCTCGGGTGAAAAATGTTCCAGCGTGGCGCGGGCTGCTGCGCGACTGGCGGCCAGCAAGGCCACCTGGTGCGCCTGCACGTCATGGAATGCCCGGTTTATTGCCAGCTCGGCAGGCAGTTGCCCGGGCTTGCCAGGGCGCAACAACGCCGACAGTGCTTCTTCAGCATCAACCGCCGACTTCAGCGGATTCCGCTGAGCGCCCTGCACGGTTGTCTGGGACAGGCGCAACTCGTTTTTCAGCTCGCTGCGGGTGTGCAGGTTCTGCTGCAGACCGCCAATGCACTGTCTGAGCAAACGGCCGGCATTGAGCGCCAGCATTTCCCGGGCATCCTGATCAAGCCCGTCGAATTCGATGCCCAGCGCTTCGGCAAACCGGGTCCAGAAGTCATCGGTCTGGCGCTCGACTTCACTCACTGCAGGCGCCGGTGGTGGCTGTGCCGCGGGATCTTCGACCAGCTCTGGCACGCGCAGGCTTTCCATGTCCACCCGGGCATAGTCCGCACGCTGTTGACCGTCCTTGATGGCGCCACCTGGCGAAATGAGTTCGTCGATGTCTGAGTGGACGCGCTCCTGCTGATCGAGCGCATTCAGCGGGTCGAGGTCCAGAAACGAGTCGTCCGGGATGATGCTGCCGGCCGCATAAATACGACCCACGTCACCGTCGAATGAGGCCGGGTCCCGTGTGAGCCGGGCACGCAGTTCGAAATCGCCCAACACATACAGACTCCCATGCTCGATGAGCACGGCCTTTCCCTTGGGCAGCCTTGCCCTGCTCTCCCCGCTCAGCACGCCATTGCTGCTGGTGTCGGTAAGATAAAAGCGGCCATCGCGGTAGCTGATCAGGATGTGGTGGTGGGACACGTGCCGATTGCGGTCAGGAATGACCCAGTCGCAGTCCTCGCCCCGTCCGATCACGCCGCCCGCCTGCCTGAAGGTTTTTTGGCACTGCTCTGCAGGCACAAACTGCCGGGCGCTGAGCATCTCGAAAACCAGTTCCATGGTGATTCTCCTGGCGGTCAGTAATTGCGGTTGGCCGCCTGCGGATCACCCAGCGGGCGATAGCTGTTGTCGTTGAACGTGTAATTCCCGCTGCAACCCGAAAGGCCACAGAGGAGAACAAGGGTGAGCAGAACAGCGTTCCGGTGATGAGCAAACATCAGAGGGTCTCCAGGGGTGAGCACCAGGCGCCAACGGTCGGCGCGAGGGAAAGCAAGTGGGAAAGAAATGGTTCGGGGCTACGCATTGACTTCACCCGGATTGATATTGAGGCGGCCAAGGCGGTACAGCAGCGTGCGCCTGGGCAGGCCAAGCTCGCGGGCGGACAGGGTCTGATTCCCCGCGTTCTTACGCAGGCAATCGAGCAGCAAGCCGCGTTCGACCTGCTCAAGACGTTCGCGCAGATTCAGGCGGGCATCATCAGGGGCGGCCTGCGCGCGGAGGGTGAAATGCTCGGTGAGCAATTCGTCGCCTTCACACAGCAGAACGGCACGTTCAACCAGCCCCTTGAGTTCGCGAACGTTGCCAGGGAAGGCATAGCCAGAAAGATAATCGAGCGCGGCGTCCGACCAGCGCAGTGCATCCCGTTGCAGAAATGCGCAAGCCTTGTCGGCAAAATGTCGGGCGAGATCGACGATGTCATCGCCGCGCTGACGCAGAGCGGGCAACTCGATGGGGAATTGCGAGAGGCGGTAGTAGAGGTCTTCGCGAAACGTGCCTTCCCTGACCATGACCGATAAATCCCGGTGGGTCGCTGCAAGGATGCGCACGTCTATCTTGTGCGTATCGTTGCAGCCCAGCGGGCGTATCTCGCCCTCCTGCAGCACCCGCAGCAGCTTGGCCTGCAGCGACAATGGCATGTCGCCGACCTCATCGAGCAACAGGGTCCCGCCGTTGGCAGCGTCGAACAGCCCGGCGCGATTACGCAGGGCACCGGTGAACGCCCCTTTGCTGTAGCCGAACAGCTCGCTTTCCAGCAGGCTTTCGGGCAGTGCCGCGCAGTTCTGCACAATAAAAGCCTGAGAGCGACGCGGACCATGGTCGTGGATGGCACGTGCCACCACCTCCTTGCCGGTGCGCGTTTCTCCGCACAGCAAAACGGTATACGGGCTGTGCAGGACTTTACTGATCATCGAACAGGTCTGGCGCAGGGGCGCGCTTTTGCCGATCAATCCATAGGCGCTGATGCTGGGCACACTGACGGGCACGGGTCGTGAGTCATCGGCACGGCGTTTCAAGCGCTGAAGCAGGTGCAATTGGCGCAGCACGAACGTGCCCAGTCGGCCGAGGGAGTCGGCAAAAGCGTGCAGCTCGAGGTGTCGAGTGCTCGCGCAGACGAGCAAGCCTTCCACCTTCTGCTTATCACTGACGATGGGCACACACAGCAGCGACTGCCAGGGCACGGCTCTGGTCGGCAGGAACCTGGTTTCATGCAGGCTGCCCGGCAAATCGGCAAGGCACACAACGCGGTTTTGGCACAGCGCAAACTGCAGCAGCTGCTCATCGTTGTAATCGGCGGGCAGGTTTTGTCCCTCGCGGGGTTGCAAGCTGCCCTCAAGGCACTCGGCGGTCATCCCCAGACCCGTATGACCCGCGTCCAGCAGATAAAGCTGTGTCAGCTCGCACCCGCTCAACTCGGCGAGCCCCAGCGCGAAACCGCCCAGCAGCGCCGCATCGTCGCTGGCGCAGGCGAGCCGGGCGAATTGCTCCAGCAACGCTTCGGCGTAGGCCAGCGGCTGCGGGACCTGAATGAACATCGCGCCCACCTCAGGCAAACTCGCAGGTCACGGCGGCTTCGTGATCGACGGTTGCGTGCACGGACGTGAGACGTTGACCTGCCGCCATCGCATCGAGCAACCGGTCAGCCACCTGAGGCAGTACGTGAAGCTCCAGCAAGTGGTCGATCAGACGTGCGCCGCTGTCACTTTGGCTGCAGCGCTCCACCAGATGATCGACCAGCGCCTCGGAAAAGGTGAACGCCAGCTGACGGCGATTCAGACGCTCGCCCAGGCGTCCCAGTTTGACCTCGATCAGTTCGCGAAGCACTGACCCGCTCACGGGGTAATAGGGGACGACGCGCATGCGGGCCAGCAGCGCCGGCTTGAAGTGACTCGCGAGCACCGGACGGACAGTGTCCTCAAGCACCTGCGCAGCGGGACGCGCGCCGTCTGCACAGAGGTCACTGATGAGGTCGCTTCCCAAGTTCGAGGTCATCAGGATCAGCGTGTTGCGGAAATTGATCTCCCGCCCTTCCCCGTCGTTGGCCACACCCTTGTCAAAGATCTGATAGAACAGATTCAACACGTCCGGATCGGCTTTTTCGACTTCATCGAGCAGGACCACGGAATACGGTCTCTGCCGCACCGCTTCGGTGAGCATGCCGCCCTCGCCGTAACCCACGTAGCCCGGCGGCGCACCAATCAGACGCGAGACGGTGTGCTTCTCCTGGAACTCGGACATGTTGATGGTGGTGATGAACCGCTCGCCGCCGTACAGCAAGTCAGCGAGCGCCAGCGCGGTTTCAGTCTTGCCCACACCGCTCGGCCCGACCAACAGGAACACGCCCACGGGTGCGTCAGGTTTGTTAAGACCGGCTGCAGTGGCCCGCATCGAACGATCAAGGGCGTGCACCGCATGCTCCTGACCGCGAATGCGGGCGCCCAAGTCCCTTGAAAAGCTGGCTATTTTGGCATTGTGCTCCCGCGCCAACTGCGCCAAGGGCACGCCGGTCCAGGCACTGATCACTTCGGCGACAAGCCGCGGGCAGACTTCGAAGCTCACCAGCCGCTCCCGGGCCTGGGCCTGAGTCAGGGCGAGGTGAATCTCATCGCGGGCGGCTTGCAGGTCTTCGACAGTGTGCGTTTCATCGACATCAACCGCCTGCGCCATTCGCTGACGCAGCTCCAGCAGGCGCTCGGCCAATCCCTTCTGTTCAAGCCAGAGTGACTCGAGCGCAAGGCGTTCTTCATCCGCAGCGCGCAAACGGTTTTCCAGTGCATCCAGTGCCGGATGATCAATGAGCAAACCGGCTTCGGCGTCACGACGCAGCGCCTGACGCTGGCGGCTGCCTTCAGCCAGCTCGTTGCGCAAACGCTCAAGACGTTGGGGGGCGGCGGCGAGGCTGATGCGAACGCGTGCGCACGCTGTGTCGAGCACATCGACGGCCTTGTCCGGCAACTGGCGGCCGGCGAGATAGCGGGCAGACAACTCAGCGGCGGCGACCACTGCGTCGTCCCGCAGATAGATGCCGTGGCTCCGCTCGTAAACGTGAGCAAGGCCACGCAGGATGGTCACTGCTTCATTGATGGTCGGTTCGTGCAACCGCACCGGCTGGAAGCGGCGGGCCAGCGCCGGGTCTTTCTCGATGTATTTTTTGTATTCAGTCCAGGTCGTCGCAGCGATGGTGCGCAGTTCGCCACGCGCCAGGGCCGGCTTGAGCAGGTTGGCCGCATCGGAGCCACCCGCCTCCCCCCCGGCCCCGATCAGGGTATGGGCCTCGTCGATAAACAATATGATCGGTTTGGGCGACGCCTTGACCTCGTCGATCACGCCCTTGAGGCGACGTTCGAACTCCCCTTTGACGCTGGCGCCGGCCTGCAACAGCCCCATGTCCAGCGACAGCAGCTCAACGTCCTGTATTGCCTGCGGCACTTCCCCGGCGACGATACGCGACGCCAGCCCTTCAACGATCGCCGTCTTGCCGACACCGGCATCACCCACCACGATCGGGTTGTTTTTCCGCCGACGGGCGAGAATATCCACCATTTGCCGAATGGCGTCGTCACGGCACAGCACCGGGTCGAGCCTGCCGTCTCGGGCCTGTTGGGTGAGGTTATGGGTAAAGCGGGTCAGCAGTGACTCGCCGACCCCATCGCGGTTGCCGGCGTCGGAATGGGCCTTCTGTGACAAGGCGAATGCTTTCAAGCGCTCGATGTTCAGTCGGGCGAGCAATGCCTGATAGCGGCTGCCCGCGTAACGCATGGGGTTGCGCAGTAACGCAAGGATCAGCGCCCCTTGTTCAACCTGGGTCTGGCCCAATTCAAGGTTGGCGACCAGCAGCGCATCCTGCAGCCACTGCACCAGTTCCGGGGCAAATACCGGGCTGCGGGACGCACTGTGTTCCATCCGCATCTGCAACGCGGCGCCAAGTTCACCCGCGTCCACGCCGGCATCCTGCAGCGCGCGGGACAGCAGGCCCTGTGGGCGCTCCAGCAAGCACAGCAACAGGTCCTCGACAAGCACCTTGCTACCGCCGCGTCCCACGCAGCGCTCGGCGGCGTGCTCCAGGTCGCGACGGCTTTCGGCGTCGAGCGCCTGAATAAGTTGTTGCAGGTTGATGTTACTCATCGTTCGGCTGTCCTTAATGATTGGCTGCCCAGGGTGACCACGCCGTCCGCGCGGTCGCGGCCCAGCCAACTGGTCCATCCCAGGCGACACGCGTTCTGTCCGGCCAGGCGCAGTTCGCGAATTTCTTCCTGACGCAGCGCCAGGCGAACGTCGTAATCAAGCGGGTCACGCAGCGTGAATCGCACCAATGCGCACAGCGGTTGGTAACCCGCGCCGATGGGCAGGAACTCGTGGAAACGCTGCCAGCCAAGCTCTCGAACATGAATGCGGAATTTGCCACTGCGGTCGCGGACGTGTTCGCCAAGCACCATGTCCTCGCCGAGCTGGCTGTTGGCTCGGCCAAGGCTGTTGCGCTGCTCTTGGAGAATGTCCACGCGACGCTCCATGCATTGTTCAATCGTCAGTGCTGCGTGTTTGAAGTAGTACCGCAGCACCGCCTCGATCAGCGCTGCCGAATGCGCGCGCAGGCTGAGCAATCCCAGGTAGGGCAGCAGTCGCTTCCAGTTCAGCTCCCGCGCCTGTCGAATCTCCTCGCTGCCCAGTCCGATGAGCGCGAACAACTGCGACGAAAACGGATCGATCGCGCCGCTTTCAAAACAGGCGCGGTAGCGGTATTTCTTCCAGATCGGCAGCATCAGCCGATGCAGGCGGTGGTGAAACAGGTCCAGGAACTGGCGGGTCGGGTTGCCTTCCTCGCTGTCGCCCAATGCCTGCTCGCTATAGAACGCAGGCAAAGGCGATCCGGATCCGACAAGTCCCGGCAGGTTGAAGCGCAGGCGTGCACGCATCAGCCCGGACGCTTCAAAAAACTCCACGCGGTCCACATCACTGCCCGGAAAACCGAGGCTCGGGTTGGCCTGGAATTCCAGCTGGTCATACAGGTCGTCATCGCTCAAATGCGGGTGCGCCATGCGCAGCCGGTCGATGACCAGCAAGACGGCCTGAAACAGCGAATATTCGCGTATGCCTTGGGTCAGCCCGCTCAAAGCAGGGGCTGCAGGCCCATACGGGGTGTCCATTGGTACACCTCTCCCTGTGTGCTTTTCACGCGCAGCTCGTGATACGAATTGAGGCTGGCGTAAAGCGCAAAAAACTCATTAAGAACGGAGGCGAACACGAACACGTCGCCGTCGCCGATATAGCCGTGCGGGTCGATGGTCAGCTCGGTGCGCAACCCGCGTACCGGCAGCCCTTTGTGCAGCCGGTCGACATGCTGGTGCCGGATCGACTTGAGCCCGCCCAGCAGGCGCTTGCTGACCTTTTCTGCGTGCGGGTCGTAATAGCGCGGCAAGTCGTAGGTTTCGAGGATCACCTTCAAGGCATTGACGTCCGCCAGGGACAGGTAGTTAAGCGACATGTTGCTGATCAGCTTCCACAGGAAGTCGCGGTTCAGCGGCGGCGCATAACTGGGCGTGGCCGGGGTGATATTGCGGAAGGTCAGACCTTCCGGTGTCTGTTCGCAGGCGATGCAAATGTCACCCAGCTTGAGCTTGCGCGGCAGGTTCTGATGGGTGCACGTCATCTCGATCGACAGGGTTTCAGAGGCTTCGGTGTGACGGATGCCGAAGCTCAGGTAGGTGTCGAGGCCATCGTGCAGCGACGATGAACGCTGGCGAATGCTGTAGTGCGGACGGCGGTTCGGCACATCGAAACTGGGGTCATGCTCAAAGGACTCGAAAGGCACGTAGGTTTCGTAACCCAAGCCACCGGGCTTCCAGCCGATCACCGATTCGACCGAAAACACGCCGCAATTTGCCGGGCTATAGAGCGCCGGCATCAGCAGGTACTCGTCCTGTTTGCCCTCGAGGCGGATCGGCGTGGCGTCATGTTTGAACAGGTTCACGATGGGCGTGCAATGGAGCTTGACGTTGTCCAGCGTCGGTCGCAGGCGCTGCACACCGCTCTTGCGAATGTCGAAACGCAATTCAAGCCCGCGTAGGCGTTTGAGCGTTTCTTCCGGCAATGCAGCGAGCAGGTCCAGACCATTCACGTCCACAAACAAAAACTTGTCCTGGAAAGCGAAGTACTCCTGCAGATAGCGGTAACCGCGGAAGGTATTCAGCGGATACGGGATCAGCGCTTCGTCTTCGGCAAATCCCACGGGCTGGATACGGTCGCCAGGGATGCTGAATGACATGGGCAGGCCGTTGACGCCCTGGATGGGCTTGCCGTCCCCGTCCAACGGCACCAGCTCGATCCTCTCGAGATTGCGCAGAAGGCTCAGATAGAGCATCTGGCTGATGTAACGCTCGCCGGCAAAATGCAGGCGCAAACGGCTCAATTGCAACTCACCAAAATGGCCTTCGCCGCTGGTCTCCAGCCGCAAACTCAACAGTGAGCCCTCGCCCTTGACCGAGTACGTCAGTGCGACCAGATCGAGCGCCTGGACATCGGTCGGGTAGCAGGTGCGGAAGCGACACTGCACGCCATCGATCGGCACGCTGTCCACCGGCGTATCCCGCTCCACCCTCAGCGCAGGCCCTGCCAGCTTCAGCGGGTCAAATTGCAGAATGCTGAAGGCAGGCAGCGGCTGCATGTAGTTGGGCCACAGCAGTTGCATCAGCGAATGACTGAGCTCGGGCAGCTCGTCATCGAGCTTCTGTCGCAGGCGTCCGGTCAGGAACGCGAAGCCTTCCAGCAGCCGCTCTACGTCAGGATCCCGTCCGGCCTGCCCCAGAAAAGGCGCCAACGCCGGGCTGCGCTCGGCAAACAGACGACCTAGCTGGCGAAGCGCGGTGAGCTCGCTTTGGTAGTAGTGGTTAAAGGACATGGTTTTACCTTCGAGCGCAGCTGTTTGGTTCAAGGGTGGTCGTTGCGGAAAACCGCCTGCTGGTGCCTTCCGTCATCGGGTGCAGTCACATGCAGCGTGTCCTGACATCAGGCTTTTCTGTGGTTGACCTGTACCTGACCGCCGCCCTCCAGGCAGGCGGCGAAAGTGACCTGACGCTTGAAACCCTCAACCTCCAGCAGCCCCTCGATACGAAAGGCGAGCCGAAGCTGATCGTTTTCGTGGGGCAGCGCGATGACCTGGACGCTGCTCAAGCGTGGCTCGTAGGTTTCGATGAAAACCTCAATAGCGAGCCGCGCGTTGGTCAACGCGTCATGAAGGCTTAAACGCATGTCGTTAAGATCCGGCAGCCCGTAGTCGATAAGCGTCTGAACGCTGCCCGCACGGGTGCTGAGCATCTTGGCCAGATGGGCAGCCACCGATGCCGTCGCAGCGTCTTCGCGGCTCCAGCCAACGCGCTTGTCGGCGTCGCCACCCAGGCGTTCAAAAAGGCTGCCGTACCCAGTCATGCGTCGACCCCCTTCACTCTTTGTCCAGCTTGCCCACCAGCGACAGGGTGAAATCGGCGCCCATGTATTTGAAATGCGGGCGCACGTTCAGGCTGACGCGATACCAGCCGGGTTCACCCTCCACGTCACTGACGATGATCTGCGCGGCACGCAGGGGACGCCGACCACGGACTTCAGCGCTCGGATTCTCCTGGTCGGCAACGTACTGGCGAATCCACTTGTTCAGTTCCAGTTCGAGGTCAGTGCGTTCTTTCCAGGAACCCAGCTGCTCGCGTTGCAGGACTTTCAGATAGTGAGCAAGACGGTTGACGATCATCATGTACGGCAGCTGGGTGCCGAGTTTGTAGTTCAGCTCCGCCGCCTTGCCCTCCGCGCTGGTGCCGAAAAACTTGGGTTTTTGAACCGAGCTGGCGGAGAAGAACGCCGCGTTGTCCGAGCCCTTGCGCATGGTCAGGGAGATAAAGCCCTCCTCCGCCAACTCGTATTCACGCCGATCGCTGACCAGGACTTCGGTAGGGATCTTGGTTTCGATTTCACCCATGCTTTCGAAGTGGTGCAGCGGTAAATCTTCGACTGCGCCACCGCTCTGGGGGCCGATGATGTTCGGGCACCAGCGGAATTTCGCGAAGCTGTCCGTCAGCTTCGTACCGAAGGCGTACGCCGTGTTGCCCCACAGGTAGTGCTCATGGCTGTTGGCAACGGTTTCCTTGTAGACGAACGACTTGACCGGATTCTCCTGCGGGTCGTACGGGTTGCGCAGCAGGAAGCGCGGCACCGTCAGCCCGACGTAGCGGGCGTCTTCCGACTGACGGAAGCTCTGCCATTTGGCGAACTGCGGGCCCTCGAAATGATCCTTCAGATCTTTCAGGTCTGGCAGGCCGGTGAAGCTTTCCAGGCCAAAGAACCTGGGGCCGGCGGCGGCGATAAATGGCGCGTGGGACATGCAGGCCACGCTGGAAACGTACTGCATCAGCTTCACGTCCGGGGCGCTGGGGGACATGAAGTAGTTGGCGATGATCGCCCCCACAGGCTGCCCACCGAACTGACCGTACTCGGCGGTGTAGATATGCTTGTAGAGACCGGCTTGCATGACCTCGGGGGAATCTTCGAAATCTTCCAGCAAGTCCTCTTTGGACACGTTGAGGATTTCAATCTTGATGTTCTCGCGAAAGTCGGTCCGCTCGACCAGCAACTGCAAACCACGCCAGGACGACTCCAGAGACTGGAAGTCCGGGTGGTGCAAAATCTCGTCCATCTGACGCCCCAGCTTGGCGTCGATCTCGGCAATCATGCGGTCAACCATTGCCTTCTTGACCGGCTCACCCGCATTTTGGGGTTTGAGCAGTTCCTCGATAAACGCCGACACGCCGCGCTTGGCGATGCCATAGGCATCCTCATCCCGAGGCAGGCGGGTTTCGGCAATGATGCTGTCGAGAATGCTGAACTCGCCGGGTTCTTTGCCCTGCTGCTGCGCTGGTGTAGTACTCATGATGTTGGCTCCTTGGCAGATGGACTCAGGTGTCCTGGGCGGCGGCGTTCAAACCCAGCTCGCCCAGCACGCGACCGCGGGACTCGTCGTTGGCGAGTACCCCTTCAATGGCTTTGCGAAAAGCGGGCGCGTTCCCCAGCGGTCCTTTGAGCGCCACCAAAGCGTCGCGCAGTTCCATGAGTTTTTTCAGTTCCGGCACTTGGTCGACCAGCGAGGCCGGATTGAAGTCCTTCATCGACTTGACGTGCAGTTGCACCGCCAACTCCTCATTCCCTCCCTCCGCTTGGAGACGGTTGGGCACGCTCAGCGTGAGGCTCAGGGCCTGCTTCGCCAGCACCTCGTCAAAGGTCATCTTGTCGATACTGATGGGCTTGCGCTCTTCGACTTTTCGCTCGTCTTTTCGCAAGGTGTAATCACCGATTGCGAGCAGCTTCAAAGGCAGCTCGATCTCTTCCTGCGCACCCCCCGTGGCGGGCTTGAACGTGACGTTGATACGTTCTTTGGGGGCTACCGATCCTTCTTTGGCCATGGCCGTTCTCCTGGTAATTAGGGCCCTGGGGCCTATTCAAGTACGACTTCGAGGTCGAGGTGGCACAGCCTGCGATAAACCTCTTCCTTGCGTTCCCGGGCGCCATGACCCTGGGGCAGCAATTCGAAACAGCTGTGCAAGAGATGCAGCACCTGCAGCGCAAGATCAGGCTCCCAGGCATTGATGCCTGAGTCCTGCAGGGTTTGGTCGAGGGTTTCGAGCTGGGTCTTGGCGAGTTCGTATTTCCTGGCGGTGAAGCACAACCGGGCCAGGGCGAATTGCCAGAAAAATCGTGCACGCTCGCCCCGGGCGCTGTGCAGGCCCTGCTTCAGGCGCTGGACAGCGGCCCTGATGCCGTCATCGCGCAGCACCGAGACCGCGCACTCCAGGGCGTCTTCCCAGACCGGCTGGTTAACTGTGGTGTCGACGCTGCGAGGCGCGCTGGCAGCCTGCAGGCGAGGTGTGACGCTGGCGCCAATCCAGGCGCGAGTCGCAGGGTCCGCAAACGGGGTGCCGTCGTGAAAACGAAGCTCTATGACCCCGGGGAGCCGCTGAATCAACAGCGCGAACTGGATTTCTACCTCACGCATTGCCACCTCGGCTTTCAGCGCGTGCAGGCACTCCCAGACCATTCGCTGGCCATCGAACCAGAACGGCGCCTTTGCCAGACTCGCCTCCAGCTCGATAATCAGATCGGCGTAGCTGCCCTGATCGTATCGGTCTCGATAACATTTGAGCTTGTCTGCCGGGAGCCCGCGCAGCGCGGTGATGTGCTCTGAGTTGCGCTCCGGCAATGCCTCGATCGGCAACCACAGCAATGTCCGGTTCAAACGCAATGCACGCAGATCGCTGGCTTTCTGCTTGAGCCACCAGGCACACAATGAGCGCCCGCTATCCTGCTGAAACCGCAGGGACTTTTGCGCGTCTTTCTCGCTGTCGATCAGCGCAGTTGAGGGGAGCGGCGGAGTGGCAGACGGCTTGACTGGCGCATCAGCGCCTCCGGCAATCCTGGCGTCAGGCAGGTTGTGAACCGTGTGCCGGGCCATATTTTTCAAACGCCGGGACACCGGCAAGAGCAAGGGTGCATCGTCGCCCATGTGCTGTGTGAACACCGCATCAAGGTCTTCGAGCATCTCGACGAGGCGACTGAACAGCGGCGACTGCTCTTTGATAGCGACGTCATCAAACAGCACTTGCTCAAGACGGGGGAGCAGCCAACCGATGGCTGCGGAACGGGTGCGGGCCTTGACGGGATGAACTTCATCCCAGTGGTGCACGCAAAGATGGTGAAGAAGCCCAAGTCCTGCCAACAGCCCCTGGAAAGATTCACGCTGATACAGGGCCCACGTCAGCCAAGCCCCGACGCGCAAATCTTTGGATTGGGTGCGAAGCAGGTTTTCACTTTGTTCACGCACGTTCAGCCAGTCGATCTGGGCCGTTTCATGCATGGACTGAGCTTTATTAACCTCGTTTTCCAACGCCTCGTATTCGTTTGAAAAACGAATGTCTTCACCCGCGAAGCTCACAGTGGATATGCAGGCTTGGGCAGCTTCAAGATAATATTCAGACAGTGGACTTGAATAAGACATTCGAGATCTTCAGCGTAAAAACGCGCCAACGACAGACACTTAAATCGGCGAGCCTGACGAAATTAAAATACAAGCGAAGTGGGCAACCGACATGTAACAAAACGTCTACCCATCAGAGGCCGCGAATAGTACTCAGCGGTAATTACACTATCAAGCTTTCTATAAACGCGATATTTCCACTAGCCTTGTAGGAAGTTTCTCTGAATACCGGAGATTCAGAAAGACTTCTTTCATAAATCTTTTTTATCGATGATCAAACGGCGGAAAACACAGGGTTCAGAGGTCAGAACCGGAGCATGGAGATCATGCAGCCCCCATGCCTGGCTCGATCATTCTTACTCAGCTGCCTGCACTCACTCGCAACAAGCACTATCACTGGGCCTCCATGCGCAAGAAGTTGCGCACTGCCTGAACGAAAAATCGCTGAGCGATAACTTGCAGCCCTTATATCCCGACCTCTGTAGCCGAATGCGCAAGAAGTTGCGCAGCGCTGTGCAACTTCTTGCGCACATCACGGCAGAAAACTTTCCCCTTCATCGGCAAAGAACCGTTTAACCCCCATCAAACCCATGTTTTACAGGGATGAGTTCTTACATGGCACGAAGCTTGAACTAACACCACTGCCCACCAGGCGAACTGGCTGTTGGGCACTTTAATTTATGAGGCAAGGAGCATCTTCATGGCAACACCAGCGTACATGTCCATCACAGGCACCAAGCAGGGCCTGATCACCGCGGGCGCTTTCACCGCAGACTCGGTCGGCAACACGTTTCAGGAAGGTCACGAAGATCAGGTCATGGTGCAAGGGTTTCAACATGAAATGATCATCCCCCGCGACCCGCAGTCGGGTCAGCCGACCGGTCAGCGTGTTCACAAGCCGGTCAAGATTACCAAGGTGTTCGACAAGTCTTCACCGCTGTTGCTGGCAGCCTTGACGTCGGGCGAACGCCTGACCGAGATCACTATCCAGTGGTATCGCACCTCGGCAGCCGGGACACAGGAGCATTACTACACCACTAAACTCGAGGATGCGATTATCGTCGACATCATAGACTACATGCACAACTGCCAAGACCCGTCGAACGCTCACTTCACCCATCTGGAAGACGTGGAGTTTACCTACCGCAAGATCACCTGGACCCACGAAGTCTGCGGCACGTCGGGCTCCGATGACTGGCGCTCGCCGGTGGCTGGCTGAGTCCGGCTGACCCTCAAAATCCCGGCCGGTAAGACTGGCCGGCATTTCCGAGCCTTCGCGGCGCGGGCTAGCGGATTTTGCGGCAGATGCGCTGTCCAACCCCATGTTCGCGGGATCGGCTGCACATCCGTCCCGCGCCCTGTCAGCCCGCGACCGATGTGCTCGCCTGGAGGCCCCATGAATCTGCACACGCCCCTGACCGACGATACGGGCTCGGCCCCTCAGCAGGACTGGTTCTCAGAGGAGCACCGCGCCCGGATCGACGAGCTGATTGCCAGGCTAAACACCAGTGACACCCGCGAAAGCGTGTCCCGTTATCACGCCATGGCCGAGGGGTATTTGTTGGGACTGCTGGACAGCTATCACGTGAGCGTCGAGCACCACGACGCCGTACGCCAATACCTGCACAACCTGGCCATTGCGCGGTTGAAGGCGGTGAAACCGAAGCTGCGCAAGTGAGCCTGCACGGCTCAGCCAATAATGATCGTGCCGGCCGCAATGACCACGCACGCGAGGATCTTGCGTACGGTCAGAGACTCGCCCAAAAACAGATACCCGAGCAATGCGGCAAACAGCACGCTGGTTTCGCGCAGTGCCGACACGGCCCCCATCGGCGCAAGAGTCATCGCATAGATGACGATGCCGTAAGCAAGCAGCGACACCACGCCTCCGCCCAACGAGGCGACCAAACCGGGCCGGACCGTCAGCAGACTGCGTGCGCCCCGCAGACCGATGTAAGTGATCGGCATCAGGACACCCCACAGGGCGCACATCCACACGGTGTACGCCATCGGCGCGCCGGACAGACGCCCGCCAATGCCGTCCGTCACGCTATAGGCCGCAATGAAACAGCCGGTTCCCAACGCATACGGAAGGCTGGCCGTGTCCAGTTTCCGGCCTTTGAACGCCAGAGAAATAATCCCCGCTGACACCAGTGCAATGCCGATCATCGCGCCGGTCTCGACCACCTCCCCCGCAAATAGCGACGCACACAGCGTAATCAGCACCGGAGATGAGCCCCGGGAGATCGGGTAGGTTTGCCCGAGGTCGCCGCTGCGGTAGGTGCGCACCAGAAACAGGTTATAGCCAACATGCAGCAGCGCAGAGAGCACCGCGTAAGGCCAGCTCTCCGGCGCCGGGGCGTTCATGAACAGTACCCCGGCCAGGCTGACGATGGCCACCGCCACGCACATGATGGTCATTGACCAGAGCTTGTCATTGCCGCCGCGCAGCAACGCGTTCCAGCTGGCGTGCAGCAGAGCGGCGAAGAGGATTAACAGAATGATATGGGTCGGCATGGGCGGATCTTAGTCAGGCTGACCCACAAAACGGAAGCGAAGTCTGCTCATCGAATCATGAGCAATTGCTCATGCCTCAGCCATAACTAAGCCCGGCTGCGGTCGACTCCCTGATCAACCAGTCGCGAAAACTTGCCACATGGGGCTGCGTTTCGACCCCCTTCGGGCAAACGAAGTAATAGGCCACCGGCGAGGGAAACGGCACGTCGAACAACCTGATCAAACTGCCGTCGCGCAGCTCTTTCTCCACGTGGCCACTTCGAACAAGAGCGATGCCCTGCCCTAACAAGGCCGCCTCCACGGTCATGTTGGTGTCGGGAAAACGCACGCTCTCCTTCAGCGAGGTGACGCCCAGGCCGATGCTCTGAAACCACACCTCCCATTTGGGCACCAGGTCGGAACCGTCCCGGGCCAACAGCGGATAGCGCAACAGCTCGGCCGGCTCCCGGGGCATGCCGAAGCGCTTGAGCAAGTCGGGGCTCGCCACCGGAAAGATGTGCTCCCTGAACATGAATTCCGAGTGCAGCGCGGGGTAGTTGCCGCCTCCCAGACGGATCGCCACGTCTGCCTCACCGCTGGCAAAGTTGATCGCGGTGTCTGTGCTGTCCAGCGTGACGAGGATTTCCGGGTGCAGCTGGGACAGATTGGGCAGGCGCGGCAACAGCCATTTGAGCGCGTAGGAATAGGTGGTGCTGACCTTGAGCCTGACCCGGCCGTTCTCTTCCCGGAGGTCCGCAAGCGTCGCCTCCAGGTTCATGAAAAACGTCCGCACGATGGGCGCCAGCGCTGCACCGGCCGGCGTCAGGCTCAACGTCTTGCCACGCTGAAACAGCTGCACGCCCCAGATGTCTTCGAGATTTTTTAATTGGTGACTCACGGCACTTTGGGTAACGTGCAGCTCCTCGGAGGCGGAGGTAAACGTCCCGTGACGGGTGGCAACTTCGAAGGCGCGCAAGGTGGCGGTGGGTGGCAGGTCTCTCATTTGATCGGGCCTCGCGGGCGTGAACGCAGCGGCTCACACCATGAATGACGACTCATGGTAGAACATTATTCAGATCGACAGAGGGAACGACTTACTTATGACCGGGCAGATCATCTACAGCGTGAAAGGCGAGAGCGACGAACTCAAGGCGGCAGTCACCAACGCTCAGGCCACTTTCAAGTTCTTCTGGCGCGAAACCGCCAAGCCCATGACCGCGCCGGAGCTTGCTTTTCGGGAAGGCCGCCAGCGTTAAAGTGGTGCCTGCCGAAGAAGGCCGGACGCTCATCAGTCATCGATATTGAAGCAGTGCGCTCAGTCAGCGACAGTGGGTGAAAAACCAGGTGCAGGACCGGCTTTAGCCGGGAAGCCTGTAGATGGACCGCCGCAGGTGGCCGCGACTCAAAGCAAGGTCGCCCCGGGCCACTCGCGCTTCTCCACCAACTCCCTCACCACATCCCGAATCACCACCCGGACCGCCAGCGCCGCAGGCGAAAGCTCGTCGTCCGGCAAACTGGCCAGGGTGTTGCGGCGCATCAGGTGCTTCTCGTGAATCTGCACCACACACAATCCCGACCCGGCAAAGCGTGCCGCCGCGGCTCCGGGCTGAAGGGTGGCGGCGACGCCGTGGCGCACCGCGTCCATCAAGGTCGCCAGCCCGTCGATCTCCATCACCACGTTCAACGGCATGCCGGCCGCTTCGAAAGCGTTCGCGAGGGTGGCGCGCAGGCCGTGGCCGCTGCTCGGCAGCACCAGAGGAATGTCGCCGATCTGCGCGAGGCTGAGGGTGTCGCCAGGGGGAATGCCGGGGAAGCCCGGGGCGTGCAGCAGGGTTACGGCTTCGTCGAGCAGCGGAATCATGGTCCAGCGCCGGGCGATGTCGGCCTGGAACACCACGGCGAGGTCCAGCTGTCGCGCGCTGAGCTGGCTGGCGAGGTAGCCGGAGAGCATCTCCACCAGGTGCAGCTGGATGTCCGGATAACGCGCGCGCATCGCTTCGATCAGCGGCAACGCCAGGACGCTGGCCGTGGTCGGTGGCAGGCCAACGCTGACGTAGCCGCGCATCCGCCCCCGTTGCGCGGCCTGCACGGCGGCGTCGGCCTGGCGCAGGGTCAGTTGCGCATGGTGCAGAAACGCCAGGCCCGCCGCTGTCGGGCTGACGCCGGTGGAGGTGCGATTGAGCAGGCGCGTGGCCAACTCGTCTTCGAGCTTGCTCATCTGCTGGCTCAAGGCGGACGTGCCGACATTCAGTTCCAGGGCGGCGCGCCCCAGGCTGGTCATCTCGACGACTTTGACGAAATAGCGAAGTTGGCGCAGTTCCACAGGGGCTCCTCGTTGAGCTATGACGCAAGCTGCGGAAAGTCAGCCGTCAAAGGATACGTATTCCGAGTAGCCTAACCCTTTACTAAAACTAAAGCCCCCTCGCCTTAACCCGCCTTTCGGCCAGCGGCGCCTGTCCCTACTGTTCATCACCGCCAGTTGCACTCTGTCCAGCGCTGGCGTGACGAGGAGTGATGATGGTTGATGTTCTGGTGATCGGCGGCGGTAACGCGGCCTTGTGCGCCGCGTTGATGGCCCGGGAAGCCGGTTCCAGCGTGATGTTGCTGGAAGGCTCGCCGAAAGTCTGGCGCGGCGGTAATTCGCAGCACACCCGCAACCTGCGCTGCATGCACGATGCGCCGCAGGATGTGCTGATCGACACCTACCCGGAAGAGGAATACTGGCAAGACCTGCTCAAGGTGACCGGCGGCCTGACCGATGAAAAGCTGGCGCGCATCGCCATTCGGGCCTCCGCCACCTGCCGCGACTGGATGCGCTCCCACGGCGTGCACTTCCAGCCACCCTTGTCGGGCGCCTTGCACGTGGCGCGCACCAACGCGTTTTTCATGGGCGGGGGCAAAGCACTGATCAACGCCTATTTCCGCAGCGCCGAACGTCTGGGCATCCAGATTCGCTACGACGCCCAAGTCACTGACATCGAGATGAAGGACGGCGCGTTCGTCGCCGCTCACGTCGGTGAGCGGGAGGTGGATGGGCAGTTGCTCCCCGCTGAGCGCATCGAGGCGAGGTCTTGTGTCATGGCGGCGGGCGGTTTCGAATCCAACCGTGAGTGGCTGCGCGAAGCCTGGGGCCAGAACGCGCGCGGAGAATGGCCGTCGGACAACTTCCTGATTCGCGGCACGCGCTTCAACACCGGCGTTTTGCTACGGCGCATGCAGGACCTCGGCGCCGACATCATCGGCGACCCGACCCAGGCACACATGGTGGCCATCGACGCCCGCGCCCCGCTCTACGACGGCGGCATCTGCACGCGGATCGACTGTGTGTCTCTGGGCGTGGTGGTCAACCGCGACGGTGAACGTTTCTACGACGAAGGCGAAGATTTCTGGCCCAAGCGCTATGCGATCTGGGGACGTCTGGTGGCCGGTCAGCCGAATCAACAAGCGTTCTCGATCATCGACCAGCAAGCCGTCGGCCGCTTCATGCCGCCGGTTTTTCCGGGCACCAAGGCCGACACCCTGGAAGCGCTGGCGGGGCTGCTGAATCTGCCGGAAGCGACCTTCGTCAAGACCGTCGAGGACTACAACCGGGCCTGTCAGGTCGGCACCTTCGATCACACCGCCCTGGATGACTGCCACACCGAAGGCCTGACGCCGGCCAAGACCCATTGGGCCCGGCCGCTGGTCAAGCCGCCGTTTTACGCCTACCCGCTCAAGCCGGGGGTGACCTTTACCTACCTCGGGCTGGCCACCGACGACACCGCCGCCGTGCACTTTCAGGGCAAGCCCAGCCCCAACCTGTTCGTCGCTGGCGAGATGATGGCCGGCAACGTATTGGGCAAGGGTTACACGGCGGGCATCGGCATGGCCATCGGCACTGCGTTCGGCCGTATCGCCGGCGTGCAGGCAGCCGCCTCAGCGGGCTTCGGTCCCTCTTCAGCGAAATCGGAACTCCGACATGCAACTGTTTGATCCACAGGCGCCGAGCGCCTTGATCCTGGTCCTCAACCTGCAGGAGAGCGAAGTCGAGCGGCAGATGACCATCTGCAACGCCTGCCGCTACTGCGAAGGTTTCTGTGCGGTATTCCCGGCCATGACCCGTCGCCTCGAATTCAATCAGGCCGACATTCATTATCTGGCGAACCTGTGTCACAACTGCGGCGCCTGCCTGTCGGCCTGTCAGTACGCGGCGCCCCACGAATTCGCGATCAATGTGCCCAAGGCCATGGCCAAGGTGCGTCTGGACACCTACGCCGAATACGCCTGGCCCAAGGCGCTGGGCACGCTGTACCAGCGCAATGGCTTGACCCTGGCGCTGGCGTCAGGGGCCGGTCTGGCGTTTTTCCTGTGCCTGACGCTGATGGTCATGGGCAACCTGTTCACCGCCATGCCGGGCGGCAACTTCTACGGGATCTTCCCGCACAACACCCTGGCCCTGATGTTCGGCGCGGTGTTCGGCTTTGCCGTGCTGGCCCTGGGCATTGGCGTGCGCCGATTCTGGCGCAATGTGTCGCCCGCACAATCGACGCTGCCATTGAAGGCCAGCGCTGCATTGGAAGCGACGGCCAACGTCGCCCAGCTCAAGTACCTGGACGGCGGTCACGGCGAAGGCTGCACCAACGCTGACGATAAATTCACCTTGTGGCGCCGGCGTTTTCACCACTTCACCTTTTACGGATTCATGCTGTGCTTCGCCGCCACCGGAACGGCGACGCTGTATCACTACTTGCTCGACTGGTCGGCGCCCTACCCGATTTTCAGCCTGCCGGTGATGCTCGGGGTGGTTGGTGGCATCGGCCTGCTGGTGGGCCCGGCCGGGCTGCTGTGGATGAACCTGCGGCGCAACCCGGACCAGTGTGATGAAAAGCAGAAGCCCATGGACCGCGGCTTCATCGCCCTCTTGCCGCTGGTGAGCGGCAGCGGTCTGGCCCTGCTGGCGTTCCGCGAAAGCAACGCATTGGGCCTGTTGCTGGCCATCCATCTGGGACTGGTCATGGCCTTCTTCCTGACCATGCCCTATAGCAAGTTCGCCCACGGCATCTTTCGCAGCGCCGCGTTGCTCAAGTACTCCATCGAAAAACGTCAGCCGAATCCGATCAACGCGGGCAGTGACTGAAGCCCGCAACACCGATGCACACACGTTGCCCACTCCATAAAAACAAAGAGTCCTGATTAGCCATGAACAGCACCCCCACCCCCGAAGCCACGCGGTCGCGCGCCGCGAAAGTCGGCGCCATCATCCGCGTCACCAGCGGCAACTTTCTCGAACAGTTCGACTTCTTTCTGTTCGGGTTCTACGCCACCTACATCTCCCAAACCTTCTTCCCGGCCAGCAGCGAGTTCGCCTCGCTGATGATGACCTTCGCCGTGTTCGGCTCCGGCTTTCTGATGCGTCCGCTCGGCGCGATCGTGCTGGGCGCGTACATCGACAAAGTGGGTCGGCGCAAAGGCCTGATCGTGACGCTGGCAATCATGGCCTGCGGCACGGTGCTGATCGCGCTGGTGCCGGGTTACGCCACCATCGGCGTCGCTGCACCGGTCCTGGTGCTGCTCGGACGGTTGCTGCAGGGCTTTTCGGCGGGGGCTGAGCTGGGTGGCGTGTCGGTGTACCTCGCCGAAATCGCGACCCCGGGCCGCACCGGCTTCTACACCAGTTGGCAGTCCGCCAGTCAGCAGATCGCAATCATCCTCGCCGCCGCGCTGGGCTACGGCATCAGCACGTATATGCAGGCCAGTGAGATCGCCGCGTGGGGCTGGCGCATTCCGTTCTTCATCGGCTGCGTGATCATCCCGTTCATCTTCGTGATCCGTCGCTCCCTTGAAGAGACCGAAGCGTTCAAGCGCCGTTTGCACCATCCCAGCACCCGCGAAGTGTTTCGTTCGATGCGCGAAAACTGGCGCACGGTGCTGGCCGGCGGGTTGCTGGCGTCGATGACCACCACGACGTTTTACCTGATCACCGTGTACACCCCGACCTTCGGCCGAACCGTGCTGCACCTGAGCACCACTGACAGTCTGGTGGTGACGCTGTTTGTCGGGCTGAGCAATTTCATCTGGCTGCCCATCGGTGGCGCATTGTCTGACCGCATCGGGCGTCGGCCCCTGTTGCTGGGCATTTCGCTGCTGTGCATCCTCACGGCCTACCCGGCGATGCACTGGCTGGCGGAAGCGGCAAGCTTCGAGCGGCTGCTGGCAGTCTTGCTGTATTTCTCGTTCTTCTTCGGCATGTACAACGGCGCGATGGTCGCAGCGCTGACCGAGGTCATGCCCCAGGAAGTGCGCGTGGTGGGGTTCTCGCTGGCCTTCAGCCTGGCAACGGCGGTGTTCGGCGGCTTCACCCCGGCGATGTCGACCTTTCTGGTGCAGGCGACGGGGGACAAAGCTTCGCCGGCGTTCTGGCTGATGTTTGCGGCGATCTGCGGATTCGGTGCGACGCTGGTCTTGTATCGCCAGCGCGCGCAGGTCGTTGCGGCGGCGCCGTGATTCGCTGAGGCGATGGGCGATGGGCGATGGGCGATGGGCGACAGTGTCAGACAAAACGTCCCGAGCCACCGTCGCCCTCCCCTGGGCTGTTGACGATCAACGCTGTCAGGCTGCAGATACCGCGGCTTTGCTGATGTCTGCCGCTGAGGCCAACTTTTCCACATCCCAACAGGTACGCATCAGCTTCCGAGCCTGGCTGTCCGGCAATATGCCTTTGGCCAGGTCGAGGAATTTCGCCTCAAGCTGCTGATCGGACATGGGGACCTCGACGCTGCCGAGTGCATGTTCGATGAATTTGTGCAGGGTGCGCCCGTCGTTGAGCGTGATGGTCATGTCGACCTGCTCCGGCCTGATCGCCGGATCCACCGTCGCCACGACCTTTTCCCGCAGGGTGATCACCGCCGGGTCGAGCACTGCCTGATCACTGTACTGCCGCTCCCCGGCCGCGCCCTGAATGATGGCCACCGCAACGGAGTGATAGATGCTGAACTTGCCTTCAAGGCCGATTTTCGGCGTCTTCTTGCCGGTGAGTTCGATGACCAGCGGGTGGACTTTCAATTCGACCCTGGCGATCTGGTCGGCGGTCAGCGTGTACTGATTGCGCAACTGGATGGCCGCATCGAGGGCCGGATGAATCACAATCCCGCACGCAAACGGTTTATAGGTGTTGAGCGCCGCCTCGTAGTGGGTGCCGAGCCCTTCAGTGATCTGGCTGAAGTCCTGCTTGGTGCTGATGGTGTGCGCCCAACCGCGTTTGGCCTCGATCATCCCGTCCGAACTGGTGAAGTTCTGCGCCGCCAGCAGGGCTGCGAACAAGCCGTTACTGGCCGCGCGACCTGGATTGAAGCTTTTGTTCATGGAGCCGAAGGACTCCCGCAGCCCTACCGGTTGTGATGCGGCGAGGCCGAGCGCCCAGACCATTTGCTGCTCAGTGAGCCCAAGCAGCTTGCCCGCCGCCGCGGCAGCACCGAATACCCCCGCTGTGCCAGTGATATGCCAGCCGACATCGTAGTGGTTTGGGTAAACGGAATTGCCAATGCGGCATTCGGTTTCAACGCCGAGTATCAATGCATTGAGAAACTCGGTGCCCGAAACCGGGCGGTATTCCGACAGCGCAAGGATCGCCGAGACCACTGGGCCCGCCGGATGGATGATGGTTTTGAGATGGGTGTCATCGAAATCGAAAATGTGGCTTGCCACGCCGTTCAGGAAGGCGGCGTTCATGATGTCGAAGCGCTCGGTGCGACCGAGCAGACCGGCCTGAGCCGCGCCCGAGAAAGGCTTGAGCGCCGCAATGGCGCGTTCCACGGTTTCGTGATGAGACCCGCCCACCGCCACGCCGACCCAGTTCAGCAGGGTGCGGCACCCTTCTTTCCGGACGTTCTCCGGCAGATCTGTGTACTGCGCTTTGACCAGATAAGCCGCCAGCAGGCGGGTCACGCCCTCCCCATCCGACGGCTCATTCGTTTTAGCGGCGATGGAGGCGTTTGAGACAGCGGCGGCAGGCTGGGCGGCGAAGACAAAGCCCGGTGCAGCGCTGGCGACAGAGGCAACGGCGCCAGCCTTCAACAGGGTGCGGCGGTTAAAAGGGTTCATGGGTGATCCTGTGCTTATGATTATGTGGATGCACGTGCGAGTGCGCACCGGGTCATCATGGCGTACAACCCTCCCCAAGTTAATTGCAATAATAATGGGAACTTATGCATGGCCAACATGAATGTGGAGATGGGCGATTTACGTGCGCTGGTGGCGGTTGCCGAACTGGGCAGCTTCAGTGCCGCTGCGAAAGAACTGCACCTCTCCCAGCCAGCGTTATCCCGGCGCATTTCAAAACTGGAGGCCAACCTGGGCGTCCGTTTGCTGGAACGGACCACCCGACGCGTTGAACTGACCGCAACCGGACGCGAGTTCTCGCGCAAGGCGCGGCTGGTGGTGCACACGTTCGAGGAGTCAATGCTGGGGATAAGCGAGGGCAGCGGCAGGATGCGCGGCGAGGTGACCATCGCCTGCGTGCCCACAGCGCTGAACCATTGCCTGCTGGGCACGTTGAAGGCATTTCAGCAGCTGTATCCGCGCATTCTGGTTCGAGTGCTGGACGACGGCGCGAGTGACGTGCTGTCTACTGTGGTGCGCAATGAAGCCGATTTCGGTGTGAACTACATCGGCGCGCAGGAGGCCAACCTGCAATTCACGCCGATCTTCAAAGAACGATTCGTGATGATCTGCCGCCGCGACCATCCCCTCGCCACCCGGGCATCCGTCACCTGGGCGGACCTCAATCGCCACGATTACATTGCCGTCACCAAAGCCAGCGGAAATCGGCTCCTGCTTGACCTCGCGCTGGCGGGCGTACCGGAACTTCCGGAGCCGCTCTGTGAAGCCAGGCATGTGCGCACGGTGGTGGACATGGTTGCTGCCGGGCTGGGGGTCGCCGCAGTTCCGCAACTGGCGATCCCTGCGCACCTTGCCCATACCGAGTTATGCACCGTTGCGCTGACAAGGCCAGTGGTCAATCGCACCATCGGGCTGATCAGGCGCAGAGACAGAATTCTCTCACCCGCGGCCGAGCGCGCTTACCAGATGATTGCAGCCGCCGCCTTGGCGCAGTGAACTCACGGTCGACGAGGGCCTGGACGCTGGGGTTGGGCTATAACCCTGCGCCCTGCTTTGAAGCGCTTCATGACCGAGCGCCCCACTGCGGAGCCATGCCGTGCAGACCAACGCCAGCGAAGGCCGTCAACCCGGTGAATTTTCACTTGGCACGCTTATTTCATGCTCAACGCAAACGGCAAGCCGGACCCCGGTCCTTAAGTCTCGTCCACATACGCGCCTCGAATGCGCCAGGTATCGAAGCCTGATCGACCCCCACCGGGTTGATCGGGCTTTTTTTATGGATGCTGTTCATGCCGAACCTTTTGACTCCCGACCTGCGCCCCACCGTTCACGTTGGCTTTCTGCTCTCGACCGAAGGCACCTACCGGCGCATGGGCCGCAGTGCCTTGCTCGGGTTGCAGGACGCGCTTGCCGAAGTCAACGCCGACGCCCGCCGCAGCGTGCGACTGGAGGCGATCTGCGTTGATCCCCAAGGCGACCCGGCGGGCTACCGCCGCGGCATCGCGCAGTTGCTGAGTGCGGGGGTCCGGCACATTTTCGGCACCACGCTGTCGGCGAGCCGCAAGGAAATCATTCCGGACCTGGATCAGCACGGCGCGCTGCTCTGGTATTCGAGCCCCTACGAAGGTTACGAAAGCAGCGAAAACGTCTTGTACCTCGGCGGATGCCCTAACCAGACGCTGCTGCCGCTGCTGCGCTACGCCTTGAGCCAGTTTGGACGGCGGGCATTTTTGCTGGGCTCGAACTACGTCTGGGGCTGGGAAAGCAACCGCATTGCCCGGGAAGTGCTGGAAGCCAACGGGGCCGACGTGCTCGGGGAAAAGTACTGGCACTTGGGCTCGACCGGCTTCGACACGCTGATCGACGGGCTGATTCAGGACCCGCCGGCGTTCGTGCTGAACAACCTGGTGGGTGAGTCGTCCTACGCTTTTCTGCAGCAACTGGACCAGGCATCCGAGCGCCATGGCCTGCGCCTGCCGGTGCTCAGCTGCAACCTGACCGAAGCGGAGCTCGAAGCGGTCGGCCCGATGCGGGCGCTGCGCCTGCTGTCGTGCGGGCCGTTTTTCGAAACCCTGAATCCGGCGTTTTGCGAGGGGCAGCAGCGTCATGGTCCGCGCACCTGTTCGCATTACTACACCAGCGCCTACACGGCGCTGAGGGTGTTCGCCGACGCCTTGCACACCAGCGAAGATGCATCGCCAAAAGCGATTTGCGAGCACCTTTACGGGCACCCGGTCGCCAGCGTGCTGGGCACCGTCAGCCTGTCGGCGCGCAATCATCACAGCGCGCTGGCCAGTCATATCGCTGAGCTGCGTGATGGGCGCTTTCATGTGGTGCAGTCGGCGCCTCATGCGATCGCCGCCGACCCCTATCTCACTGTTACGGATGTACACGCCGACGTGGTCGACCGACACGCCATCCCGGCGCCGCGCTTGAGGATCGTCAAATGAACACACGCGCCTTTCCTGCTTTCGACCAGGGCCACTTGCTGCTGATCGACTGCGATGAACGCAGTCAGGGCAATCTGGGCAAAAGCCTGCAACGCCTGGGGATTCACTCGCAGGTGCTCGAGCACGACGCGCCCTGTGACACCCGGGGCTGTTTCGCGGCGATCCTTGAGATCGAACATTTCGCCAGCCCACTCGCCGTTCAGGCCCTGAACGCGGCCAGCATTCCCATCGTCGCGCTGACGGCTCACGAAACCCTGTCGCAGATCCAGCGGGCACTGCAGCTCGGCGCGACGGCGTTGCTGAACAAGCCCATCAGCCAGGGCTCGGTCTACACCACGTTGATGATGGCGGTGGGATTGCGCGACCGTCAGCGCGCCGATGCCGAACAACTCAACGAGCTGCAACAGCGCCTGGCGCTGCGTCCGCTCATGGCCCAGGCCCTGGCGCGCTTGATGGTGACCCAGCGCATCAACGAGGCGACGGCGTACGAGCGCTTGCGCAGTCTGTCGATGCAGCTCAATCGTCCGATCGAAGCACTGTGTGTGGAACTGCTCGCGGCGCGGGACGAGGACCGCGCATGAACACCCTCAAAGCCCTGCTGCGTCGGCCGGCCGTGGCGGTTTCGCTGTTGTTTATCGTCACCGTGGTGCTGCTCGCGGCGCTGGCCCCGTGGCTAAGCCCCTTCGACCCGGACGAGCAATTCGTCGAGGGGCTGACGATGGAAGGCGCGCCCATGGCCCCGGCGACGCCGTACTGGATGGGCACCGACCTGCTTGGCCGTGACCTGCTGTCGCGGTTGATCTTCGGCGCGCGCACCTCGCTGTTCATCGGTGTGCTGGCCAACGGGCTGGCGGTGCTGATCGGTACGCTGGTGGGCCTGACCGCAGGCTTTGTGCGCGGCTGGCTCGGCAGCGTGTTGATGCGCCTGACCGACTTGATGATGGCCTTCCCTGCGCTGCTGCTGGCGATTGCCCTGTCGGCGATTTTCCAGCCCAGCGTGTGGATCGTGGCCATGGTCATCGCGATGGTCAACTGGGTGCAGATCGCCCGGGTCATCTACGCCGAAACCGTGGCGCTCAGTGCGCGGGACTTCGTTGCCGTGGAGCGCACCCTCGGCGCCAGTTCCCTGCGCATTCTGTTCTCGCACCTGTTGCCCCATCTGCTGCCAACCATTCTGGTGTGGGCGACGCTGGGGATCTCCACCACCGTTTTGCTGGAAGCCACCTTGTCGTATCTGGGCGTGGGCGTGCAGCCACCGACGCCGAGCTGGGGCAACATCATTTTCGAGAGCCAGACGTACTTCACCTCGGCCCCGTGGCTGGTGTTCATTCCCGGCGCCGCGATCATCCTGCTGTCCCTGGCGTTCAACCTGGTCGGCGACGCCCTGCGCGACGAACTCGACCCCACACTCAAGGGGCGTCGCTGATGCTGCCGTTTATCTGCCGCCGGGTCGGCTACGCGCTGCTGATTCTGCTCGGCGTGACCTTCATCACCTACCTGCTGCTGTTCCTGCTGCCCGCCGACCCTGCGCGGCAAATCGCCGGGCGCAGCGCGAGCCCTGAAGTGGTCGCGGCGATTCGGGCGCAACTGGGCCTGGACCTGCCCTTCTATCAGCAATACCTGAGTTATCTCGGCAACCTGCTCCACGGCGACCTTGGCCGCTCGTACATCCAGCGCACCGCTGTCAGCGAACTGATCGGCGCGCGACTGCGCCCGTCTCTGGAACTCATGGCCGCCGGGATCGGTTTCGAGCTGTTGATCGGCATCAGCCTGGGCATGCTCGCGGCGCTCAAGCGCGACAGCTTCGCCGACAAGCTGCTCATGGCGTTTTCCTTTGTTGGTGTGTCGGCCCCGCAGTTCATCGCCGCCATGCTGTTTCTGTACTTCTTCGCCGTGCAACTGGGCTGGTTCCCGCTGGGGGGCTATGGCGGCGCCAGCCATTTGATGTTGCCGGCGCTGACCCTGGGGCTGCTCGGCAGCGGCTGGTATTCGCGCATGGTCCGCTCTTCCATGATCGAAGTGCTGCATCAGGATTTCATCCGCACGGCACGGGCCAAGGGCCTGAGCCGGGCGCGGATCGTGTTCGTGCACGTGCTGCCCAACGCGATCGTGCCGGTGATCCCGATGATCGGCATCGACATCGGCGTGTTCATGGGCGGGCTGGTGGTGGTCGAGTCGGTGTTCGGCTGGCCGGGCATCGGTCAGCTCGCCTGGCAGTCGATCCAGCAAGTCGACATTCCGGTCATCGTCGGCGTCACCACGCTGTCGGCGGTGGCCATCGTGCTGGGCAACCTGCTGGCGGATCTGGTGATCCCGCTGGTGGACCCGCGCATCGACATCAAGCAGCACTGAATCCATCAACACAACGGGGCACAACAATGAAGATCAACGCGCTGACCCTGGCCGTGGCGGCCACGCTGTTTACCACGCCACTGTGGGCCGACACGCCGAAAAGCGGCGGCGATGTGGTGGTCACCTACCAGAACGATGTGGCGACCCTGGACCCGGCCATCGGCTACGACTGGCAGAACTGGTCGATGATCAAAAGCCTGTTCGGCCGCCTGATGGACTACAAGCCCGGCACCACCGAACTGGTGAAAAGCCTGGCCGAGGACTACAGCATTTCCCCGGACGGGCTGGTGTACAGCTTCACCCTGGTCAAGGGCGTGAAATTCCAGAACGGCCGTGATCTGGTCGCCAATGACGTGAAGTACTCCCTGGAGCGCACCGTCAACCCGAAAACCCAGAGCCCGGGCGCCGGTTTCTTCAGCTCCATTGTCGGTTACGACGACGTGACCGGCGGCAAAAGCACGACCCTCAGCGGCATCAAGGTGGTCGACGACCAGCACCTGACCATCACGCTGAGCGCACCGAACGCGACCTTCCTGCACATCATGGCGATCAACTTCGCCTCGGTCGTGCCCAAAGAAGCGGTCGAGCAATGGGGCGCCGACTTCGGCAAGCACCCGGTGGGCAGCGGCGCGTTCAGCCTGGCCGAGTGGAAACTGGGGCAGAAACTGGAACTGGTGAAGAACCCCAATTACTTCCAGAAGGGCCTGCCCTACGTCGACAAGATCACCTTCGAGATCGGCCAGGACCCGACGGTCGCGCTGCTGCGCCTGAACAAGGGCGAAGTGGACATTGCCGGCGACGGCGTGCCCCCCGCGCAATTCCTGCAGTTCAAGAACGACCCGGCGTCCAGGCAGTTGCTGGTCACCGGCAACCAGTTGCAGACCGGCTACGTGACGCTGAAAACCACCCTGCCGCCGTTCGACAACCTCAAGGTGCGCCAAGCCATCAACATGGCCATCAGCAAGGAACGCATCGTGCGCATCATCAATGGTCGTGCGGTACCGGCGAACCAACCGTTGCCGCCGGCGATGCCCGGTTATGACACCCAATACAAGGGCCTGCCCTACGACGTCGAAGGCGCGAAAAAACTGCTGGCCGACGCCGGTCTGGCCAAAGGTTTCGACACCGACCTGTACGTGATGAACACCGACCCGCAACCGCGCATCGCCCAGTCGATCCAGCAAGACCTGGCCAAGGTCGGCATCCGCGTGCAGATCAAGTCACTGGCCCAGGCCAACGTGATTGCCGCCGGCAGCTCCAGGGACCAGGCGCCGATGGTGTGGTCAGGCGGCATGGCCTGGATCGCCGACTTCCCGGATCCGTCGAACTTCTACGGCCCGATTCTCGGTTGCACCGGCGCGGTCGAAGGCGGCTGGAACTGGTCGTTGTACTGCAACAAGGCGCTGGATGAACGCGCCGCCAAAGCCGATGCCATGGCCCGTCCGGAACAACAGGCCGAACGCACCGAGGCCTGGAAGAAGATCTTCATCGATGCCATGGCCGATGCGCCGTGGGTGCCGATCTTCAACGAGCAACGCTTCACCGTGCGCTCCAAGCGCATGGGCGGCGACGACGCGCTGTACGTCGATCCGGTCCACGTGCCGGTCAACTATGACTCCATCTGGGTGAAGTGATTTCCCTTGGCCTGTCCCCCGGCAATCTCGCTGGAACAGGCCATTGCGCCTGACCCCTTAGCCACGAGGACCGCACCCATGTGCCAGAACTGCCTGGTCAAGACCATTCACAGCGTCAACAGCCACTTTGGCTGGGACCACCGCTTTACCCCGGTCGAGCGCGTCGCGCCCGGCACCACTTTGCAAATGAACTGCCGGGATTCGTCCAACGGCTATTTCACCGCGCAGTCCCAGGCTGCGGACGTCAGCGTCATGCCCTTCGACCAGATCAACCCGGTCACCGGACCGATCTACGTCGAGGGTGCCGAGCCTGGCGACATCCTGAAAATCACCCTGGACAGCTTCAAGCCCGGTGGCTTCGGCTGGACCGCCAACATCCCCGGCTTCGGCCTCCTTGCCGATCAGTTTCAGGCGCCGGCGTTGGCGCTCTGGCACTACGACACGCAGACCCTCGCCCCCGCCGCCTTTGGTGATTTCGCCAAGGTGCCGCTCAAGCCGTTCGCCGGGACGGTGGGCGTGGCGCCGGCCGAAGCCGGGCTGCATTCCATCGTGCCGCCGCGTCGGGTCGGCGGCAATCTGGACATCCGCGACCTGGCGGCAGGGAGCATCTTGTACCTCCCGGTGGAAGTCGCCGGCGCGTTGTTTTCCATCGGTGATACCCACGCGGCCCAAGGCGATGGCGAGGTCTGCGGCACCGCCATCGAGAGCGCCATGGACGTGGTGGTCACGCTCGACCTGATCAAGCAAACGCCCTTGGCCACGCCGCGTTTCAGCACGCCGGGACCGGTGACCAGCCACCTGGACAGCGCCGGCTACGAAGCCTTCACCGGCATCGGCCCGGACCTGATGCAGGCCGCCCGCCAGGCCGTGGCCAACACCATCGACTGGTTGTGCCGCGAGCACCGCATGCCGGCGGAACAGGCGTACATGCTGTGCTCGGTGTGCGGCGATCTGCGCATCAGCGAAATCGTCGACCTGCCGAACTGGGTGGTGTCGTTCTACTTTCCGAAAGTGGTGTTCCAGTGAAGCCAGACGATCAGCCGAGTCTGTCGGTGGAGCGGCTGAGCATCGACGTCGGTGGCGGCGCGTCACGGCGGCGGGTGGTCGATGAGTTGAGTTTCGCCCTGTACCCGCGCCGCACTCTTTGTATCGCCGGTGAATCGGGCAGTGGCAAATCGCTGTCGTCCCTGGCGATCATGGGCCTGCTGCCCAAGGCGGCCAGCGTTCCCGGTGGCGCGATCCTGTTCGACAACCGCGACCTGCTGAGCCTGCCGGAACGGGACCTGCAAAGCCTGCGTGGCAAGCGCATCGGCATGATTTTTCAGGAGCCGATGACGTCGTTGAACCCGCTGCTGACCGTCGGCCAGCAACTGGCGGAAACCCTGCGCCGGCATGAGGCGTTGAGTCGCAGTGAGATTCACCAGCGTTGCCGGGCCATGCTTGACGCCGTACGCATGCCCCAGGTCGACAAGCGCCTGACCCAGTACCCCCACGAGTTATCCGGCGGCATGCGCCAGCGGGTGATGATCGCCATGGCGATGCTCTGCCAGCCGGAAATCCTCATCGCCGACGAGCCGACCACCGCACTGGATGTGACCATTCAGGCGCAGATCCTTGAGCTGATGCGCGAGTTGCAGCAGCAGTTCGCGACCAGCCTTTTACTCATCACCCACGACATGGGCGTGGTCGCCGAGATGGCCGATGAAGTGGTGGTGATGAACCAGGGCCGCATGGAAGAGCGCGGTTCGTTGCATCAGGTCTTCACCGACGCGCAAGCGCCCTACACGCGCAAATTGCTGGCCGCGGTGCCGGTGCTGGGCAGTGCGCCGCCGCCTGATGTCATGACGGAACAGCCGGTAGTGCTCGCGGTTCAGGACCTCAGCGTGCGCTTCCCCTTGCGCCACGGCTGGTTCGAAACCCCGCGCACCGTGCATGCGGTCGAGGGCGTGAGTTTCGAGCTGCGTCAGGGCGAAACCCTGGGGCTGGTGGGCGAAAGCGGCTGCGGCAAGTCCACCACCGGCAAGGCCTTGATGAACATGCTCAGCTATCAGGGCAGCGTGAAATTGCTGGGGCAGGAACTCAACGGTTTGCAGGGTGACGCATTGCAGCGGGTGCGCCGCGACGTGCAGATGGTGTTTCAGGACCCGTACGCTGCGCTCAATCCGCGCAAGACCGTCTTCGATCTGGTGGGCGAGCCGCTGCTGATTCACGACAAGATGCCCGAACCCCGGCGGCGCGAGCGTGTGGCGCAATTGCTGCAGCAGGTCGATCTGCCACGGGACGCCCTTCAACGCTATCCCCATCAGTTTTCCGGCGGGCAACGCCAGCGGATCTGCATCGCCCGGGCGCTGGCGCTGAACCCCAAAGTCATCATCGCGGACGAATCGGTGTCGGCGCTGGACGTGTCGGTTCAGGCGCAAGTGCTGGCGCTGCTGGAACGGCTGCGTGCCGAGCATGGGCTGAGCTACCTGTTCATTTCCCACGACATGGCCGTGGTCGAACGCATCTGCCACCGCGTGGCGGTGATGTACGGCGGCCGCATCGTCGAAATCGGCGCCCGCGACCAGGTGCTGCACAATCCGCAACACCCTTATACCCGCCGCCTGCTCGCTGCAGTGCCGGTGCCGGAAGTGGGCCGGCGCCGGGATTTCAAGAGCCTGCTCAAAGAGCTGGAACGGCCTGACCCGATCAAGGCAGCGGATTTTGTCGCACCGGCACAGCGGTTTTCGGCGGTGGCGGCGGATCACTGGGTGGCGGTGGAGTGATGATGGCAGTGACCGCTTAACGCTTTTCAGCCGACCACGGCAGCATGCGGCCCAGGGTCTTGTCGCGGACCATGCCGGGGCGCTCGCTGAGTGGGGGAATGTTTCTTGATGCCGCGAACCTTGAGGCCCCTGTCTTAAGGCAGTCTGAAGACGTCGCAAAGATCAGCAGGAAAGCCAGGCCAGGCAAATTTCTCACCTTCAGACTTCGTTAAGAATCGACCCAGATACTCCACCCCATCACCACTGGGGAGGAGCCACACCCATGCAGGGTCTGGACTGGAATAACCGATTACCACCGAACTCAATGCCGTCCAGCGCGCTGCCTCTGGATTTCCTGCCTATGGAATTCGGCGCGGCGCAATCACCGGCACTCTCGCTCAATCGTGCGCTGTCTCAGGAGCCACTGCGCGACGCCTACGAGACGTTCATCCAGCATCGCTTCCGCCAGGCGCACAACGCCGAGATCCGTAGCTTCATGCCGGAGTTGTTCGGACTCCACGACAACACCGGCACGCTCTGTGCCGTGGCCGGCGTGCGGGTGGCGACCTCCGGGCCGCTGTTCCTGGAGCACTATCTCGACCAGCCCGTCGAGCACATGATCGAAGCCCGTGCCGGCCGGCCGGTGGACCGTCAGGGCATCGTCGAAGTGGGCAACCTCGCCGCCAGCAACCTGGGCAGCGCGCGGCTGAGCATCATCGCCGTGACCTGGCTGCTCGCCATGAGCGGCCTGGAATGGGTGGCCTTCACCGGCAACGCCGGACTGGTGAACAGCTTCAATCGCCTCGGCCTGCGCCCCCTCACGCTGTGCCTCGCCGACCCTCTGCGCTTGGGTGAAGACCGGCACGCCTGGGGCAATTACTACGACTCTCAACCCAGCGTGCACGTCGGCGACATCCGCTCCGGGTTCCTGCACTTGAGCAGCAGCGGCGTGTTTGAACGCTTCGGGTTGCCCCTGACCCTGGAGGACAGCTGCCATGTCGCCTGAACTGAGCAGATTCCGCCAACGCATCGCTGATCTCGCCGCCGGGCAGCCCGATGCGTGTGCGCTGTGGGGCGACGACCTGAAACTGAGTTATGCCGAGCTGGATGCCGAAATCAATCTGCGCCAGGAGAGGCTCAAGGACCTGGACGCAAGGGTCGTGGCCCTCGCCCTGGAGAATGGCCCGGACCTGTTGATCTGGGACCTGGCGATTCTGTTCGCAGGACTGGCCTGTGTGACGCTGCCGCCGTTCTTCAGCGCAGCCCAGCGCCGTCATTGCCTGGAGCAGAGCCAGGCTGACGTGGTCATTGCCGACGACGAGTACGCCAGTGAACTCGCCTCCTCGGCATTCCGTCATGAGGAGGGGTTCTGGCTGCGCACGAACCGTCAGCCGTCGCCCCTGCCCGAGGGCACAGCAAAGCTCACGTTTACCTCTGGCACGACCGGCACCCCCAAAGGCGTCTGCCTGGACGCCACCAGCGTGCTGACGGTGGCCATGGAGGTGCAGCGCGCCAGCGAGTCTCGCCAGCCCGCCCACCACCTTTCATTCTTGCCTCTGGCCATTCTGCTGGAAAACGTCGGCTGCTATGCCGCGCTTTACGCCGGGGCGATGCTGAGCCTGCCAAGCCAGCGAACCCTGGGCATTCAAGGGGCCAGCGGTGTGGAATTGCCGCGTCTGCTGTCGACGCTGGCGGTGCGACAGCCCCACAGCATGATCCTTGTCCCGCAGCTATTGCTGTTGCTGGTCAGCGCCTGCGAGATGGGCGCGTTTAACCCGGCAGCGCTGCGTTTCATCGCGGTGGGCGGCGCCAAAGTCACCCACGAACTGTTGCTGCGCGCCGAAGCCCTTGGCATTCCGGTGTACGAAGGCTACGGCCTGTCGGAGTGCGCGTCGGTCGTGGCCCTCAACCGCCCGGACGCCCACCATCCCGGCAGCGTTGGCAGACCCCTGCCCCATGTGCAGATACGCCTGGCCGAAGACGGCGAGGTCCTGATTCGCGGGTCGCGGATGCTGGGCTATCTCGGCGAGGCAGAACCCACACCGGAGTGGTGGCCGAGCGGTGATCTTGGTGAGTTTGACGCCAACGGTTACCTCTACCTTCACGGCCGCAAGAAGCATCAGTTCGTGACCAGCTACGGTCGCAACGTCAACCCTGAGTGGGTCGAGGCGGAGCTGACCCAACGCGGTCGGATCGCCCAGGCGTTTGTCTACGGCGAAGCCCTGTCACGCAATCATGCGTTGCTGTGGCCGCTGCGCCCCGACACCACCGACCTGCAGATCAAACAGGCTGTCGAGCAGGCCAACCAGGCACTGCCGGACTACGCACGCGTCCACAGCTGGACCCGTCTCGATCAGCCCTTCACCACCGCCAATGACATGGCCACCGCCAACGGCCGACCCCGGCGCGACACCATTCTGGCGAACTACCGACATCTTTTCACCGAGCCCACGCGAGCAAAGGATCTTCAATCATGAGTTTTTTCCAAACGCTGCAAGACGCTACCCGCACCGAGCGCGAGACCCTGTTCAACCTGCCCGTCATTCATCAGGCGCTGCACGGTGAAGTCTCGCTGGAGAACTATCGCGCTTTCCTGACCCAGGCCTACTACCACGTGCGGCATACCGTGCCATTGATGATGGCCTGTGGCGCGCGGCTGCCTTCCCGGCTGGAATGGCTGCGGGGCGCGGTGTGCGAGTACATCGAGGACGAATACGGCCACGAGCAGTGGATCCTCAACGACCTGCGCGCCTGCGGTGGCGATGCCGATGCCGATGCCGTGCGCGAGGGTACGCCCGGTCTGCCCATCGAGCTCATGGTCGCCTACCTCTACGACCTCATCGCCCGGGGCAACCCGGTGGGACTGTTCGGCATGGTCAACGTGCTGGAAGGCACCAGCATCGCCCTGGCGACCCATGCCGCCGGCAGCATTCAGCAGCGCCTGGCACTGCCGGCCACTGCATTCAGCTACCTGAGTTCCCATGGCAGCCTCGATATCGGCCACATGGAGACCTATCGCACGCTGATGGACCGCCTTGAGGATCCGGAGGATCAGGCGGCCGTGATCAAGGCCTCGAAAGTGGTCTACGGCCTGTACACCGACATGTTTCGTCAGTTACCCCTCGCCCATGCCGAACCGTTGAAGGAGCGCGACCATGCGGCTGTCTGAAGCGCGCGTGGTGCTGACCGGCGCCAGTGGCGGCATCGGCATGGCCATTGCTCAGGCGCTGTGCAGCCATGGCACCGAAGTGCTCGCCGTTTGCCGCCATCAGGAGCCGCTGTTGCCGTTGCAACAGCAGTACCCGCATCTGTTGCACTGGGTGAAGGCCGATCTGACCACCGCCGAAGGTCGTCAGCACGTGCTGATGACGGCGCAAGCGATGAGCGGGGTCAACCTGCTGATCAACGCCGCCGGCGTCAATCATTTCGCCATGCTGGAGCAGTTGCCCGGGCACGAGATCGATTCGATGCTCGACATCAACCTGAACGCGCCGATTCAGCTCACCAGCCTGCTGTTGCCGCTGCTGCGCCAGGCCAGCCGCGCCATGGTGGTGAACGTCGGCTCAACCTATGGCTCGATCGGCTATGCCGGTTACGCCACGTATTGCGCGAGCAAGTTTGCGCTGCGGGGGTTTTCCGAAGCGCTGCGCCGTGAGCTGGCGGATACGCGGGTGGGCGTGCTGTACGTCGCGCCCCGCGCTACCCGCACAACGATGAACAGTCCCGCAGCGCGCGCCCTCAACTCCGCCCTGAAAACCGCCGAGGACGATCCGCAGACAGTCGCCGCCGCGGTTGTTCGCGCCATTGTCGGCAATCAGCGCGAGCTTTACATGGGCTGGCCTGAACAGTTCTTCGTACGCCTCAACAGTCTGCTGCCTGCCGTGGTGGACCGCGGGCTGCGCAAACACCTGCCCCTCATTCGCCGCTTCAGCAGCGCCACTCACGAAAAGAGCACCAAGCCATGAAACGTCTACTCGTCGTACTGCTCGCCACCCTCGCCCTACCGGTATGGGCACTGGATGCACCGGACAAGCAACGCCTGACCGGGATTCAGCAGGAGTGGGCACGGATTCAATACCAGTTGCCGGAAGACCAGCGCGTCGCGGCATTTGAACAGTTGGCCGCCACGTCCGCCGCTTTCACCCAGCAGCGTCCCGCCGTCGCCGAGGCCTGGATATGGTCGGGCATTGTCACCAGCAGTTGGGCCGGTGCCCAGGGCGGACTGGGTGCCCTGAGCAAAGTCAAAACGGCCAAAGCCGACCTCGAGAAAGCCATGACGCTGGACCCCAATGCCTTGCAAGGCTCCGCCTACGCCAGCCTGGCTGCGCTGTACGATCGAGTGCCCGGGTGGCCCATCGGGTTCGGCGACCCGGATAAGGCCCAAGCACTCCTGGAGCAGGCGCTCAAGCTCAATCCCGACGGCATCGATCCGCTGTACTTCTGGGGCGATCATCTCTACCGCCAGGGTCACTATGCCCAGGCGAAGGACGCGCTGGAAAAAGCCTTGCTCGCCGCGCCCCGGCCCGGTCGCGAAGTGGCGGACAGTGGACGCCGTAAAGATATCCAGCTATTGCTGGTGGACGTAAACAAGAAACTGAAATGACGGAGCATTCATGCGTTTGCTGCTGGTTGAAGACGATGTCGCCCTCGGCGAGGGCATTCATCAGGCGTTGAGTCGCGAAGGCTACACGGTGGACTGGGTGAAAGATGGCGCCAGCGCCCTCCATGCCTTGTTGAGCGAGGTCTTCGATCTGGCCATTCTCGATCTCGGATTGCCCAGGCTGGACGGCCTGGCGGTGCTGCGGCGCCTGCGTGAAAGTGGCTCGGCGCTGCCGGTGCTGATCCTGACCGCACGGGACGCCACCGAAGACCGCATTGCCGGCCTCGACGCGGGGGCCGACGATTACCTGATAAAGCCCTTCGACCTGTCCGAACTCAAGGCCCGCCTGCGGGCGCTGTTGCGGCGCAGTGCCGGGCGCGCGCGGGTCACGATCGAGCACGCGGGCATCCGCCTGGACCCGACCACCCAGCAAGTCAGTTACAAGGATGATCCCGTCGCCCTCACCCCCAAGGAATATCAGCTGTTGTACGAACTGCTCTCGCCACCGGGCCGGGTGATGACCCGCGAACGCTTGATGCAGTTGCTGTACGGCTGGAACGAAGAAGCAGAGAGCAACACCCTCGAAGTGCACATCCATCACCTGCGCAAGAAGTTTTCCAGCGAGCTGATCCGCACCGTACGCGGCGTCGGCTACCTGGTGGAGGATCGCCCGTGACGTCGATCCGCCGCCGCACGCTGACCCTGATCCTTGGACTGGTGCTGATCGGCCTGCTGATCCTGACCCTGGTCAACCTCCATGACAGCAACCACGAAATCGCCGAAGTCTACGATGCCCAGCTCGCCACCAACGCCCGGTTGCTGCAGGGCGTGATGCGCATGCCCCTGGCGCGGCAGGAGCATGCGCAGTTGTACCAGGCGTTCAATCAGGCCCTGGCTCAGGCCGAACCGCGAGTCGATGGCCACCCCTACGAGAGCAAAATCGCTTTTCAGGTCTGGGACCTTCAAGGCCGGTTGCTGGTGCACACCCCCAGCGCACCGACCCTGACCCATGCGCCTCAATACACCGGCTTCAGCGACATCAATGATCTGGGCAAACATGAATGGCGCACCTTCGTGCTCAGGGATGAGCAGCATGACCTGGTGATCTGGGTCGGCGAGCGCGACGACGTGCGCTCGGACCTGGTCAACCGCATCGTCCGCCACACGGTGATCCCCAATCTGATCGGCAGCCTGCTGCTGATGGGCGCGATCTGGCTGGCCATTGGCTGGGGCCTCAAGCCGCTGGCCGATCTGGCCGCCACCCTGCGCGGTCGTCATCCGGGCTCCCTCGAACCCTTGCAACTGGCGCCCCTGCCCAGCGAGCTCGAACCCATGCAAGCGGCCCTGAACCGATTGCTCGGACAGATTCAGGAGGTGCTGAGCCGTGAACGGCGCTTCATCGCCGACGCCGCCCATGAAATGCGCACGCCGCTGGCGGTGCTGCGGGTGCATGCACAGAACGTCCTCGAAGCGCGCGACGACGCGCAGCGCAATGAGTCCCTGAGCTACCTGATCGTGGGCGTTGATCGGACGACACGCCTGGTCAATCAACTGCTGACTATCGCGCGACTGGAGCCCGGCGCGGGGCCCGTACCGACGCGCAGCGCTGACGTGGTCGCTGCCGTGCGCGACAGCCTGGTGCAGATGACGCCGTGGGTATTGAGCCGAGGGCTGGAACTGGTGTTCGAATGCGCTGAGCCGTCCCGTGAGGTGACGACCGATTTCGCTGCCATCGACATCGCGCTGCAAAACCTGTTGACCAATGCCGTCAATTTCTCGCCTGCAGGGGGGCAGGTGAGTGTGACCCTGGGCTTCGGCGAGGGCGCTTTCCGGCTCAGCGTTGCCGACGAGGGGCCTGGCATCGACGAAGCCGAGCGGGAGCGCCTGTTCGAACGCTTTTACAGCCGCGGCAATGATCAGGGCGTCGGCCTGGGCCTGACCATCGTGCAAACCATTGCGCGGCGCCTGGGCGGGGAAATCATCATGGAGAACCGCGCCGGGAAAGGCTTGCGCGCGACGCTATGTGCGCCAGCGAACAGACAGCCCTGAGAAAGCGTACTCACACTGTCGTGGTCTGAACGCATCGTTCACCAGGGCACATCAGTGCCGGCGCTCCGCTGCGCACACCGCCCAAAACGCTGCGTCCGCCGGAGTGCAAGTCATTTCAGGGAAACTAATGACGAGCACATGGACACGCACCAAACAGGCGATCTCACGGGTCAGGCTGGCGGGTCGCGCCGGGGCCCACCCGAAGCTGGCGTTCGCCTACGAGCGACTGCTGCGCGCCGAACTCTTCAACGCCGACCAGATGGCCAGCCACGGCATAGACCTGGCCACTCAGCATCAGCTCGGTGCAGTGACCACGCGGGACTTCCTGCTGGGCAGGCTGGATGACAACGAGGCATTGCTCAAGGAAAGCTGCAGCGCGTTGACTGAGGCCCAGGCCTCCGACCGCCGGATCACCCCCGCCGCCGAGTGGCTGCTCGATAATTTTTTCCTGATTGAAGATCACATCCGCACAGCCAGGTCGCACCTGCCCCAGGGTTACAGCCGTGAGTTGCCGCGCCTGAGCAATGGGCCCTCCAGCGGTTTGCCGAGGGTGTACGACATTGCCCTGGAGACCATTTCCCACGGTGATGGCCGCTTTGACGAACTGAGCCTTACGCGCTTCGTGGTGTCGTACCAGACGGTCATGCCGTTGGCGCTGGGCGAGTTGTGGGCCATCCCGATCATGCTGCGCCTGGCGTTGATCGAAAACCTGCGGCGGGTGGCCTCCCGGGTCATGGCCAACTGGGACGATCGCAACCTGGCTGATGACTGGGCCGAGCGGCTCATCGAGGTGTCCGAGCACGACGTGAAAAGCGTGGTGCTGACTGTCGCTGACATGGCCCATTCGTCCCCGCCCACGACCGCTGCTTTCGTTGCCGAGTTCGCCCGTCGGTTGCAGGGTCAGAGCGCTGCCCTGGCGCTGCCGCTCAACTGGATCGAGCAGTTGCTCGCCGAGACCGGTTCGAGCATCGAGCGGCAGGTACAATTCGATGCGCAGCAGCAGTCGGCGGATCAGATGTCCATCAGCAACAGCATCGCCAGCCTGCGCCTGCTGTCAGCGACCCCCTGGCGTGAATTCGTCGAAGGGATGAGCCATGTCGAGCAGACCCTTCAACAGGACCCGGCCGAGGTCTATCCGCGCATGGACTTCGCCACCCGCGACAGCTATCGCCACGTCATCGAACGGCTGGCCAGGCGCAGTGGACGCACTGAAATGTCCGTCGCGCAGACCGTTGTGGCGCTCTCCCGAGAACACCGGGACGCGTCAGCCGGAGACGATCTTGCCCGCCATATCGGGTATTTCCTGGTCGGCCCCGGCATTGGGGTGCTCGAGCAAAAGCTGGGCGCCCGTGTGCCCTTTCACGAACGCTGGAAACGCCTGCTGCAAAGCTCACCGCTGACGTTTTACCTGGCACCTGCCGGTGCCCTGACCATTATTTTTGCGCTGCCGCTGCTGTCTTCGGCACACCGGGACGGGCTGCCCGATCTCGCGCTCATCGCACTGGCAGTGCCCTGCCTGGTCATGACCAGTCGCCTGGCCTTCAGCCTCATCAACTGGCTGGTCACCTTCAGTCTGCTGCCCGCTATGCTGCCGAAGATGGATTACGCCAACGGGATTCCCGATGAAGCGCGCACGCTGGTCGCCATTCCGACGCTGATCGGTTCGCGCGCGGACGTCGACGACCTGGTGGAAGGCCTGGAAGTCAGGTTCCTCGCCAATCGCGACAGCAATCTTTTCTTCGCGCTGCTGACCGACTTTCTCGATGCGCCGGCCGAAGTGCAGGCAGCGGATGCAGACCTGCTCGACTATGCTGCGGCGGCGATCAACCGACTCAACGGCAAGTACGCGGACGAACTGCCCGCGCGGTTTTTCCTGTTTCACCGCCCGCGCCGCTGGAACGCCAGTGAACGCGCCTGGATGGGCCACGAGCGCAAACGCGGCAAGCTGACTGACCTCAACGCCTGGCTGCGGGGTGCGGACGACAACCGTTTTACCACCATCGTGGGCGACACCTCTGCCCTTGGCGCAGTGCGTTATGTGCTGACCCTTGATACCGACACGCTCCTGCCGGGAGAGGTTGCCCGCCAGTGCGTGGCCGCCATGATGCACCCGCTGAACCGCCCGGTGTTCGACGCGCGACGTGAGCGTGTCATTTCCGGGTACGCGCTGTTGCAACCCCAGGTCGGCATCAGCCTGACCAGCACCCCCCGCTCGATCTATTCGCGCCTGTTTGGCAGTGGCGGCGGCGTTGATCCCTACACCCGGGCGGTCTCGGACATTTACCAGGACCTGTTCAAACAAGGCTCGTTCATCGGCAAGGGCATCTACGATGTCGACGCGTTCACCAGTGCGCTGGAGGGCTGTCTGCCGGACAACCAGGTCCTCAGTCACGATTTGATCGAGGGCTGCTACGCCCGGTCGGGCCTGCTCAGCGATGTGCAGTTGTACGAGCAATACCCGTCTCGCTACAGCGTGGACGTCAAGCGACGCCATCGCTGGATTCGCGGCGACTGGCAGCTGATCCCCTGGATTCTGCCCTGGACCCTGAATACCCGCGGCCAATGGGCACGCAACCGTCTCGATGTCATGGCCCGCTGGAAGATTCTTGACAATCTGCGCCGCAGCCTTGAGCCGGCGGCAGTGTTGCTGATGCTGGCCTGGGGCTGGTTCGCCAGCAGTGAACCGCTGGCCTGGACCTTGGCGGTGGTCGGCTTGTTGGTCATGCAACCGTTGCTCAGGACCCTGACCGACGGGTTGCAACCGCCGTTGAACGTGCCTTACCGGCAATACCTGGCCGCGCTGTGCAGGAGTCTGGGGCAGGACCTCGCCCAGATCGCTGCCACCGTCGCATGGTTGCCGTTCGAGATGTATTACAGCGTGGGCGCCATTGCCCGTTCGCTCTGGCGCATCCTGTTCAGCCGTCGCCTGTTATTGCAGTGGCAACCCTCCCGGGAAGTGGAGCGCAACACGCAGAACCCGCTGCCGGGGCTCTACCGCGAAATGTGGGCAGGCCCTGCCCTCGCCCTCTGCGGGTTGGCCGGTTTGATGAATGACCCGCTGGCTCTGCTGATTGCCATGCCGTTCCTGCTCGCCTGGGCTGCCGGCCCCTGGATCGCCTGGCGCCTGAGCGCGATGCCGGAAAATGCCGTGTTCGAGCCCTCGGTGGACGCACTGCGCTTCCTGCAGGTGCTCTCGCGGCGGACGTGGGCGTTCTTCGATGACTTCGTCGGGCCCCAGGACAACTGGCTGCCCCCTGACAATGTTCAGGAGGAGCCGAAATCGGTAATCGCCCACCGGACCTCGCCGACCAACATGGGCATGGCGCTGCTCGCGCATCTGGCCGCCCACGACTTCGGTTACCTCAGCACCGACCGACTGCTGCAGCGCTTGTCCGCATCGCTGGACACCATGGACAGCCTGGAGCGGTACCAACGACATTTCTACAACTGGTATGACACGCAGACACTCAAGCCCCTGCGCCCTCAGTACATCTCCACCGTTGACAGCGGCAACCTGGCCGGGCACCTGCTGACCCTGCGCGCCGGCTTGATCCAGCTGCCCGACGCTGCGATGTTCGATGCCGCCATGCTCAAGGGCCTGCGCATCACGCTGGACACGCTGCTTGAAACGACGGACACCGCTGGCACGTTGACCGCGCTCTACCCCCTGCTCGACGAGCCCGCCGGAGCCGATGACACCGGTGCGCTGTTGACGGCGTTACAGACCGTCCGTGCCCGGGTTGCAGCCATGGCAGCCGGTGGCAGCGAAGACAGCGTGTATTGGCAAAACGCCTTGCTCGCGCAGTGTGATGACTGGCTCGCGGCCCTCGAACGTTATCGACTGCCGCCGCCTTTGGCCGGCCGCCAACCCCGTCGCCGCACACTGCGGGCGCTGTCCCGGCTGGACGAAGCTGACTGGGCTGCGGAGGATCACCCGCGCATAGCAGCAGTGCGCAGAACGGCCCTCGACGCGATCGCCCGGATCGATCGCCTGATTCTGCTGACGAGCGATCTGGCGCAGATGGACTTCTCCCTGCTCTATGACAACAAGCGCGACTTGTTCGTGATCGGCTACAACGCCGACGAGCGTCGTCTGGACACCGGTTATTACGACTTGCTGGCGTCAGAAGTGCGCCTGACCAACTTCGTGGTGATCGCACAGGGGCAGATTCCCCAACGGGCGTGGTTCACCCTCGGGCGACTGCTCGGCGACTCCGCTGGCGTACCGACCTTGATGTCCTGGTCCGGCTCGATGTTCGAATACCTGATGCCCATGCTGGTCATGCCTAACTACGACGGCAGCCTGCTTGACCAGACCTGCCGAGCGGCGGTGGCCGTGCAAATCGAACACGGCAAACGTCTGGGCATCCCGTGGGGGGTGTCGGAATCGGGCTATTACACACTGGATGCGCACTTTAATTATCAGTACCGGGCGTTCGGCGTTCAGGCCCTCGGCCTCAAGCGCGGCCTGGGCGACGACGTGGTTGTCGCGCCTTACGCCAGCGTCCTGGCCTTGATGGTGGACGCCGACGCGGCCTGCAAAAACCTGCAGCGTCTGGCCCGCAAAGGCGCCTCCGGGCGCTACGGATTCTACGAGGCCGTCGATTACACCGAAGCGCGTCTGCCGCGGGGCCAGCGTTACGCCTGGGTGCAGTCCTTCATGGCGCATCATCAGGGGATGAGCCTGCTGGCCTTGACCAGCGTGCTGCTCAACCAGCCGATGCAACGGCGGTTTGAGTCGGACCCGGCCCTGCAATCGGCCCTGCTGCTGTTGCAAGAGCGGGTGCCGAAAGTGGCTGCGCCTTACCTGCAAACCGCCCAGCAGCCCGCCGCCAGTGATACCGGCGCCGGGCAGGAGAACGACCTGAGGGTGTTTGCCAACCCGGGGCATAAGCGCCCGGCAGTGCAATTGCTCTCCAACGGCCGGTACCACGTCATGCTCAGCAGCGCCGGCGGCGGGTACAGCCGCCTCGACAACATGGCCGCCACCCGCTGGCATGAAGATGCGACCCGGGACAACTGGGGCATGTTCTGTTACTTGAGAGACGTTGCCACGGGCGCCGTCTGGTCCAGTGCCTTTCAGCCGACCTTGCACCGGGCCGAGAGCCACGAGGCTATTTTCAGCGATGCCCGCGCCGAGTTTCGCACCCGGGAACTGGGTTTCGACACCCACATGGAAATCGTCGTCTCCCCTGAAGACAACATCGAACTGCGGCGCCTGCACGTGACCAACCGCGGGGAGTCTACGAAGACGCTGGAGATCACCACCTACGCGGAAGTGGTGCTGGCGTCACCGGAAACGGACGCCATGCACCCGGCGTTCAGCAAGTTATTCGTGCAGACCGAATTGCTGTTGCCGCTGCAAGCCATCGTCTGCAGCCGTCGCCCGCGGGCCAGCGATGAACACACGCCGTGGATGTGCCACCTGCTGGCGGCCCATGGCGTTGATATCCAGGCCATCTCCTACGAGACCGACCGCGCCCGCTTCATTGGCCGAGGCCGCAGCACCCAGTCGCCGGCCGCGCTGGACCCGGACTGCGAGCAACTGTCAGGCAGCGCCGGCCCGGTTCTGGACCCGATTGTCGCCATCCGTTGCCGGATTACCCTGCAGCCCGGGCAGCAAGGCACCATCGATCTGGTCACGGGCGTGGCCGACAGCCGCGAAGACTGCCTCTCGCTGATCAACAAATACCGGGACCGACACCTGGCGGACCGGGTCTTCGATTTGTCATGGACCCACAGCCAGGTGCTGCTGCGTCAGCTCAACGTTTCCCCCGCCGACGCCCGTTTGTTTGAACAGATGGCCTCTTCCCTGATTTACGCCAACGCAGGCTTGCGCGCCGACAGCACCGTGCTGACGGCCAACCTGCGCAATCAGCAGGGCCTGTGGGGGCAGTCGATTTCAGGCGACCTTCCCATCGTGCTGTTGCAGGTCAGAAGCCTTGAGAACATCGAGCTGGTCCAGAAGATGATTCAGGCCCACGCCTACTGGCGTCAGAAAGGCCTGCTGACGGACCTCCTCATCTGGAACGAAGATCAAGTGGGTTATCGCCAGCAACTGCAGGACGCGATCATGGGACTGGTCACTTCCGGCAGCGAAGCCACGCTGGTGGATCGGCCGGGCGGCATATTCGTGCGCATGGCGCAGCAGATGTCCAACGAAGACCGCACGCTGATCCTGTCCGCCGCGCGGCTGGTGTTTTCCGAAGGCCTGGGCACCCTGGCCGAACAGGTTCACCGCCGCCGCGTCGTGCGGGTGCACGCGCCGTTTGTCGCTACCGTGGTTCATGTGCCAGCGCCATTAAAGGCCCTTGCGCCGTTGCCCGTTTCGCTGCCACTGAGCAACGCTTACGGTGCGTTCAGCCAGGACGGCGATGAGTACATCATCAACGCCCCGGCCTCCCATCCCACGCCAGCTCCTTGGGCCAACGTGATTGCCAATGCCCAGATGGGCACGGTGGTCTCGGAGTCCGGCAGTGCTTACACCTGGGCTGAAAATGCCCACGAATACCGTTTGACCCCCTGGCACAACGACCCGGTGAGCGACCCCGTCGGCGAGGTCATTTACCTGCGCGATGAAGACACCGGCCACTTCTGGTCGGCCACCCCGCAACCCGCTTCGGGCACTGGCGCTTACCGAACCCGCCACGGCTTTGGTTACACCGTGTTCGAGCACGTGGAAGACGGCATCCACAGCGAGCTCTGGGTTTACGTGGCGCTGGATGCACCGATCAAGTTCTCCAGGCTGGTGCTGCGCAATGTCTCGGGGCGAGAGCGCAACCTGACGGTGACCGGCTATGTGGAGTGGGTGCTGGGCGATCTGCGCAGCAAATCAGCCATGCACGTGGTCACCCATTCGGACCCTGCCAGCGGCGCACTGTTTGCGCGCAACGCCTGGTCGGTGGAATTCAGCGAGCGCGTGGCGTTTTTCGACACCGACACCGTCGATCACAGTGTCACGGCGGACCGTACCGAATTCATCGGACGTTGCGGCAGCCTGCGGTCGCCCGCCGCGATGCGGCACAAGGGGCTGTCGGGAAAAACCGGTGGCGGTCTGGACCCGTGCGCTGCGATACAAGTGACGGTGGCGCTCGCACACGGGCAAGGCACCGAAGTCATTTTGCGCCTGGGTGCGGAGAAAAATCCCCAGGCCGCCACCCAGTTGGCGCAACGCTACAAAGGCGTGCAGGTGGCAGCGGAGCAGTTGCAGAAAGTCAAAGACCACTGGCGTTCGGTGCTCTCGGTGGTTCAGGTGAAGACCCCGGTACCGGCCCTGGACGTGATGCTCAACGGCTGGTTGATGTACCAGGTGATCGCCTGCCGGTTTCTCGCCCGCAGCGGTTATTACCAGTCGGGTGGCGCCATCGGCTTTCGCGATCAGTTGCAAGACAGCATGGCGATGATTCATGCCGATCCGGCGGCTGCGCGGACGCATCTGTTGCTGTGCGCCAATCATCAATACGCCGAAGGCGATGTTCAGCACTGGTGGCACCCTCCCCTCAATCGAGGCGTGCGCACGGCCTGCTCCGACGATTTCCTGTGGCTCGTCGCCGCCACCAGCCGCTACGTCGAGGTCACCGGTGATCTGTCCGTGCTGGACGAACCCGCCGGCTACCTCGAAGGGCGCGCGCTGGGGCCGGGGGAAGAATCCTATTACGACCTGCCCGGTCTCTCTCCCTTGCAGGAGCCGCTGTATCGGCACTGTGTCCGCGCCATCGAGCACAGCCTGAGCCGTGGCGAACACGGTTTGCCGCTGATGGGCAGTGGCGACTGGAACGACGGCATGAATCGCGTGGGCTATCTCGGCCGGGGTGAAAGCGTCTGGCTGGGCTTCTTCGGGTGCCATGTGCTTGAGCGCTTTGCGCGGGTGGCCGAACGCCACGGCGACAGCGAATTCGCTGCACGTTGCGGTGAACAGGCGAAACAGCTGCGCGACAACCTGGAAGCGTCTGCCTGGGATGGCGCGTGGTATCGCCGCGGCTGGTTTGACGACGGGCAACCTCTGGGCTCATCAGTCAACGATGAGTGTCGGCTGGACTCCATCGCCCAGAGTTGGTCGGTGTTGTCCGGCGCCGGATCACCCGCCCGGCAGCAACGGGCGATGCAGGCGGTGGATCAGTATCTGGTCAAGCCGGACATCCGCGCGGTCCTGCTGCTCGATCCGCCGTTCGACAAAGGCCTGCAAGACCCGGGCTACATCAAGGGTTATGTGCCGGGCGTGCGCGAAAACGGTGGGCAGTACACCCATGCGGCGGTCTGGGCGGCGATGGCGTTCGCGCACTTGGGCGACACGGCCAAGGCCTGGCAATTGCTGCACATGATCAACCCGGCCGACCCCCTCAACAGCCCCAGGATCGACACGTATAAAGTCGAACCCTATGTGATGGCGGCCGATGTCTACGGCACTGCACCCCATGCGGGGCGCGGCGGCTGGACCTGGTACACCGGCTCCGCTGGCTGGATGTACCGGTTGGGCGTCGAGTCACTGCTGGGGCTTCAGCGCAGCGGCAATCTGCTGCAGCTGAACCCGTTGATGCCGGAGGACTGGCCGGGGTTCAACCTGAGTTACCGCTTTGCAGGGACGCAGTACCACTTCGAGGTGGTCCGTGGCGAGACGGCCGGCAGCTCGATGACGCTGGATGCCACGCCGGTGGACGGAATGACACTGACGCTGGTGGACGATGGCGTGGAGCGCTGGGTTCGCATCCAGTGCGGCGGTTCGCAGCCGGCAGCCCCCAAGCCGGTGGATTACGCGAAAGCGGCCGATGATTGACCTCCAGCGCCGGCGCTGCACTGGAGTACTCTCCGTTGGTCGTCCCCACTCCTGGAGCTCCACCATGTACACCGCGCCGCAGCCCGTCGACAACCACCTGCTTGCTGCGCTGGCCGATGAAGAACTCGTGCGTCTGGCGCCGCACATGGAGTGGGTGCAATTGGTATTGGGTGAGGTGCTGTATGAGCCCGGGGACATTTTGCGTCAGGTGTACTTTCCCACCGACTCGATCGTGTCCCTGCTGCAGGTTACCGAAAGCGGCGCCTCCGCAGAGATCGCCGTGGTCGGCAACGAAGGGCTTGTCGGCATTGCCGTGTTCATGGGTGGCGAGAGCACGTCCAGCCGCGCGGTGGTGCAGAGTGCCGGAGGCGCCTTCCGCCTGCCCGGCCATAAACTCAAGGAAGAATTCGATCGTCACGGCGAGCTGTTGCTGCTCATGCTGCGCTACACCCAGGCCTTGATTGCGCAAATGTCACAGACCGGTCTGTGCAATCGTCACCATTCGATCGACCAGCAATTGTGCCGCTGGTTGCTGTTGTCGCTGGATCGACTGCAAGGCAATCAGCTGACCATGACCCAGGAACTGATGGCCAACATGCTCGGTGTGCGCAGAGAAGGCGTGACCGAAGCGGCGGGCAAGCTGCAGCGCCAAGGCGTGATCGAATACACTCGGGGCCAGATCAAGGTCCTTGACCGCCCGCGACTGGAACGGTTGAGCTGCGAATGCTATTCAGTGGTGAAGGCCGAGTCCGACCGCTTGCTGAGCTATACCCGACGACGTGAGTGATCAGGTCATTATCAGGGTCTTGAAGGCTCAAGGCGGTGATTGCACGGATCGGATGAAAACGGCGTCAGGAACTTCAGCAGCCACGGGACCCTTTGATGGCGATCAGATACATCCGCAGCCTGACCGGCCGAAGACGCACACCGGACGCTAACCGCCACCTCGGGTTTGTCCTGGCCTTTGTGGCCGGCGCCATCAACGCCGGGGGCTTTCTGGCGGTTCAGCAGTACACCTCGCACATGACCGGCATCGTTTCGTCCATGGCCGATAACGCGGTGCTGGGTGCGTACGACCTGCTGCTGCGCGGGGGCAGCGCCCTCTTGTCTTTCATGGCAGGCGCCGCCTGTTCGGCCATCATGGTCAATTATTCCCGCCGCAGACGCCTGCACAGCGCGTTCGCCTTGCCCCTGTTGTTCGAGGCGTTTTTACTACTCTGCTTCGGCTTTCTGGGCCCCAGGCTGGCGGCCGTGGACGGATTGGTCGTGTCCCTCACGGTCATGCTGCTGTGTTTCATCATGGGCCTGCAAAACGCCTTGATCACCAAGGTTTCCAAGGCTGAAATCAGAACCACGCACATCACCGGCATCGTCACCGACATCGGTATTGAACTCGGCAAGCTCGTCTACTGGAACGGCGCTACACCGCCCGGGCAACCGCGAGTGGTCGCGAACCGCGGGCGGCTGAAGCTGTTGACTGCTCTGGCATTGAGTTTCTTCACCGGCGGTGTGGTGGGTGCGTACGGGTTCAAACACGTGGGGTACACCGCGACCGTACCGCTTTCGCTGGTCCTCGGCATGCTGGCGGTCGTGCCTGCCCTGGACGATGTGCGGCGGTATTTCCGGCGTGCGTGTCGGGGGTGATCCATCGTTGATCCGTGCGCGAGTCAACCCTTGCATAGGTATAGGGGGTACCCCTATGCTGCATCCCGTCTAGCCAGGGGTGTATCCGATGGGTCATGTCGCAGCCAACAAAAACGATCTTCTCAAGCGTGTCAAACGCATCGCCGGACAACTCCAGGCCGTCGAACGGGCGTTGGAGTCGGACCTCGACTGCGCCAAGACGCTGCACCTTGTCGCCGCCACTCGCGGGGCCATCAACGGCCTGATGGAGGAGATCATTGAAGACCACGCGCGCGCGCACGTGGCGGATCCTGGTCTCAGCGAAGCCGAGCGCAACCAAGGTGTCGAAGAGCTGCTTGAAGCCATTCGTCGTTATTCCAAGTGAACACATCCAGGCGCCCGCTTATGCAAAGTCCGAACATCAACTACCTGCACGACCACGTCTTCCTGGGCTCGGCGCACGATGAGAACGCCAGGCGTACGCTGTGGGTGGTGGCGCTGACGGTGGTGATGATGGTCGGTGAAATCACCGCCGGGTATGTCACCGGCTCGATGGCGCTGCTGGCCGATGGTTTTCACATGGCGACGCATGCCGGTGCATTGGGCATCGCCGCGGCCGCCTATGCTTACGCCAAACGCAACGCTTCCAGCCAGCGCTTCAGTTTCGGCACAGGAAAGGTAGGGGATCTGGGCGGCTTCGCGTCGGCACTTATTCTCGGCATGGTTTCCCTGGGGATCGGCGTTGAATCCGTCATGCGCCTCTTGCAGCCCACCGATGTTCAGTTTGGCACCGCTACCCTCATCGCGATTGCCGGGTTGATCGTCAACATCGTCAGCGCCCTGTTGCTGGGCCACGGGCACAGCCATGGACACGATCATGACCATCACCATGATGATCACGGCCATCCCCATGCCCCTCATGGCAACGACAACAACTTGAAATCGGCCTATGTCCACGTCCTCGCGGACGCGCTGACCTCGGTGCTGGCCATCGCTGCATTGCTCGCCGGTCGTTATCTGGGCTGGGTATGGCTGGACCCGGCCATGGGCATCGTTGGCGCCCTCGTTATCGCGCGGTGGGCCTGGACTTTGATGGGCGTCACCGCAGGCGTATTGCTCGATCAGACTGACGCACACGTTGCCGAGGAGATCCGCCAGTTGGTTGAAGAACCGGGAGACGCCACCATCACCGACTTGCACGTCTGGCGGGTCGGCCCCCAAGCCCATGCGGCCATCGTCAGCGTCCTTGGCGCCGCCACTGCGGACGCCGACACCATCCGTGAACGTCTCCAGCCGGTCCATGAAATCAGGCACCTGACGGTCGAATTTCGACCGGCCTGATTGAGCGCTTCTGCCCTGCCCCAGAGGAAATTGCCATGCCACCCGGCAAACGTGAACTGGCGCGAATCGAACGCCGGTTAATCGCCACGCTGACCGAAGCGTGCGAAACAGCAAAAAGTGAAATCAAAGGCTTCACCTGGCTGACCCACACGGCTGACCTGAACGCGTTGGCTGACACCCTGAAGGTGATCTGGGTGTTCGAAACGCGGGCGGACAAACAGCGCGCTCAGCTTGAAGCGAAGGCGCGCATTTTTGAGCTGACGGCCATTGCGTTGAATGAAGCCTGCATCGACCTGAAACTCTCGGATCGCAATGTTCGCCTTGACTCCGAAGAGGAATGCCAGCGCGCTCATGAGGGCAACTGGCAAAAGCGACTTGGTCAAGGGTGACTGACGATGGCCAAAGAAATTGAAAACCCATGCATCGCGGTGTGCCAGCTCAGGGGTGATCTGTGTGTGAGTTGTGGCCGGACGAAGGACGACATCAGAAAGTGGAAACGCATGAAGCGGCCTGAAAAAATGGCGGCGGTGCAAAGGGCGAGTATGCGTTTGAAGGCGCTGAAATAGGCCTGTGGAGGGTCGTTCGCCATGAGGCGGCGCCGTAGGTAGGCCAGATGTTCCAAGCCAGGTTTGTATTGGTCACCGGTATATCTGTACTCTCGAAAACGATACAGCCAGTTGACATTTCTACGGACGGACACCCCATTCAATGCGCGTATTGCCAAACTCTGCTTTGTCTTCCGTCGTTCGGCGCTGGTTAACGGGCGCATTGATGTGCTTAGCGACTATTGCCCATGCTGATGCCTTGCCTGGCAGCACTGCGGCATCGGACTTGCCCTCAGCGAAGGCATCACCGATCGCACTGACGGATATTCTTGATCGCGCCGCCGAGGATCAACAGCGCGTGGATATGGCCAAGCGGCTGCTTGCCTCGCCGGACCCGGTTATCCACCTGAGCCGCTCACTCGACGATATCGCTCGTCCTGCTCGCGCCAAACAAAATACGGCTCACAGCGTCGTGTTTGGTGAGTTGCCTGTCATGCGAATTGAAAGCCTGGCTCGGCACTGGGAGTTTGACGCTCGCCGCCTGGAGCGTTGGGATATGCAAGCGCGTCGAGCCTTTGGCCCTTACTCCGACGCTGCCTTGCAACTGGCGCAACGCCGGGCGGTCTGGGCGTCGACCCAGACCGCAGGCCTGCTGGACGGGCTGCCGCCGGTGCTCTCCGCTCGCATCACCAACATGCTCACGCAAGTTGACTCTACCGAGGCGAATCTGGGTGTGGAGCTTTCGCGGCAGTTTGCACTTATGCAGCAAGCAAGCGAGCTTAAAGCCACGATCGAAGCTGGCGGCAACGAAGTGGCCCTGGCGCTCGACACTCTGGACCGCCGGCTGCTACGCATTGATGTTGCGCCGCTCTGGCAGGGCCTTGGTTCGAGCATGGATCAAGCCTCAACCTGGGACGCCATGTGGCGAGGTTTAGAGATCGAAGTGCAATTCGCCCGCGACTACCACTCGGCTGGGACCCGCAATCAGCAGGCCCTGACGCTGGTGCAGATACTGCTGCTGCCCCTGATTCTGTGGTTAGTGGTCCGCAGCCGGCGCACGCGGCGTCTTCAGGAGAATCCGGACAAGCTGACGCGCGCATTACGTCGTCCTTTTTCCACTTGGCTGCTGCTGTGCATGCTTGCGGTACTTGTACTGGAGCCGGATGCTCCGCTATTGGCCCAGGAAATTGCGCTGCTGGTGGCCTTGATTCCTGTGCTGCGATTGCTGCCCAGTGGTGCCCTGCGCGCGCTTGGCGTATGGCCTTATATCGCTGTTTCCATGTATGGGCTGGATCGATTGGGCATTCTGGCTGCCGATAACGGCGGGATTTACCGGATCTACCTCCTCGCGGTCAACGGCCTTGCCTTGGTGCTGACCCTCTGGCTGCTTTGTCGTGCAATCCCGGCGATGCAGAGTCCTGACAGTCGCTTGCAGCAAGTCATGCGTCCCATCGGCTGGATAGCAGCTGCCTTGCTGACCGTAGCGCTTGGCGCCAACGTCGTCGGCAACACCTCGTTGGCCGAAACGTTAACCAGTGGCGTGATCGATAGCGGTTACATGGCCCTGCTGCTCTATGCAGGCATCGCCGCATGCGTGGGGCTGTTTCAGGCGTTGTTAGGGCAACCGGAGCTCGCCAATCGCCACTTCGTTCGACATCAGGAAACGGCGTTGCAATCTGGATTCACTCGCCTGCTGATGCTTGGCGCTGCCATCGGCTGGCTTCTCTACAGCATGGATCGATTTCGCGTGCTGCGGCCGCTCTACGGCGTGGGCAGCACGGTCATGGAGTTTGGTATCGATGTCGGTGAGTTTTCCCTGAACATTGGCCATCTGCTGGTGTTCCTGCTGTCGTCCTGGCTCGCTTTTTGGGCGGCTCGCACCGTAAGGCGATTGCTTCGTGCAGAGCTGCCCAATCACGCAGGCTTGCCGCGAGGCGTGGGAAATAGCATCGCATCACTTAGTTATTATGGTGTTCTGATGCTTGGCCTGTTAGTGGCACTGTCTGCGGCAGGGTTCAAGGTCAGTCAGTTGACGCTGATCTTCGGTGCGCTGGGTGTGGGTATCGGATTCGGGCTACAGAACGTCGTGAATAACTTCGTCTCTGGCTTGGTGCTTATGTTTGAACGGCCAATCCAGCCGGGCGACCTGATCGATGCAACGGGGACCTCAGGCACGGTACGCGAGATCGGCCTTCGTGCGACAACCATCCGCACCTCAGATGGCGCCGACGTGGTTGTGCCGAATGGCCTGCTGCTCAATGGCAACCTTACCAACTGGACCCTGTTCGACAAGAGTCGGCGTATCGAAATCCCCATAGCCGTCGCACACGGCTCTGATCCTTCCACAGTACTGTCAGCGTTGGCTGCAGTCTTGCGTGATACACCGGGCGTGGCTGAACAGCCTGCGCCGGTCGTCGTGTTGACCGGCTATGGGGATAACGCCCTTAATTTCACGATAAGTGCCTGGACACACGACATCGGTAGCTGGGTAAGGCTGCGCAGTGAAGTACTTGCGCGGGTATTGGTCGCTCTCCAACAGGCGGGGGTTTCGCTTCCCCATAAGCAGGTTGAGGTGAATTTACACACCGTGCAGGATGAGCAAACGCGTTTCCCGTTATCCTGACAGGTCTGCGACACCTGATTGGCAGCGGCGGCTCACCCATCTGCTTTCGCAACAGTGCGTTCTTCCGAGCCCACATAAGAGATGAACCCTTCTGCGCTCATCGCTTTGGCGAACAGCCAACCCTGTGCATAGCGAACGTTGCGGGAACGCAGATAGGCCAACTGTTCTGCTGTCTCGACCCCTTCTGCCACAACAGCCAGTCCCAACGATTCAGCGATGTTGATCAACTGGTCCAAAAGGACCGCTGCCTTTTCAGCGTGGGCAATGCCAACGACGAAAGACTTGTCGATTTTCAGGATATCCAGCGGTAGCTGTTGCAAATACTGCAGACTTGAATACCCGGTCCCGAAATCATCCAGCGCCATCACATAGCCCGACGCCTGAGCTCTGCTGATGGTGTCTTTTGCCGCGTCCAAGTCCATGAACCCGGTTTCGGTTGCTTCCAGCCAGATCTGTGATGGCAGTATCCCTGCCCGCTCTCTCATCCCGTCCAGCACGGCGATGAACCGGCCACTGCTTACGTCAGCTGCAGACAAGTTGATGGCCACATGCATTGAACGATCATTCACCAGCAGAGTGCCGAGATCGTATATCACTTGACTCATGACCTGATCGGTCATGGCCAGGATCAATCCGCTCTGTTCTGCCAACGGAATGAACGCATCAGGAGGGACGGATCCATGACCTGGCTTGATCCACCGTACCAGCGCCTCGGCACCCACGCAGCGTCCATGTGCCAGCTCGATGATGGGCTGGTAATGGACCACGAACTCATGGTTCTTCACTGCGCGTTCAAGTTCTGCCAGAGGTGAAAGACGGCGCTTAGACAGGCGGACAATACCGAATACCGGCACAACTGCCAGTAACAGACCCAGTGGGATCATGTACAGCGCGTGGCGGACAAGCATGCGCATCAGTTCGGCACGGGGAATCGCCGCAACTGCTATCCAGGAGCCCTGGCGGACCGACGTATACAAGTAGCCGTCCTTAAGTCCTTTTGTCGGGCCCGAATGCGCCAAGGTGACGATGCTTTGAGTGCCGTGATCGCTCGAACGTACGAGATCGCCGTTACGGGTGGCTATCGCCAGCCTGACACGATGATCGAACAGCACATCCAACAGTTGCTCTGAATCCACCAGAACGTTAAACGCCGTGTATTCCAGAGCCATCATCGGCTTGGATGATTCAAACAAGGGCGACACGCCGATCGAGATCTTTACGCCATCGTCAGTCGTAAAATCCGCGGGCCATGCCTCTATTTTCCTGCCGATCATTCCCCACGAGCCACACACGAAGATGTCCTCGTGGATATAACCCACCGATTTCACTGACAGCGTGTTTACCGCAACAAGACGCATCTGATCGATGCTCTCCGGGCTACAGGGGCGCAACTCGCTGGCGGCAACTGACTTCAGTGCATCGGAAGCCTGTAACAGCGTCGACTGGGCACGCTGCGACAATAACACCGCAATTTCTTCCAGCTGGCGCTCGGTGCTGTGCAGCGTTAGCAGCCATCCCACTCCGCCCATCACGCCTACTGTCAGACACGTGACGAGAGTACTTGCAATTACGCCCTGCCAGATTACAGACGACCGCATCGGCCCCGCCTTGGTGATAGAGAAAAGGACTGACTGCTTACTTCGCAACGATAGCTTATCCCGGCCGAACATTACTGGCCCGCTCCTCGGCCATCCATCGTTGTCAGTGCGCAGGAATCCGGCGTCACCAAGACAACTTTCAATCCATATCAGCGGCCAGTTGCGGCAGATCAGTCGATGCTGAAGGTGATCGCATAGGGCACCGCCTCACCACGCCTGGCTGATGCGCGCATCTGAAACACCTGCACCGTGTACTTACCCGACGTCGGTAACGCCCCGGACCAATCCGCATCAACACCACCACTGCCCAATGCTGCGGATTGACCGGGCTTGTCGCCAGGCGCAAACACGTTGAAGTTGGCATTGCGACTGCCCGTGATCCGTACCGTCATGTGCTGACCTGACCTGGCAGACAGCGTGTACTGGACGCTGTCATAGCCGTTGAATGATCCGTTGACCTTCGTACTGTTTGTCCCCTTGGCAAAGCTGACCGGCACAGTCGTCACTTTATCGGCAGCCCAACACAGTGAAGAACTGAACGTGAGTGCAAGACCGTAAAGTATCGCTTTGTTCATATGCGCCCCCTTGGAAAGTGGCTTGAAGCAGCACCTGCGCAACGCCTTGTAGGATGCGCTACGCAGAATCCGATAGCTGATCACCGGCCGACACGTTCAAGCCAGACAGGCGAGTTATCTGTAGCCATCATAGCGTCACTTTTTCGGGCTGCTCGGATCGACGACGTTGATCCCGGAGCAACCTGGTGGTGAATGTGGGGAATGCAGGCCCAGGGAGCGGAGTCTGTCAGCACCAGCGAAACATCTTGAACCATTTTAGTCCGTGACTTCTCTATCTGACTGCAGCGCTCGGCAAAGCCCCTCTTAATTGGAAGATGGTGTCGCCAAGCGGATCTCATAGACTATCTGGACACCCCAATGACCCCAATACCTCTGCTCCTGGGCTTCGTCATCATGTCGCTTGCCTCGTTGGCCATCTACGCCAAAGGCGCTCACAGCGGCCCATTGCGCGGCCACACACTGGTCCACTCCGCCGTCCCTTTCATTGCGGCAACGGCCTACCTCTGCATGTACCTGGGCGTGGGCAACCTGATCAAACCGGACGACAGCGTTACCTATCTCGCTCGCTACGTCGACTGGGCCTTAACCACGCCTCTGCTGCTGGCCGGGGTCGTTAGTTCGGCGTATCTGGGCGCCCGTGAGCAGGAAGGCCAAGCCGGCTTCGTGGCGTCTATCGTGACCCTGGATGTGATGATGATAGTGGCCGGTCTGATCGCCTCGTTGGCGCCTTACGGCACTTTGAAATGGGTATTTTTTGCCTGGTCGTGCGCGGCTTTTGTCGGTGTGCTTTATCTGCTGTGGAAGCCACTGGCGAATATCGCCGGGCAGCATCCGGCCATTGGCGCGGCGTACCGTAAAAATATCGGTTTTCTCACTGTGCTCTGGTTGATCTACCCGGTTGTTTTCGCCATCGGGCCAGAGGGGATATGGATGGTAAGCGATGCCGCAACCATCTGGATCTTCCTGGTACTCGATGTTCTGGCCAAGGTCGTGTACGCCTTCACCTCCGAGCGCAAGTTGCACGCCGCTCTGGCGAAGTCAGGCGCCTGAAAGTGAACAGGATGGGCTGGCTAGTCATGCTGTCGACCGCCGTGATTGCCAGCCTGGCCGGGGCAGCGACGCAGATGACGTTTGCGCTGGCGGTAGGGTTGGGCCTGGGGCTTCTCCACGGGGTAAGCGATATGCATCTGGTGGCAACTGCACGACGCCCCGCTTTCCTCTTTTCCTACCTGGCGACAGCCCTTGGCTGTCTACTCTGCTGGCAGCTGGCAAGTGCGACAGCACTCCTGTTGTTTCTGCTGCTGTCGGCCTGGCATTTTTTCCATGAAGATGAATTGTTCCACGAGCGGCTGACATCGCTGGCGTTGGGGCTCTTCATCATTGGCGGTCCGGCAGTGGTGCATGGCACAGAGGTCGCCCGGTTGCTCGCGTTAACCATCGGCTCGGGCGAACCCCATGGACTGGCGGAACGGCTGACGTGGTTGCTCGCCACAAGCGGCGTCATCGCGCTACCGGTATTGCTGCTGGCCTCCTGGCGCCAACGCAGCCTGTGGTTAGCGGCCACGCTGTTTGCCGTGGTGCTGTTACCACCCCTCGTCGGCTTCGCTGTTGGATTTTATAGCTTGCACGCCGCGCCTCAGACCCAGGTTCGCCAGCGTCTGTTGGGCGCGCCTCACCTGTCTGCCTACCTGCGCCTCACTTGGCCAATATGCCTGGGCGCTGCCCTGTTCATCGTGGTTGGAGGTCTTGTCTTCCTGCTGCAGGAGGGCACCGGAATCCGCGCGCTGTTCGCTGTATTAACGGCCTTTGCAGTACCGCACATGATCGTATTGCCGCGTTTTCTGCCAGTGGGTAGAGCGGCGGGTATAGACGGCCCGCCACCCTCGGAAGCGCGAGTGGTTGAGCGGTAACTGACCCGCAAACTAACTCTTTGACCCACTCAGGTCGCCTTGCTTCTACCAAGACGAATGCCCGGGCGGGCCAGACGCGTCACCATCAGGAATGCATCCACTGTCGGAATAACGGCTCTTCCTCCAATCACCTCCCTCATCCAAACGAGTATGGGGTAACGGCCTTATCACAAGGACCAATGCGGGCGGATTAGTGGATCCAATAGACTTAACTAATTATTTAAGCAAAGGGTGCTTAAGATCCCCCGCGCCCGGCCGATTATATTGGATTGATGAGTTTGATTTAACTTTAATCACCGTTGGGTCAGAAGCTAGTCTACCGCTGGAGTGAACACGTGACGTTACGCCTAACCTGCAAAGCTTTTATTATTGCGCTGTCTTTTGGGTTGTCAGATGTGGCGAGTGCCGAAGACGTTAAAGTCTACAATTTTTCGCCGGTCAATCAATACAACCTTAATCTCTCAGCCAGTTTCTGGAACCCGATCATTCGGTACGTGTCCGACAAAAGCGGCGTGAACCTGACCCTGAAATTAGGGCGTACCTCCTCCGACACCACCAGTTATGTGCTCGCACAAGAAGTTGATTTCGCTTTTACCAACCATCTTTTCAGTCCAGAGCGCGACAAAATGGGTTGGAAGGTGTTTGGTCGCCGTGACGCCCCTCCCCTGGAAGGGCAAATCGTGGTACCTGCCGATTCCCCCATCCATAGCCTTGCTGAACTGGAAGGCCAGGAAGTCGTGTACCCGGGACTCGAAGCGTTCATCGCTTATAAAGTCACCAGCGCCGAATTGGTAAAGAAAGGGATAAATACGTCTACGGTGTTTGCAGGAAACATGGATGGTGCGTTCAGCCAGCTGATCAGTGGCAAGGCCCAGGCAATGGGGGTTAATTCACAGCTGGTCAGCGGCTACACCGAAAGAGAAGGCAAGTCGTTCCGCGTACTGTGGAACTCGTCCTTGTTCAACGATTTAGCCCTCATGGCCTCCCCCAGAGTGTCTCAAAAAGAACTGACGGCGGTCGCCGATGCATTTTTTAATATGCAATATGATAGTGAAGGCAGCAAAATTCTTCATGACGCGACTGAGCTCGTCCATGCACCTGAACCGATCAAGTTTATTCCTGCGACGGAAGCGGATTATGCGTCCTATCGTGATTTTTATAACAGCGCTCCAGCAAACCATAAGTAATCAATCTCACACCTAGCTGGAGAGGCTGTTAATGAATTTCTTTAAAAGCCTGATGCCCAGATCACTGACGTCGCGCATATTGGCGATGCTGTCCTTTTTGATCGTAGTATTTCTGACAACCGGGCTAGGTCTTTTTTATAAAAACCAGATGCTCCAGCACATTGAAGAGATACAAGACAGCGCTAACATGCTGATAGAGGTGGCGGCACAGGCCGTTGAAGAAAGTGTCATCATCGGCGATTACGACACCATCAAAAGGACCCTCGAAAAAACCCTGTCTCGCTCACCGTTCAAGTCGGCCATGTTTATTGACCTGTCAGGTGGCGTCATTCGTCTGCAGGCACCCAAGGCGCCTGCTGGAAGAGCCCCCGCGTGGATAGAATCCGAGGTGGCTGCACGGTTATTCGATGTCAACCGTCCGATAACGATAGGGGGCAAAGATTATGGCGTGATGCGCCTGTCTTTCAATGCCGAGAAAATAGCGGCTGAACTGTGTACGTTGGTGGTGCAGGCGACCGTACTGGCAGTGCTTTTTCTGCTGACCAGTTTGCTGTTGATGGGGTTCATGATCAAACGGTCGCTCGCACACCTGGACAAATTTCACTCTTATGAAGCGGAAATCGCTTCAGGTGCGGTGGCAGCAGAAGCGATGTTGGTGGCCGATGCGCCCGTGGAAATACAGGAGGCCATAAAGGCGGTAAACCGTACGGCAGCCAGTATGCGCAACCACTTTGGTCAGCGCATTGAGTCGTTGATGAACACATTGGTGCAGCATAAGAATGCCCTGGATGAGGTTTCGATCGTTTGCGAATTTTCACCCTCCGGCCGTATTACCTATGTTAACGAACGATTCGTATCCAGCGCCCAGCGTTCTCGCGCTGAGCTTCTGGCGTTGACGATCGATGAAGTCTGGAACGGCATGTATTGCGCCACTCAGCCGTGGCAATGGACACCTGAACGTGAAGTGTGGAACGGTGAGGTCAGGCTTTCGGGTCGTGCCGGGACAGATAAATGGCATCAACGCACCATCATCCCGATCCTCGATGACAGGGGCGGCGTTGAAAAATATATCTGCATCGACATCGATATCACCGACCGAAAAGAGTTTGAGGTCGCCATTCTGGATAACTCCAGAAGACAAAACCTGATCGCCTTGTTTGGCCAGCAGGCATTGACCGAGGAAAACGTCAGAGCCCTGGGTCAACTGGCCACGCTAACGGCGGCGCAGGGTTTGAAAATGAGCAAGGCAGCGTTATCAGTCGTTGACCAAGTGAGTCACGGGGTGATCCTCAGCGCTGAGATTGGCCTGACCCACGATGACATCCGCCGCAGCTACGCAAGCCAGGTGTCCAGCCGTATGGGCGCTTCGACTGAGCTTGCCATTATTTCCGATGGAGCTGATAACACCTACAAGCTGTTGACTGATGACACAGTGGAAACCCATGGCATCAGAAGCACCCTGGAAGTTGATATATCGTGCAGGGACGTTTTCAAGGGCGTTCTTGGGGTGTATGCCACCACTGACTACGTGTTCACCCGTGAAGATGTTAGCTACATCCAGACATTGGCAAACCTGTTGGCAGCCGCGCTTGAAAGGGATGACGCGAAGAAAAAACTCACCCATCTTGCCGAAAATGATTCGCTCACCACCTTGCCCAATCGCTGGTTTCTCAATAATTACCTGCACGCTGCAATCAGCCGCACAGCCTCCGCGCCATCTGCAATAAGCGTCATCTTTATCGATCTGGACAGATTCAAAACCGTGAACGACACCATGGGGCATTCCGTGGGCGATGAATTGCTTATCCAGGCGAGTCGACGTCTGGAAGAGTACATCGATGAGAACAGCATGGTTGCGCGACTGGGCGGGGATGAGTTCTCGATTGTGGTCACACACCCTGTCTACTCGGCAAGTTTCATCAAATCCCTGGCGGCCCATGTTGTTGACGCAATGGAGAAGCCGTTCAACCTTCGCGGCCAGGACATATTTGTTTCAGCAAGCGTGGGCATCGCCAATTATCCGTTTGACGGAGATGACGCCGGCGTCATCCTCAAGAATGCGGATACCGCCATGTACCATGCGAAAAAAAGTGGGCGTAATAATTTCAAGTTTTATAACGCCGAGATGAACGAAAGTGCCGTTAAACGCCTGCAAACTGAAACACTCTTACGGGGTGCGCTGGAACGCGATGAATTTATTCTGCATTTCCAGCCAAAGGTCAGCCTCGCAGATGGCAGCATCAGTGGCCTGGAGGCTTTGTTAAGGTGGAATCATCCCTCGCTCGGCCTGGTGTCTCCCGCTGATTTTATTCCCATGCTTGAGGAGACCGGCCTGATCATTCCGGTGGGCGAATGGGTCATCCGGAAAGTCTGTGAGACGTTGAAAAGCTGGGAAGACAGTCATATCAGACTGGTACCCATCGCCATCAACCTGTCCGCCAGGCAGCTTCAGGTAAAAGGCCTGGCCAACATCGTCAAACATATCCTGGAAGAATACGGTATCAACCCTACTCTTTTAGAGTTCGAGCTCACTGAGTCGGTGTTGATGATTGAACCCGAGTCGGCGGTTGAAATACTTCGAGACATCAAGTCATACGGGATAGGCCTTTCGGTCGACGATTTCGGAACGGGTTATTCCAGCCTGGCCTACTTGAAGCGATTCCCTATCGACATCCTCAAAATAGACAGAATGTTCATTAAAGACATCATGAGCAATCATGAAGACGAGGCGATCACCCGAGCAGTCATCGTATTGGCGCATGAACTGGACTTGAAGGTCATTGCCGAAGGGGTCGAAACATTCGAGCAACTGGAGCTGCTGGTGAAGCATGGCTGCGATCAGATACAGGGTTATCTTTTCAGCAGACCCGTACCGAGGGATGAGTGCGCTGCGATGATCAAGTCGTCACGTACGCTGGACATAAGATTTGCCGAGCCTGATGTTGCGTAAACCCGTGATATTGAGGTCGCCACACTCTCCAGTTATTGACACACTGTGTGGCAATCTCCTCGGGCACCCCGCCCGACTTCTACCTGGACGTCACATGACACCCAACGCAGAACTCTATAACCCCTCCACCGAATACGCTGACAAGCTGATCTCGCGAATTGGCCAAACACCTTCGTGGATCGCAAAGCGTATCGGTGTGACTGACAAGCGCATCCGCTACATCCTGGATGGCGAAAGGACCGTCAAGGGCGAGACCACCCCGATTCAGATGACCTACACCGAGCAGTTTGCCCTTGAGTGCCTTGTCCAAGAGGCCATAGCCCTTAAGAGGTGACGGTTGCGGGCTGCCGCGACGCTACAAGCCGTCAAGCAGCCCGTCGGCACGGAGCAGATCAACGATCACGTGCTCATCCACCGCGTAAACGCCCCGGGAAGCCTTCCAGACCAGGTTCTTTTCCTGCAAGGCAATGAGCGCTTGTTGCACCCCCGGCACCTCAACCTTGATGGCACTTTCGGCAACGCCTGACTGCTTCATCGCTGTGGCGTACAACGCCATGGTGGGCGCCTCGAACGGGGCGAAGTTATCGCCCATGCTGCCCATGACGCGAATGACGGCCGACTGGATCGGGGTCAGGCTGTGGATCACCTTCTTGAGGTTCGCGTTCAGCTCATCCGCCTGCGCCCGGACCAGCTCGGCAAAACGCTCAGGTACATTTTCAGGGTCGATGAAAAAGTCGAAGCGAATAGCATCAGCTGCTGCGCCAAGCAATTCGGGCCGATAGCCACTTTCTTTGAACAGCTGGAACACTTCTGCCGGATCGAGCGGAGATGGCAGGTCGATATTGGCGCACAGCCAGTCGATGTAGTTCTGATCGAGCGTCGGGAAAGGCACCATCGACGCGCCGAAGAACGCCTGATCCTTGCTGTTGCGCAGCATGGCCAGCTTGTCCCTGTTCGAGCCGGTGCAGACGATACGGAGGCCATGGTGCCGGGAGCTGTTGAGTTCGTCCCTCGCCGCCTTGAGTGCGAACAGCGCCGCCACACCCGCCTCGGTAGTGATCGCGTGTTGCGCTTCATCGATCATCAGCACGATGAGCTTCTTTGATTCGTCGGAGAGCGCCACCAGCGCCGTGGTGAGGTCGATGTCCCTGCCAAGCCCGATTTTATCCACGCTGAAGTTCAAGCCGCCGACAACGACCTTCTCCACGCCGGACGCCTTGGCCAGCCGTGTGATGAAACCGTCGCTGCGACCTACCGCTTCGCGGATCGCTTCCACGATGACCAGACCTGGGTCTTTGGTGAGGTCTTGCCAGAGGTCGGCATACAACACAATCGCCCCCGCTTTTTCCAGCGCAGGCCGCAGGTCTTCACGTGCGAAGGTGGATTTGCCGGTACGCCGTGGCGCTGCCAGGAAGACGCCGGAGCTGGCGGAACTGCCCACCGACACCTGCATGATCAGCTTGGAGAGCCGGGTGGCCAGCTCGGGACGGTGGTAGAGGATTTCAGGCATTTGTAGATCTCTGCACAGCTCTATAGGCAATTATAGAGTGACTATAGACCAATTATAGATATGGGTGAAATCTACGTTTATAGGCGATTATAGAACGACTATAGACTTATTATAGGTAACTCACTTCAGTCGTACGCCAACCATCAGCGCCCGCAGAACATTCGGGCGCCGCCAGGCCAAAGCGTAAGGACAGTCCACCGAGATGGGGCGTGCCTAATCGATCAACCCCTGAGCGTCGTAAAACGGGTACGGCCCCGGGTAATCACCGAACACGCCGTTGTGGGTCACCAGGCCCTGCTCCGCTTCCCAGCGATGCAGCAGATAGCCCGCCGGCTCGAGGTTGAAATGCGCCGGGGCGTCGTCGCGCAGGTCGAGCACGATCTGGTGCGAGGTGCCCGGGCAGGTGCAACTGATGCTGCCGCCGAAGCGCCGTTGCATCGGCCGATGCAAATGACCGCACAGCACCCGTTCGACTTGCGGGTGCCGTGTGATGACCTGCTCAAGCGCCGCCCCGTTAATGAACGCTTCGCGCTCCATGTGGCCGATACCGGTGACAAACGGCGGGTGGTGCATGATCACCAGGGTCGGCACCTCCGGGCGCCGACCGAGCACGTCATCCAGCCAGGCCATCTGGCTGTCCAGCACTTGGCCGCCGTGGGCACCGGGGATCGTCGAGTCCAGTCCGATCAGACGCACCGGGTGCTCCTCGACGACCCAATCCAGGGGCGACTGGGGACAGAGCGGCAGGTAAACGTGATCGGCAAATTCGGCCAGCAGGTGCTCGCGGACGTCGTGATTACCGGGCACCAGGTAATACGGCATGCTCAGGCGCGCCAGCTCGGGGTGCAGGACGGCGTATTCATCCGGCCGACCGAAGTCCACCAGGTCGCCACTGATCACCACGATGTCCGGCCGCGGCGTGCTGGCGTTCAGATGATCGACCGCGCGACGCAAGGCGCCGAGGGTGTCGACCACGCCATAGGTCAGCTTGTTGCCGGCTTTAAGGTGCAGATCGCTGATCTGCGCGATGAGAAACGGGGCGTTCACATTCAACTCACTTAAACAAGGATCACGGGTGCAGGGCGAACAGCGCCTGCGGCTCGATGGCCAGGGCAATGAGATCGCCCGGCGCATGAATAACGCTGTCGGCGCTGTCGACCAGCAGCGGTTGCGCGGCGCCGACCTCAATCAGCAAACGGCTTTGCGCGCCCTGAAAAAACTGTCCCAGCAAACGCCCGTGCAGGTGCCCTTCGCGCGTCACCACCCGCAGATGCTCAGGCCGGCAATACACCGTGGATGGCTCACTCGTCTCAGCCCAGGGCAGCTCGCCGCCGCTGACTTTCAGGCCGTTGACGGTACGGCCTGCCACCGAAAAGGCATTGAGGTTGCCGACGAAACCGGCCACGAAAGGATTGGCCGGCTGCTGATAGATTTCGCGCGGCGTGCCGAGCTGGGCGATGCGCCCTTGCTGCATGACCAGAATCCGATCGCCCAGGGCCATGGCTTCGCCCTGATCGTGGGTGACGAACACTGAGGTGATGCCGAGGCTGCGCAACAGCTGATCGAGTTCGCTGCGCAGGCGTTCACGCAGTTGCGCGTCCAGTGCCGCGAGGGGTTCGTCGAGCAGCAGGACTTTCGGCCGTGGCGCCAGCGCGCGGGCCAACGCCACCCGCTGACGCTGTCCGCCGGACAGCTCATGAATGCCGCGTTTGGCGTGCTCTTGCAGGCCGACCAGTTCCAGCAGTTCGGCGCAGCGTTTGTTGCGCTCGGCAACAGACATGCCGCGCACCTTCAGGCCATAAGCAATGTTGCCTTCCACGGTGAGGTTGGGGAACAGCGCGTAATTCTGAAAGACCATGCCGACGTCGCGACGCTCGATGGGCAGACGGGTGACGTCATGATCACCGAACAACACCTGGCCTACGTCCGGCCGCTCCAGCCCGGCAATCATCCGCAGGGTGGTGGTTCTACCGCAACCGGACGGGCCGAGGATCGCCAGGGTCTCCCCCGCCTCGATGGTCAGGTTAAGGTCGTGAACGGCAACGGTGCCGTCGGCGAAAGCCTTGCGGCAGCCGATCAGGCGCAGCGTGGTTCCAGTCATCTTTGCTCTCCACGGGAAAGGCGCGCGCTGATGGCCTGCAACGCCACCAGCAGCGGCACGATCATCAACAGAAATATGAGGGTGTAGGCGCTGGCGACTTCCAGTCGCGCCGAGGCGTAACTGTCCGCCAGACCCACCGGCAGGGTTTTGGTCATGGCCGTGTGCAGCATCCAGGTCAGATTGAATTCGCCCAGGGACAGCGTCACCACCATGAGCACGCCTGCGAGAATCCCCGCCCGGCAGTTGGGCACCACCACGCTGAAAAACCGTCGAAACGGCCCGGCACCGAGACTGGCGGCGGCCTCTTCCAGCGTTGGCAGGTGCTGACGCTGCATCACCGCCATCACTGGCCGCACCAGAAACGGCAACGTGAACAGCACATGGCCGACGAGGATGAACAGCCAACTGCTGCGAAAACGGCCGAACTGGCCGTAGGTCAGCAGCAGGGCCAGGGCGCTGGCGAGGCCGGGCATGGCCACCGGCAAGACCATCAATTCCTCGAAGGCGCGACTGAAGCGGTTGTTCATCCGCACCAGCGCATAGGCCGCCGGGACGCCGATCACGCAGACGCACACCGCACACGCCACCGCCAGTTGCAGGGACAGCCACACCGTCGGCGAATAGGCCTGCCAGACTTGCGCGATCCAGTCGAAGGTCAGTCCGCTGGACACGCCCTGAAAGTAATTGCGGGTGAGCCCGGCCACCAAGGACATCAGCACCGGTACCAGCATGAACGCGCAGACCAGCAGCGTGAACAGCAGCTGCGCGATGAACAGCGATGAACGCTTCACAGGACCGTCCTCGATTGCTTGACCATGCGCCGCGCGAGCAGCAACACCGCCCAGGTCAGCGCGCCCAAGACCACCGACAGCGCTGCAGCGACGGTGAAGTTGGCGTAGTTGGTGAACACGTTGTAGATCGCCACCGGGGTGACGTTCAGCTGGGTGCCGAGGGTGAAGGCGGTACCGAAGGCGCCCATGGACGTGGCAAAGCAGATCGCACCGCAGGACACCAGCGCTGGCGCGAGCCCTGGAATGATCACGTCACACACCACGCGCCAGTGCCCGGCGCCGAGGGAGTGGGCGGCCTCTTCCAGGCTGCGGTCGAGGCTTTCGCAGGCGGCCATAATCGTGAGGATCACTCGGGGAATCGAGAAATACAGGTAGCCGAGGAACAGCCCCGCCAGGGAATAGGCGAACACCCAGCGCTCACCCGCCAGCTTCAGGCCGAGCATGGCGAACAGCCCCTGCCGCCCTGCCAGCAGAATCACCAGAAAGCCCACCACCACGCCAGGAAACGCCAGCGGAAAGGTCAGCAGCGCCACCAGTGTGGTGCGACCGAAAAAACGCTGACGAGCGAGAAACACGCCGGTGATGCCGCCGACCAGCAGCGCGGCGAGGGTTACCACAGCAGCCAGCACACAGGTTTGCGCCAGGCTGCCCAGATACTGCGGGCTGCTGAGCACTTGCCAGTAACCGCTGCCGGCGCCGTCCCGTTGCTGTCCGCCGAGCACTATCAGGTGCGCCAATGGCAGCAGCCAGAACGCCGCCAGTACTGCCGCGGCGGGTGCGAGGGCCCAAGCGGCCGTCGGGCGCAAACGCCGTTTCAACAACCCACCCGCAGCCACGTTCTGCGCCTTCAACACCGTGCTGCTCACTTACTTGACCTCGCTCAGGTAACGCGCCGAAAAGGCTTCCTGCACGTCGGCCATGTGCTGGTAATCCACCACACCGGCGCGGGCGTAATCGCTGTCAGGCAGGAATTGCGCGGCCACGTCGGCCGGCATTTTCATCGCACGAACAGGGCGCAGATACGCTTTGGCCCACAGCGCCTGGCCCTGCTCGGAGAGCACGAAATCCAGCACCTTCTCGGCGTTGACCTGATGGGGGGCATTGGCGACCAGGCTCATCACGTAGGGCACGCTGATGCTGCCTTCCTTGGGGATGACGAAGGCGACATTGGCCTTGTCCTTGTAGCGGGCGCGGTAGGCGTTGAAATCGTAATCCACCAGGATCGGCAGCTCGCCTGAAAGCACTCGGGCGTAGGCGGTTTGCTTGGGCACGATCGGCGCGTTCTTCGCCAGTTTCTGGAAATAGTCGATGGCCGGCGCGAAGTTATCCAGGGTGCCGCCCATGGCCTGATTGATCGCCACGGCCGACACGTAACCGACGAAGGCGCTGGACGGATCCAGGTAACCGACCATGCCTCTGTATTCCGGCTTGAGCAGATCGGCCCAGCTCTGCGGGACCGGCAAACCGCCCAGGGCATCGACATTGACCATGATGCCGAGGGTGCCGGAGTGGATCGCGAACCAGTGGCCTTCCGGGTCCTTCAGGCCTGCGGGAATGTCCTCCCAGCCTTTGGGTTTGTAGGTGCCGACCACGCCGGCTTTCTGCGCCTGCAAACCGAAGGTCACGCCGTAATACACGACGTCCGCCACCGGCGCGGCTTTCTCGGCCACCAGTTGCGCCAGGGATTGGCCGGAGTTCTTGTTGTCCAGCGGCACTTGCACGCCGGTGCTGTCGGCGATCGCCTTGAGCTGGGTGCCCCAGTCCGCCCACTCTGGCGGGCAGTTGTAGCAAATCGCGGTTTCGGCGGCCTGGGTCAGGCTGGCCACGCCACACAGCAGCAGTGCCGCCAGGGTTTTACTGAAGCGGATCATGGAGCGTCTCCTCGTAGGGCTGATTGTAGGGTTGAGTACTTTCACCAGGCCGGATGTGGCACGGCAGGCAATGGGAAGTCGGGGCGGCGCCGGCGATCTGCGCCAGCAATTGATCGATGACGGTGGTCGCCAGCGCGGCGATGGGCTGGACCACGCTGCATAGGGTCGGGTGCATCTGAGTGCCGATGTCGATGCCGTCGAAACCGATGATCGACAGCTGCTGAGGGACCGCCCATCCGTCGCGGCGCAGTTCGGCGATCAGGCTGATCGCCAGCAAATCGTTGGAGCAGACCAGCGCAGTCAGCGCTTGGGGGCCGCTCAATAACGGCGCGAGCGCGCTGAAGTCGGCCTGGGTGTGGCTGGGCATTTCGATGATAGGCATGGCGGCCAGGCCGTGTTCAGCCAATGCGTCGCAGTAGCCCGCGTAACGCTGCCGCGCCCGGTCGGACTGCAGCGTCGGCCCCGCGACCATGCCGATGCGTCGATGACCCGCCTCCAGCAGATAGCGCGTGGCCAGGGCCATGCCGGCGCGGTTGTCCACCGAGACGGCGCTGTATTCGGTGCTGCCGGGCTGGTGATAGGCGAGAACAAAGGGCGTGTCTTCGGTGCTGAGGCTTTGCAGGACGCGGTTGCTGTGGGCGTCCGTGACCGTCAGCACCAGGCCGTCGACCCGTTGGCGCAGCAGCTCTTCAACCACCGCGCTTTCCCGCTCGGCGCTGTAGTCGGTGGTCGCCAGCAGCAGGTTGTAGCCCCGCAACCGCGCGGCGCGCTCCATGGCTTGAAACTGTTCGGCGAACACCGGGTTGAGCAGGCTCGGCACGACGACGCCAATGAGCTGGGTGGTTTGAAGGCGCAACTGACGGCCGAGCAGATTGGACCGAAAACCCAGTTCTCGCGCGGCGGCGAATACCTGGTCACGGGTTGTCGGGCGTACCACTTCGGGGGAGGCGAAACAGCGGGCGGCGGTCGCTCTGGAAACCCCGGCCACCCGTGCGACGTCTTTCAGGTCACTCATGATCACTCGCTTGAGATCGATCTCATTGGCGAGGACATTACGGTGTCAATGTGGCAGTTCAGGGGCGAGGATGTGACAGATTGGAGTCATTGGGTGAGGCAGGACTGACCGCCAGGCGGAAGTCGGACTGGCTCAACCCACTGTAGGACCGGCTTTAGCCGGGAAGGCGTCAGGTGTCACACCGTTAATACGGGATGTCAGGACTGACCTCTTCCCGGCTAAAGCCGGTCCTGCAATGAGATCGCGTGCAGCTTGAGAGACCGCATGAATTGACGGCGATCAGGCGTCGGACAGCACCACATGGTCCATCGGCGCCGCCACGCCCACCACCTTGATCTCAGCCGCATTAACGGCGGCGCTGAAGGCAAAGTCCTCGGCCTTCAGACTGTGGCTGTAATCCCCCGCCAGGGTGACCTGGAATTTCTGGCCAGCGCTGTCCGCTTCGTTGCTGCGCACGTAGGTGCGGTCGCTGTTGGCGTTGTAACTGACCTGCAGAGTGTCGTTACGCCCGTCGCCCAGGCCGGTAAAGCCAAGCGCCGAAACATCCAGCGTGTCGTGGCCAGTGGTGAAATCAGTGATCAGGTCCGCCGCCCCGACGTAGCTGTCGCTGATGTGATCAAAGCGGAAGGTGTCCTCGCCCGATCCGCCGGTGAGCTTGTCGCTGCCGGCACCGCCAACCAGTACATCATCGCCGACGCTGCCGGCCAGCACGTCGTCGCCCGCCAGGCCAAACAAGGTGTCGTTGCCCCAGTCGCCATACAGCGTATCGGCGCCGGCCGTGCCGGTGGCGTTCACCGAGGTCAGCGGCTGGGACGAATCGGTGCGCGTGTCATCGGGGTTGGCGAACAGCACGTTGCTGGCGGTCAGGTCATAGAGGTGATTGCCGCTGAGCAGGATTTCGAAGCGGTTGCCGTCGGCGTCCGGCTCCAGCGACTTCAATGCCGTTTGATCGCCGGCGAGGTTCAGCACCACTTTCAGCGTGCCGTCGTAGCCGTTGCCCAGGCCTTTGTAATTCAAGGCGGTGAGATCCAGGCGATCATGGCCGTTGCTGTTGAAATCCGTGATCAGGTCGCGTTGCGCGTAGCTGCCGCTGGCATCGTTGCGCAGGCTGTCGCTGACGCGGGTGTAGACGAAGGTATCTGCGCCTGCGCCACCGGTCAGCGTGTCGCCGCCGCTGCCGCCGATCAGACGATCCGCGCCGCCGTCGCCGGACAACGTATCGCGACCTGCACCGCCGAGCAGCACGTCGTCGGCAGCGGTCCCCAGCAGCTTGTCGTCATTGGCCGTGCCGGTGATCGACGAAAAGAAGTTCGCCGCGCTCAGGGAGCTCAGGTGGTTGCCGTCCAGTGCCAGTTGAAAACGGTTGCCGGCGGCATCGGCGTCCAGGCTGGCGAGGTAGGTGATGTTGGTGCCAGCGTTATAGGTCGCTTTCAGCGTGCCGTCGTGGCCATTGCCCAGGCCGGACAATCCCAGCAGGGTCAGGTCGAGACGGTCGCTGGCGTCGTTGAAATCGGTGATGCGATCGGTGAATGACGTGGTGGCCGTGCGGTAGCTGTCGCTGACCGAGGTAAAGCGAAACACGTCGCTGCCCGTTCCGCCGCTGAGGCGGTCCGCGCCTGCACCGCCCTGAATGACATCATCACCGGCGCCGCCATCGATGCGATCGCGCCCTGCCCCGCCACTGATGAGTTCGTCCGAGCGGCTGCCGATCAGCGTGTCGGCGCCCGCACTGCCGCGCACGATCAGCACATCGCTGTTGTTGTAGACCTGGCTTGCGTTGCCCGCCGCGCTGATGTCGCCGGCTTGAGTGCCGTTGATGACGTTGCCGAAGATCACGCTGCCTTCCACGCTCGCCACGTCCGACGGCACCTCGGCCACGCCCCAGGTCGATCCGGCGCCGCCGGTGATCAGGTTGTCGTAGACGAAATTCTGCGTGCCGTTATCGCTGCCCAGGTTGCGGATGGCCACTTCCGGCACGTCATTGCCTTGCGCATTGGTGTGGATGACGTTGTTGGACACCTCGATGTGGGTCGTGCCTTGCAGATTGACACCCGAGCCGCCGTTGCCGTGGATGTCGAGGCGATACACGCCGCCGTATTCGATGCCGCGCATGTGCACGCCATCGCCGCCGTTGCCGGAGACGTCGCCACCGATGACGCTGAAAAAGCCGGTGTCGACGCCACTTTCTTCATGGACGTAAATCCCGTCGCCAGCGTTGCCGGACGCCTGGTTGTCGGTCAGCGAAACCGCTACGCCGCCCAGGCCGACATTGATGCCGTTGGCGCCGTTATCCAGCGCGCGGTTGTCCTGAAAGGTCAGTGCGGGCAGCGAACCTCCCACTGCAAACCCGTCGGAGGCGTTGTCGGTGGCCGTGCTGTTGCGCACTGTCAGATGCACCGACGCGCCGGTCAGGTCGAAGCCACTGCCGCTGAAGTTCGTCGCGGTGACGCCGTCGATCAGCAGGTTGGTACTGTTGGCCCCCGACTGGGACCAGCCACTGACCTGCCCACCGCCGTTGGCCTGATTGCCATCCAGCGTAAGATTGCTGACGGTGGCGTCTCGCACGGTGCTGCCTGCCACCACGCCCAGCAGAGACGTGGTGTTCGAACCGGTGCCATCGGCCAACTGGAGCACGCTGTCACCGGCACCATCACCGGTGAGGGTGACGTTGCTTTTCAGCGCGAGCGCGTTGCCCGAACCGTCGCTGTCCGACACCCGCCAGGTGCCGCCAGGAATGTAAACCTTGCCCCCACCCGCGGCGCTTGCGGCATCAATTGCCTTCTGGATGGCGACGGTATCGTCAGTAGTGGCATCGCCCTTGGCGCCATAATTGCGGATATCAAAAGTGGGGGTGATGCTCATGCGCTGCTCCTGCCTGGAAAACTGACGACCTGTGAGCCGGTTGTCACAACCGGCTCGGGGAACAGCTTGGACCGGTGGAGTTCCTGATTGTTAGTTCCCTTGAAGGGGCTTTCGTCGGATGGGCAGCATGATCCGGGATAACAGCGGATCGTCAGTCCGCCTCCCCCATCAAGGCGACCGCATCCGCGCCCGCCGCGATGCGCATCGGCGAACCAGGGTCGTTCGCCGCCCCCCAGATGGCTTCGGCGACATCCTGGGCCTCGGTCACCAGTGTCGATTGCGACCACTCGCTAAACACGCGTTGAGCCAGATCGGCATACGCGTCCGGAATGCTGCCCTGCATGCGGGGCTGTGCGTTTTTGCCGAAGTCGGTCCCCGGTGCGCGCCCCGGCAGTACCAGGTTGACGCGAATGTTGAACGGCTCAAGTTCCAGCGCCAGGGATTCGGTGAACGCATTTACCGCCGCCTTGCTCGCCGTGTAGATGCTGAGCAATGGCAGTGATTTGATCGTCACGCTGGAGGTGACGTTGATGACGACCCCGGCGCTGCACTGGCGGAACTGCGGCAGTACGGCCTGAGTCATCGCCATGGTGCCGAAGGTGTTGGTGTCGAAGATGCTGCGGATCTTCTGCATCGAGCAGCCTTCGAGGGCGCCCAGCAGTCCGATGCCGGCGTTGTTGACCAGAACATCAATCGGCCCGGCAACGTCGATCGCGTTCTGGATGCTGTCTGGGTCGGTGACGTCCACCGCGAGCACGCGCAGATGTTCGGACGTTTTGAAAAGCGCTGCATCCGGCGTGCGCATGGTCGCGATAACTTTCCAGTTTCGGTCGATAAAATATTGGGCGGTAGTCAGGCCGAAGCCCGAAGAGCAGCCGGTGATCAGAATGGTTTTCATGGTGTGTATCCATCGCGTGATTGACAGTGACGCAACGATAAGCTGTGGTAACCGGACTGAATATCATCGCCCATCCGCTATTCTTTTGCAGGAGTCCGGAATGCTCGATCCGCTCGCTGAAGTGGTCACCCTGCTGCAACCCAGCGCTTCACTGTCCAAAATCGTCAACGGCGCCGGCGCCTGGCGGGTGCAGCGCTCCGTACACGGCCAGCCTTTTTACTGCGCGATTTTACAAGGGGAGTCGAGGCTTTCGGTGGCCGGGCAGTTGCCGATGACCCTGCAGGCAGGCGACTTTGTGCTGATCCCGGCGGCTTACGATTTCGAGATGATGAGCCTTCAGCCCGTTCTGGAGGGTGACGCTGAACGGGTTCCCGTCGAGGTCCGTCCACGGGACATTCGTGTCGGCCCGCCCGATGTGCCCGTCGACGTTCAGTTGTTGGTAGGTCACTGCACCTTCGGATCGCCGGACGCTGCTTTATTGGTCTCGCTGCTCCCGCAACTGATCCACGTGCGCGGCGAGCCCCGACTGGCGACGCTGGTTGGCTTGGTGACCGGGGAAGCCCGGGCTCAGCGGCCAGCAAGGGACGTGATCCTCGCCCATTTGCTGGAAGTGCTGTTTATAGAGGCGCTGCGTTGCACCGCCACCGAAGCGGCGCCGCCCGGATTATTACGCGGACTGGGCGACGAACGCCTCGCGGTGGCATTGCGGCAAATGCACGGGCATCCGGGCCGCCCGTGGACCGTGGAACAACTGGCGAGGGAAGCCGCCCTGTCGCGTTCGACGTTCTTCGAGCGTTTTCAGAACGCATTGGGTATGCCACCCATGGCGTATCTGTTGGCGTGGAGAATGGCGCTGGCAAAAAAGCTGCTGCGTGAGCGCGTGGAGGACATTGCCGGGATTGCACAGCGCGTGGGTTACGGCTCGGTGAGCGCGTTCAGCGTGGCATTCAACCGCTACACCGGGCGCGCGCCGGGTCGGTACTCGCGGGAAGGAGACGGTGGGTGACTGACCGCCCGCACATTCAATACGATTTGTCGTTCCAGCCATCTACACGGGGCCCTCGGATGAACAGCTATCTGGCGCAGGCACACAATAATCAATGGTCGAACCGGCGCTTGCTCTCGGCATGCCTTGGCTTAAGCGACGAAGAATACCTGGCGCCGCGAACAGGTTTTTTCCCTCGATCGAGCTGACATTGCGGCACATTCTTGATGTCGATCAGTTTTACCTGGCGGCACTGACGTTTGATCTGAAGGGCCAACGACAGAACCTGCCCGAGAATCTGTCGATTCAGCAACTGGTCCAGCTCCAATCCGGGGCCGACGCCCGACTTGTCACCTATTGCGAAGGCTTGAGTGAGAACGTCTTGAGCAGTCGAGCGCGCGTGGTGCGGGCAGCAGGCATTATTCCTGAACGGGTGGATCGCTTGCTGCTGCACTTATTCCAGCATCAGATTCACCACCGTGGACAGGTTCACGCCATGCTGTCCGGTACCCGCATATCACCGCCACAACTGGATGAATTTTATCTGGATGGGGATTTGCCCTTGAGGGCCGCCGACAGGCCTCTTCCCGGCTAAAGCCGGTCCTACCAGACCACACACATCTAGTCAGGCTAGCGGTGAGCCCACTATAGGACCGGCTTTAGCCGGGAAGGCGTCAGACGTCACGCCTTCATTCGTTGACTGAGAAATGGGGTCTCAACCAACGGCGTTACTTGTGCCCCTTGGCCTTCGGCACCATCTGTTTGATCGTCCCGGTAGGGATGTCAATCAACGCGTATTTGTCCTTGATTTCCACCCACTGCTGGTTCTTGTCCGGTGCAGTCAGGTGGCGTGCGCGCCAGTCTTTAACGGCGAGGCTCGGACGTTGGTACTGGTCAGGGGCGTTATCGCCTTCCTTGATTTCCTTGACCCCTGCTCCCGGCCGATCCATCGTCACGCTTGGCTGTTCGGCAGCGTACGAAAAGCTGCTGACGGCGCATACGGCGGTGAACAGCAGATGAGGGAGGTATTTCTTTCCGAGCATGATCAGATCCTCTGGCAGACGAGTGCCATTTAATGAATAAAGGGTGACGGTGCATCCGTCATGCTCAGACCGGGACTGATTCGGAGGAGTTCGATCGGATCAGGTGCCATACGCTCCCATCGACTTTCGTGTGCTTGCCAGCGGAGCAACAGCCGAGACCAGAAGCTGGCGATCAACAATGTCCGGGAGCCAGTGGCCGGACGCTTGTTCTCTGCCCAATGAATAGGGCATCAATGTCGCTGCACTGTTTGCAGGGAGAAACCCACATGGACAGCCCCACGCTCCACACGGCTCGACTGATACTCGCCCCGCTGCTGTTGACAGATGCGCCCGCGATTCAACAGGTGTTTCCCCAGTGGGACGTGGTCCGGTATCTGGACAGCCATGTGCCATGGCCCTATCCCGAAGACGGCGCACTGACCTACATCCGCGACGTCGCGCTTCCTGCTGCGGCAGAGGGAAGCGAATGGCACTGGACGATACGCCTGATCGGCGAACCGGCGCGGGTGATCGGCTGCATCAGCCTGCACGATCAGCTCAAAAACCACAGGGGTTTCTGGCTCGCGCCGCAGTGGCGCGGCCAGGGCTATATCCAGGAGGCGTGCGAGGTGGTCAACGCCTTCTGGTTCGAAACGCTGCAGCGGCCAGTGATGCAGGTGCCCAAAGCGGCGGGCAATGATGCCTCGCGAAGGATTTCTCAGCGCGAAGGCATGCGACTGATCGAGCGCCGGGACGGCCATTTCGTCTCGGGTCCGATGGTTCAAGAACTCTGGGAATTGACCCGCGAGGAATGGCTGGCGATGCAAGCGCGGGCCTCGGGATGATGCAACAGCCCCAATTTTCCAGGGACAGTGACTCGATTGCCTGTTGACCTGCCCCGTCTCAATCCCTAGGGTAGCCGGCCTTCTTTACCCCTCGGGAACCCCATGTCCAGCCGCAGCAAGCTCCCCTCCACCGTCTACCTTCTGGGCCTGACGATTTTCTCGCTGGTGACGGCCGAGTTCATGGTCGCCGGCATGATGCCGGCACTGGCCGACGCGTTCTCGGTCAGTCTCGCCCAGGTCGGCAACCTGATCGCCTTTTACGCCTTGGGCATGGCGATCGGCGGCCCGCTTGTGACCGTCCTGCTGCTGTCAAAAGGCGTCAGCAACAAACGCTCTTTGATCGCGCTGCTCGTCTGTTATGTGGTCGCCGGCGCAGTCGCAGCGGCCGCGCAAAGTTATCTGGTGCTCGCTGCTGCTCGCGTGGTCATGGGCATCTCCAGTGCCGTCTGCATCGGTTTGTGCATGACGGTGTGCGCAGGCCTCGTGACGCCGGAACGTCGCGGTCGGGCGGTGTCGGTGGTCCTTGCCGGGCTGATGCTGTCCCCGGTCGTAGGCGTGCCGCTGACTACATGGGTCGAGCAACACTTTGGCTGGCGTGCGAGCGCCTGGCTGGTGGTGGTGCTGGCGATGCTGTGCACGGTGCTGGCGAGCAAGCGCCTGCCGGCGAGCGCCAACGGCAGCGAACCGCCACTGCGCCAACAAGTCGCCGACATGAAGAACCCGCCCCTCTGGGCGGCGTACGTCACCAGCGGGTTGATCATCGGCGCTACGTTTGCCGCCTTCAGCTATTGCACGCCCATTTTGATTCAGGAAGTCGGCGTCGCGCCGAAATTCGTCGCACCGCTGCTGGCGCTGTACGGCGTCGCGAACGTGCTGGGCAACTGGGTGGTGGGCCGGCTGGCGGACCGCTACATGATGGCGATCGTCGGCTGGGGCTTGGCAATCATGGTGCTGGCGTTATCGGGCTTCGCCCTGGCTGGGGATCATCTGTGGCTCAACCTGATGTGCTTCCTTGCCCTCGGACTGACCGGTGTGGCACTGAATCCTGCGATGGTGGCGCGCGTCATGAAAGCGGCCGAGCCCGGTGCGTTGGTGAACATCATGCACACCTCGGTCATCACCGCCGGACTGGCGTTCGGTAGCTGGGCGGGCGGTGTGACGATCGACGCAGGCCTGGGCTTGCGCTCGCCGCTCTGGGTCGGTGCGGCCATGGCCCTGGCAGGATTGCTGAGCCTGGTGCGGCCGATAGCGACGCGTCGCAGCCAGGCGCTGTGCGACTGAAGGCGGCGTTACGGACGGCCGGGCATTGCCAGGTGATGCGCCCTTCAGGGCGAGTCAGCGGCGCCATTGCCCAACAGCGGACAGACCTGCCCGGCCCGCTCGGCCAACAGATTGCGCAGCGCGTGCATCTGCCCGATGCGCTCGTCCAGCAACGCGATTTTCTCGCTGAATAATCGAGCGAGCAGGTCGCTGGAGACCTGCTCGCTGTTCCACAGCAACGGCAGGTTTTCGCCGATTTCCTTCAGCGAAAACCCCAGCTGCTGCGCCAGCTTGATGTACCCCACCAGCTGCAGGGTCTCCTGCGGATAATGCCGATAGCCATTGGCACTGCGCCGGGGCTTGATCAGGCCTTTCTCCTCATAAAACCGCAACGCGTCCACAGACACGCCAGCGTGCAGTGCCACTTCACCTATTTTCATAACGTTCAATGCTCACGTTGACTCTGGACCTAAGACCAGGCTTTAGCCTGCGGGCTCAACTGTGAGGGATGATCATGATCAACGCAAAGACCAACCGGCACCTTGTCAGAGGCAGCGCCGTTTACGACTTGATAATGACGGCAGGCTTCATGACGCCCTGGACTGCAACATGGGTGTTCAGCGCCTTTGCCGCGCTTTCGGCCGCTCTGGCACTGGAGCGGCCCGTGCCTGTGCTGGACGTCAGCGGGATGCTGTTCGCCAACCTGCTTGGCAGCGTGGTGGTGGTCTGGTCGTTGTGGCGCCTCGCGCAACCGAGCCGCCGCATCGGGTTATACGACGCACTGGCGAGAACGCTGTTCGCGATCTGGCAGCTTTATGCAGTCGCTCAGGGAGCGAGTTTTCTGATTCTCGGGTTTACGGTTTTCGAGGTGCTGTTTGTTGTTGCACAGGTCTGGCCGGTCTGGCATTCAGGACAAGCCAGCCAGAGGGAGAAACAGGCGCCAGCGTCGTCCGGGGGGCACTAAACGGAATAGCTGAGTCCTCGAACCAAGCGCGGCGCTCACCTGCACGAAGCGCTCAACCGAACCGCAGCAGCGCCGCATCAATAAACCGGCGCAGCTTGGCCGTTCGCTGCCGGCTGCCGGTGTACAGCATATGCAGAGGCCGGCTCGGCGCCTCATAGTCAGGCAATACTCGCACCAGCTCGCCACTGCGCAAAGCGGGCTCCAGGAATATCAGCGGGCCGAGCACGATGCCGAAACCGTCCAGCGCGGCCGAGAGCAGCGCGCGGCTCTCGTTGACTCTCAATCGACTGGCCACCTGAACCCGCGCCACCGTTGAGCCCTTGCAGAACACCCACTCGCGATCAATCGGCCGCGACCACCAGGCGTACCCCAGGCACTCATGCTGGCTCAGGTCTTGCGGACGTTGCGGCACACCGCGTTCTGCCAGATAGCCAGGCGCCGCGCAGGCCACCAGTTGGTAAGGCGCCAACGGCCGGGCGGTCAGGCTGGACACCTCCACCGGGCCGATCCTGAATGCGATGTCAAACCCCTCCTCCACCAGATCAACGAAGCGATCGGTCAATTGCAGATCGATTTCAATCTCGGGATGCAGCCGCAGGAATGTCGTGACGAAGGGCATCAGGCGAGAGGAGCCGAAGGTGATGGGCGCGCTGATTTTCAGCTTGCCGCGCGGGGTGTCATTCATCATTTCCCCAAGGGAATCCGCCGCTCTCGCTTCACTGAGAATGTGTTTGCAACGCTCCAGATACGCCTGGCCCAGTTCGGTCAGGCTCTGGCGTCGAGTGGTGCGGTTCAGCAACCGCGCGCCGAGCCGATGCTCTAGCGCAGCGACATGTTTGGCCACCATCTGCGGCGACAGCCCCATTCGCTCGGACGCTTTGGCGTAAGACCCGCACTCCGCTGCCGTGACGAAGGCTTCCATGCTGCTGAGACGGTCCATGATTCAACACTCCTGGTAGCGAGACTATGTGCCTGATGATTATTTATCTGCCGCTGGTTCGCAATCATCATGGCCGCTTCCAGCACATCATCGGAGTTATCACATGCGCATCGGCATCATCGGGGCGGGCTTCATCGGGCGCGCAGTGGCGCAGTTGTTCATCACGGCTGGCCATGAAGTCATGATCAGCAATTCGCGCGGGCCTGAAACCCTGGAAAATGTGGCCACCGAGATCCCGCAGGCTCAAATTGGCACCATCCAAGATGCAACACGCTTTGGCGATGTTGTTCTCGTGGCGATTCCCTTCAAGCACTACCCAACCCTGCCCGCCGAATGCCTTGCGGGTAAAACGGTGCTGGATGCCAACAACTACTATCCCGACCAGGATGGCCCTATCCCGGCGCTGGACAGGTTCGAAACCACCACCAGCCGATTGCTCGCCGAGCATCTGCCTCGCGCCCATGTGGTGAAGGTGTTCAATGCGATCCTTGCCGATGACCTGATCCGCGATGCTCGCCCAGTTAAAGCGCACGACCGACGTGCCTTGCCGGTGGCCGCCGATGACCCTGGGGCAAAGGCGCTGGCCTTCCGGCTACTGGACGAGGTGGGATTTGACGCGGTCGACGCCGGCAACCTCGATGAAAGCTGGCGATTCGAACGGGCCAAGCCCGCTTACTGCATTCCGTTAAGCAAGGAGGCGCTGAAGGCCGCGCTGGCCAAGGCAGAAAGGCGCATTGAATTACCCCATGGGTCGTGGCGCCACTGAATGACGTCATCCCGCAAAGCCCTCCAGAGAAGCGCCACCGTCCGGTAACATGCGTGCCTGCACTAGCCGTTTACATGACCTCGGGAAGGGACGTGATGATTGATCTCTCGGTATTACTGCTTTTCGCTGGCGCCTGCTTGGCGCTCACGCTGACACCGGGCCCGGACATGCTGTTGATTGCATCGCGGAGCATGAGCCAGGGCAGAGCATCAGGTTTCGTTTCACTGGCGGGCATTCAGGTGGGCACCTACTGTCACGCGCTGGCTGCCGCACTCGGGCTGTCGCAATTGTTGATCAATGTGCCCGCCGCTTACGACGCGGTGCGGTTCGCGGGGGCTGCCTATCTGGTTTTTCTCGCCTGGAAAGCGTTCAGCGCCCCGTCGCCGCTGCATGCTGATGCCGACCTTGCGCCCACGCCGCTTCTGAGTATTTTCCGGCAGGGATTGGTGACCAATCTGCTCAACCCGAAAATGGCACTGTTCGTCTTGGCGTTATTTCCGCAGTTCGTTGATCCAACGAAAGCCTCGCTGGTCGTGCAGATGCTGATATTCGCCACGGTTTTGAATGTCATCGGTTTACTGGTGAACGGCGCAGTCATCCTCCTGGCCAGTCGGATCGGGCACAAGCTGGCGACCAATGTCCGTATCGCCAAGCGCCTGAATCAGGTGCTGGGTGCGGTTTTTTTGGGGCTGGCCTGTCGGCTGGCACTGGTCTCGGGACGATAAGTCGCGAGTGCCAGCGCAGAAAATCCCTTCGCCCACTACCGCTGAATAAGGAGCCTGACCATGGTTGCCATTACCAACTACTCCGACGCGCTTCATCGGCCCGCCGTGATCGAACTCTGGAACGCTGTATTCGGCTACGAAACCGCCCATAACACGCCCGGCCTCGCCATCGACAAAAAGCTGGCCGTCGCGGACGGTCTGTTCTTTGTTGCCCTGACGGACAATGAGGTGGTGGGTACTGTTCTGGCCGGGTACGACGGGCACCGCGGATGGCTGTATGCGGTGGCGGTGCACCCCTCACATCGCAGAAAAGGCGTGGGCGTGCAGTTGGTTCGTCATGCCGAGCACGCCCTGACATTGCGGGGGTGCATGAAAATCAACCTGCAGATCGTCAGCACCAATGCCAGCGTCCAGGCGTTCTATGAGTCTGTGGGTTACTCAACCGAACCGCGCATCAGCATGGGCAAGAAAATCGACGCGAACATCACGAATTGATGCGCACGCAGCAGCGCCTGCGTTGCCCTGCCACGCCGCATGGGCGGACATCAGCGCCCCTGATCAGGGGCGCAGGGTTTTGCCGCTTTACTTGGCCGGATGCGCTTTCAGCCAGGCCTTCATCTGCGCAATTTCCGCCGCCTGCGCCGCCACAATCTTGCGCGCCAGTTCCAGCATCTCCGGATCCTTGCCGTATTTGAGCTCGATCTTCGCCATCTCCACTGCGCCTTCGTGGTGAGGCAGCATGCCCGCCGCGAAGGCAACGTCAGGATCGTCGCTCATCATCCCGTGATGCATGTCGTCCTTCATGGCGCCCATCGATTGCTGGTAGGCCTCATGCATCTGTTTGACGTCCTCCGCCTGATCGGCCCTGACGGCGGTTACGGCGGTTACGGCAAGCAGAGCAATCACGCTGACAACGGCAGCAATCTTTTTCATGACGAAGCATCCTGGATGAGGGTTGAGACGAAGCGGTCACGCTAGACCTTTCCACTGCGGCAAGGTCAAGGGCATTGAGCAGCCCATCGCCGCAGGATCGGTCAAACCCGCCAAAACCAACGGAACAGACGCCCCGTCCGGGCCTGGCAAATCACCCCTGTGGCTGGAACCTTTGGCTTTCTGCGCGAGTCCTTTCTGAAGCCGAATTGCATTCTGCCAGCATGCAGCGTAAAACGCTGGCCGCCGATACTGCTGGATCAACCGGCTGATGCAGTCCCGGAGGGCCGATGGCGCCCCCCGGTCTCAGGTCATAACGTTACGTTTACAGGTGGACACTTGAAGCATTTGACCCGGGAAGCCCTTGAGGCTGAAGTCATCCAGTTGCGTTCGGCATTGAAGAAAAGTGAAGCCCTCAGGCTGGAAAGCCTGTGCACCGGCATTCGACAGAATGCGATGGCGGGCTCGATCGACACTGCGGTTGAGCCCGCAGTCGACGGCGTGGCCGAGCAAGCGATCGAAGAGGCTCAGACCCGCTACCGCCTCGCGGTAAAGGCCACCAACGATGCCATCTGGGACTGGGACCTGAAAGACAACCACGTCCTGTGGAACGACGCCCTGGAACGGGTCTACGGGCATCCGCTCGCCACCATCGCCATGACCGGCGACTGGTGGATGGCACAGATTCACGCCGATGACAGGCAGCGCATCGTCACCTCGATCCACGACGTGATAGACGGCAGGCTGACAGGCTGGAGCGAGGAGTACCGGTTTCGAAGGGTGGACGGCACGTACGCCCAGGTCCTCGACCGCGGGCACGTCATCCGGGATGCTCAAGGCCAGGCGGTGCGCATGATCGGCGCGATGCTCGACCTCACGCCCATCCGCGACACCGAAGCGGCCCTGCGTCAGAGCGAGGAGCGGTTCAGGACCATTCTGGAAACCATCGAGGCCGCCTTCGCCATCGTCCAGGTCAAGTTCGACGCCAACGAAACCCCTGTCGATTACCGCTTTGTCGAGGCCAATCCGGCCTTTGAACGCGAGGCTGGGGTCAACCTGCGCGGGAAGTGGGTCACGGAGTTTGCGCCCGACCTCGAGCAGTTCTGGTTCGACACCTACGGACGTGTGGCCAAGACGCGCGTGCCGGCCACCTTCGAAAGCTATGCCAAAGCCTTTCAGCGCTGGTTCGACGTGCGCGCCGTGCCCGTCGGCGATCCCGCCGAATGTCAGATCGCGATCATCTTCAATGACGTGACGGGGCGGCGGGATGCCGAGGAACGTTTGCGCCAGAGCGAAGCCATCGCCCGCGCCAACGTCGAGCGCGTGCAGCTGGCGCTTGAGGCCGGGGCGATTTTCGGCACGTGGCACTGGGACCTGCCCAGCGACAGTTTCACCGTGGACGAAGCCTTCGCCCGGGCCTTTGGACTCGACCCGATGCTGGGCCACGAAGGGCTCAGCCTGGAACAAGTGGTGGAAACTGTGCACCCGGAAGACCGGGCCGGACTGATGGCGGCGATCAACGAAGCCATTAGCCGCGGCGGCGCCTACGCCCATCAATACCGGGTGCGTCGGGCGGACGGCAAATACCACTGGATCGAGGCCAACGGGCGCGTCAACTTCAGCGAGGACGGCGTCCCCCTCAGTTTTCCGGGTGTCTTGATCGATGTGGAAGAGCGGCGTTCGGTGGAAGCCCAGCGCGACCTGGCGATCGCCGCCCTGCGCACCCTCAACGACACCCTTGAACAGCGCGTGGCTGAACGCACCGCAGCCTTGATGCAGGCCGAAGAGAAACTTCGCCAGTCGCAGAAAATGGAAGCAGTGGGTCAACTCACGGGCGGGCTTGCCCATGACTTCAATAACTTGCTCGCGGGCATCTCCGGCTCGCTGGAATTGTTGAGCGCACGGTTTGCCCAGGGTCGTCTGACGGATGTCGACCGGTACCTGACGACGGCGCAAGGCGCCACCAAGCGGGCTGCCGCCCTGACCCACCGACTGCTGGCGTTCTCCCGCCGGCAAACACTCGATCCCCGCCCTACCGAGATCAACAGCCTCGTCGAGGGCATGACCGAGCTGATTCAGCGCACCGTGGGCCCCAGCATCACCGTGCAGACCGTCGGCTCGCCGGACAGCTGCGTGGCCTTGGTCGACGCGAGCCAGCTGGAAAATGCGCTGCTGAATCTGTGCATCAACTCGCGGGATGCCATGCAGGACGGTGGCAGCATCACCATCGAAACCCGCTGGCAGGTCGTGGGCTCCGCCGAAGCGCCGCTGCTGGAGGTCTCCGAGGGCGAATACCTGACCCTCAGCGTCACAGACACCGGAACCGGCATGCCGGCCAACGTCGTGGCGAAAGCATTCGACCCTTTCTTCACCACCAAACCCATCGGCCAGGGCACGGGACTGGGCCTCTCGATGATTTACGGTTTCGCCAAGCAATCCGGGGGGCAGGTTCGCATCGCCTCTGTGGTCGGGCAAGGCACCACGCTGTGCATCTACCTGCCCCGCCACCACGGGAATCCCGGCGCCAATGAAGCGCACATCCCGAATGCCGCCACCCAGGCGGCTGGCGTTGGCGAGACGATCCTGGTTGTGGACGATGAACCCACGGTGCGCATGCTGGTGACAGAGGTGCTGGGCGAGCTGGGCTATTCCGTCATGGAGGCGGCGGACAGTGCCAGCGGACTGACGCTGCTTCGCTCGGACGTGCGCGTCGACATGCTCGTCACCGATGTGGGTTTGCCCGGCGGGATGAACGGACGCCAGATGGCCGACGCCGCGCGCGAACTCCGTCCGGGACTCAAAACGCTGTTCATCACCGGCTACGCGGAAAGCGCGGCCATCGGCGCCAACCAGCTTGAGCCTGGCATGCATGTACTGACCAAGCCCTTCGCCATTGAAACACTGGCCGCTCGCGTGCGCGAACTGATGAACACGCCGATGTAACCCTCACTCCGCACGCGCCGATCAGGCCCCTTACACCGGGTCCTTGTCGGCCACTGCCGGCGCAGCGACGGCTTTATCAACCCGTTCGGCCGCGCTGTCCCGTCGTGATTGATCCAGCAGATCGTTCAGCGCGACGTGCAGTTTTTGCAACGCCCCGTGTTTATCCACCCACCAGTCGGTGGACCACAGCCGCAGCAGGTTCCAGCCCAGTCCGGTGAGAATCGCCCCGCGCACTTTGTCCCGGTCCCGGGCAGTGGCCGCGCTGTGATAGGTGGCACCGTCGCACTCGACACCCGCCAGGTAGTCGCCCGGACGATCAGGGTGAACGATGCCCAGATCGATGCGGAAACGTGACACGCCGATCTGCGGCACGACCTGCCAGCCCAGACGCCGCAGCCCTTGGGCGACCGCCTCCTCGAACGGCGAGTCATAGCCGCCGACCGAGCCTTGTATCGCCTCGGCCAGCGCTTTCGGCCCACGTTGAGCGAACTCGATGAAGTGCTTCAAATCCCGCACGGCCCGCGCGTTGGTCCGATTGAGGTCGATCATCGACGGATCGAACGAGGTGAACACCAGCATTTCCCGCCGGGACCGGGTGATGGCAACGTTGAGCCGGCGCCAGCCGCCGTCTTTGTTGAGCGGCCCGAAGTTCATTGACATCACTGGCGCACCGGGTTCGGTGGGGCCGTAACCAATGCCGAGCATGATCAGGTCACGCTCGTCGCCCTGGACCGTTTCGAGGTTCTTGACCACCACCGGCTCGGTCTGGGTGTCCTGGAAGAACGGCTCGATCTGCGGGTATTGCTTGCGGGCCGCGTCCAGCAGGTCGTTGATCAGCTTCTGCTGATCGGAGTTGAGGGTGATGATGCCGATGGAATACCCCGCCGCCACAAACCCGGGGTCGGTGAGGCGCTTGACGGTTTCATCGACGATGGCCTGGGCTTCGGCCTGGTTGTAACGCCCCTTGCCTTTCGCGTAGACGCCCTCGACCTTGCGCCACTCGACCGCACTGACGCGGGTTTCCGCGGCCGGGAAGGTGATCAGGTTGCTGTCGTAATAACGGTGATTGGAGAACGCAATCAGGCTTTCATGGCGACTGCGGTAGTGCCAGCTCAGACTGTGACTCGGCACCCCTGCCCCCAGGCATTCGTCGAGGATGCTTTCCATGTCTTCGGCGGTGTCGTCGTCACCGGCGTTCGGGCCACGGTTGAAGAAGTTGGTGGGCGGCATCTGCCGGGGGTCACCGGCGATGATCACCTGCTTGCCCCGGGCAATCGAACCAATGGCGTCCCACGGCGCGATTTGCGACGCCTCATCGAAGATCACCAGGTCGAACGGCGGCTGATCGGCGGGCAGGAACTGCGCAATCGACAACGGGCTCATGAGCATGCAAGGGGCCAGGCAATTCAGCGCATCGCCCATCTCGATCGCCAGCTGCCGGACCGGTTTGTGCCGGCGCGACTTCTGCAGCTCGTGTTTGAGAATGGCAAAGCCGCTGCTTTTGGGAATGTCGTTCTTGGACGGAATCAATCCGCAGAGTTTGGCGCGGATATAGCGCACGGTCAGTTTCGCCAGCTCGTCGTCCAGGCGCACGAAGGTGCTGATGTCACTCATGTGCTCGGCCGCGACGAAATTGCGCAGCAACGGTTCGCCGTCGATGCCCTGGGTGGCGAACCAATGGGCATAGGCCGTGACGAAGGTCTCCTCGGTGGCAGACGGCAACAGACTGCCGACTTCCAGTTCCTTGGCAAGATTGGCCAGGCCGGCCTCGGCCGCCTGTTCGCGCACCCGGCACCAGTCGCACCAGGCCTTGAGCTGCTCTTCCTGCTGCTGGATGGCAAGTGACGTCGTCCGAAGTGTCGCCACGCTCAGGGACGTTTGAGTGCTTGTGCACGCCAACCCGGCGAACAAACGCACGGCCGCCTCAACGCGGGACAACGCCTGCTGCAAGGTCGATACGGCGGTAGCGAGTTGGCCATTCGGCGCCAGCATGTCGTTCGCGTCGATTACCAGACGCGCCACGGCGCCGCGCAGGGCAACCAGGTGCTCGGGGGAGTCGGCCATCCCGATCAGCCTGCCGCGCAACCCCTCGGCCAGGGTCACGGCCTGCAGCGTGCGCACCGGGTCGCTCTTCAGCCCTTGCCAGCCAGGGATCGATTGCATGTCGCTGGCCAACGCATCCATTTCCAGCAGCTGGGCGTGCAGGCGTTCAAAAATAGCGAGGTCGCCGACGGTGTCCGGCAGGCCCGCCGCGCCACCGAGAGAGGCGAGTTTCTTCGCCACCTTTTTCTGGGCCAGCGTTCCCAGGAACCAGAACTTGCCCTCGGCGTCGTGCCACTCATTGCGCAGTTGCGCGACCGGCACACGGCGGCACGCTTCATCGGCGTAATCCAGTGACAGGGTCTCTTCAAGCTCCCGATAGCTCTCGAGCAACTGGCAACTGCGCCGGGCGGCTTCGATACGCGCGGCAGCGTCGGGTGCAAAGGCAAACGACAGGTTCAGGCCATGGGATTCAAGGATCAGGGAGACAAGATCATGCAGCTGCTGGACCTGAGCCACTTCAGCCACCGGCAACGGCACGTGGGTCAGTGCCAGCAGCCGCTCACTGGCGGCGTTCAATTCATCGAGGGACGGGGGCACTTCCCGTGCGGCACCGGCAATCTGTGCCTGCCAGGCGTTCGACCATTGGGTCTGCGCCAGGGCGCCAAACTTACCTGACAGGTCGCGGGCGGCACTGCCATTGAGTCCCAGGCGACGGGCGAGATCCAGCAACCCGGCGTACTCGGCCCCATCGTGTTCCGTGCCCGTTTCCCAGGCCAGCCTTGGCGTCTGCGGGCTGTGGTCGCGAACCACCCGGCCGATCGACTGGTGCAGGGTCAGGCCGTTGTCCCAGCGTCGGTGCAGCACGTCGACCAGCTGATTGAGCCGTGAGCGCAGGGTCTGCAACCGCGCGGCTTCACGCTCCCATTCCTCGGCGCTCAACGCTTCACTCACGTCCCAGGCGCGGTCCAGCTGCTTAAGCACTTCAACCTTCGACGCCTTGCTGGAATGCAGCTCCAGACAGAACTCGCCGAGGCCCTTTTCCGCCAGGCGCCTAAACACCACGTCAAGGGCCGCGCGTTTCTCCGCCACGAACAGCACGCGCCGGCCGAGGGCCAGGTTGTGGGCAATCATGTTGGCGATGGTCTGGGATTTACCGGTGCCGGGCGGACCGTCCATGACAAAGCTATGGGTGTTGGCCGATGCCACCACCGCTGCCACTTGCGACGAATCGGCCGGCAAGGGTGCGAACAGCTGCGCCGGCGTAACGGTCGTATCCAGACGCTCGGGCCGGGGGAATTCGGCCGAACCGGAAAAGCCTTCTCCCGCCGCTTCGGGGTCCAGCAGATGCTTGACCAGAGGGCTTTGCAGCAGCTGCGCCGCGTTGGCGTTCAGGTCTTTCCACATCAGGTATTTGGCGAACGAGAAGGTGCCCAGCACCAGTTCGGTGCTCACCTCGAATCCGGGGATATCGCGCACGGCCCGGCGCACGCTGTTCCAGATGCCGGCCACATCAATGCCGCTCCCGTCGCTGGGCAGCTCACCGTCCAGCCCGGGAATGATCAACTCGAAGTCGTGGCGCAGCAGCTCAAGCAAGGTCAGGTTGAAACGCGGCTCTTCGTCGAGCAGGCTCAGGGTGACGCCGGACAAGGCGCTTTTACGCTCGAGTTTGACCGGCAACAGAATCAGCGGCGCGGAATAGGTTTTCGGGTCGTCGGCGCTTTTCTTCCACTTCAGGAAGCCGATGGCAAGGAACAGCGTGTTGGCCCCGCCTTCCTCCAGATCGCTGCGGGCCTTGCGAAACAGGTCGATCAGCGTGGCTTCCAGCTTGACCTTCTCCAGACTGGCCAGGACTTCGCCGCGCGCCAGTGCCTGACGGGCCACTTCGTCGACCAGGCTTTCGTTGTTCTGCTGTTCATACAGGGCCTCATCGCGGCCGCCGCTTTTCAGGTCTGGGACGGCCACCACGCGGATGCGCTGACCGCTGGAGAGCAGGTCTTCGAGGGCCGCAGGGTCGGGGCACAGCAGACGCACGCCTTTGGCGCTGTCCGGCAAATGCAGCAGACGATTGCGCGTGGTCAGGTCGAGCAGTTTGCGTTGCCACAGCGTCAGTTTCCCGGCCGGGCCCGAGGCGTCTTCATTGATCTCGACATCGAACCCCGGCAGCGACGGCGCTTCCTCCAGCCCCTCAAACACAGGCGGTGCATCGTCGGCCCCATCGACCGGGACAGCTGACACCAGCGCCATCGGGCGAATCTTCTGCATCCGGGCGCGGTGCACATCCACGGCCATGATGAACTGCTCATCGTCGAGCTCCCGTTCGGCGGCAGCCACCGCACGGGAAAAGCTCGGCGCCGGCGCCTGGGTCGCCAGGGTCGTCTCGAACACCAGCATTTCTTTCAAATCGAGACGCTTGCGCACGGCCGACGCTTCATCGGTCAGCAACTGGGAAAATTCCTGCGGCTGCAACCAGACACCGGCGAACGCGTGCCCCTTGGTCATGACCAGCAACGCATTCAACCCGGCCTGCTCCAGCGCGGCCGCGAACAACAGTGCGGTATCCAGGCACGTCGCCACGCCGTTTTCCAGCACCACACTCGGCGGTCGGATTTTCTGGCCCTGCTGCTCGAAACTGGCGGGCGGCAGCGCATAGCTCAATTGAAAGCTGCACACCCCCGACCAAATGGCGGAGGCCAGCTCCCAGGTGCGGGTGCGGGATTTGCTTTCGTAGCCGTCGATGCCGTCTTTCTTGCCGGCACGGCGCAAGACCTGCGAGGCGGCTTTGAGCACCCGGTCCACTGCGGGGTCGTTGGGCATGCAGAACGCGGCGAGCAACTCCGGCATCGCGCTCAACCCGCCCCATTCGGTGCGGGCGAGCAGTTCGGTGGGGAAGCGCTGCTCGACGAGCACCGTCTCGCCCTGGGACACGTGCATGACCACGTCGGCGTTCAGGCTTTCCGTCAGGCCGGACAGGTAACCGGCGTTCAGCTTGATGTCGCGATCAGAGACGCTGAGGCGATCACCGGGATGGATGCGGTCAATATTCCAGCTTCGGCTTTCAACGAAGTCCGGGTCAGTGCTTAAGGTCAGTACCAGGTTTTCAAGGGTGGTTTCTTCCTGGTTCCAGAGGCTCAATTCGCGCACGAGGGGAACGGCATTCTGGTGGGAGGCGAAGCCGATCTTGCGGGCGATCAGCGCTTCAATCTTGATGTTCATTCACGGGATCCTGAAGCTACGAGCGCAGGCCTCCTGTAGAGGCCGCCAAATGGCGCCTATAGTCCATGAGTAATCGATGGTTGTGAACGTGTTTATCGGCTAATCAGCCAGCCGGGCATTTTGCAGGGGCGCCAGCGCAGCGGTCCGCGAGGCCCCGGCTTACGGCCCGCGCCAGGGCTTCACTGCCTGCGCGTGCCTTTGCTGCCGGCCCGGGAGATGTCCCCCCAGCGGCGCACCAGGTAGTTGTGTTCATCCATCACGGCATTCCACACCGCAATGTGGCCCATGCGCTGCTCGTAAGAGCCGCCATCGCGCACTTCGCCGATGTCGATCAGCGGCAAGCCGTCGCTGCCCATCAGCTGTTCCCGGGCGGGCAGCCCGGCGTACCAGTAATCCCACTCGGCCGCACTCAGGTGTTCGCGGCTGCGCGCCGGGTTGCCGATGTAATAACCCTGGCGGGCCATGACCGCGCCGGGCCAGCCGGACAGCCACCAGTTCAGGTACGCATAGGCCGCATCGAGTACCGCGCCCTTGGCATGGCGTGACAGGGACAACCCGCCGAACCAGCCGCGATAGCCCTCACGCGGGACGGCGACCCGGTATTTCACGCCGGCGCGATGCAAGCGCACCAGGGTCGGCGACCATAGGCTCTGGATATCGATGGTCGGGTGCAACATCAGCTCCGCCGCTTCTTCATCGTCAGACCAGAACGCGCCGAACATGCCCTGCCCCTGCTTGCGCACGAGGATGTCGGCCAGCACGTCGATCTCTTCGATGCTCAGGTTGCCGATGTCGTTGAACTGCGCCAGCCCGGCGCCTTGCACCGCCAGTGCAGCGTCCAGCGCGCCAATGGCCGCGTCGCTTTGCAGCGCCACCCGCCCGCACCACGCCGGATCAACCAGCCAGCCCCAGCTCTCGTCCGCCGAACTGAAACCGGCGGGAAGGCGCTCGGGTCGATAGGCGAAACTGTCGGCGTTGTGGGTCAGCGGCAACATGCTGATCCGTTCACTTACCGCGCTGCCGAGGCTGCCGTCGTGCTGCACGAACAGGCGCTCGCTGGGCACGCTGCCGCTGCCGAGCCGGTCACTGGCCGACAGCCTGCCGCGCTTGGGCAAGTCATTGATCTCGTGCCACAAAGCGACACGGCGGGTGTCGATGGGCTGGATGGCGCGGGCGGGCCAGACGAAATCCACGTTGTGGAACCACTGGTCATAGAGGTCGTAGCTGTCGGGCTGCATAACCGCGATGCGCTGGGCGGTCTGCACGTCATGCACCTGATACACCAGCTTGATGCCCAGGTCCTCTTCGGCGCGAACCCGCAGGGATTCAAGCAGCGTCACCGAAGTGCCCAGGACCCGCAGCGTCACCGTCATGCCAGCGCTTCCCGGGGCGCCGGCGCCAGGCGGTCGGTGAACGCCTCGAAGGAGCGGCGCAGCAGCGCGGTGTCCAGTCCGCGCACGATAAACACCAATCGCGAACGATGGTCATCGCCAGGCCATGCAGGGAGATGCACCGGCGCATGCAGGCAATGCTGCACACCATGAATGACGACGGGGGCATGGCTGTTGTTCACGTTAAGCAGTCCTTTGACGCGCAGGATTCGTTCGCCGTGGCATCTTAGCAGCATGGACAGCCAGACCCCGAAAGCGACCCAGTCCAACGGACGTTCGAAGGTCAGGCAGCAGACCTGCGCTTCGCCGTGGCGGGCGGGTGTCGAGCGCACGGCCATCAGGTGCCAGCGCGCGACTTCCTGCGCGGGATCAGGGCTGTGCAGCCCGTCACCGAGCAGCAGCTGATCGCCGCTCTGAATGGCATCCGTGGTCAGCACCGGCGCGGGGTTGATCGACTGCAAACGCCGCTGCAGCGATCGCAGCGCATCGTCATCGGCGAGGTCGGCCTTGCTGATCAGCAGTCGGTCGGCGGCGGCGACTTGGGCCATCCATTCCGGGTGCAGGCGCTCCTGCAGCGCGGCATGGCTGGCATCGACCACCGTCACCACCAGACCAATGTGCACCCGCCCGCGCAGGTGCGGGTCATTGTTGATGGTGGCGAGAATGGGCGCCGGATCGGCCAGGCCCGTGGTCTCCAGCAGGATGCGTCGGAACGCGGGCACTTCACCTTTTGCCCGGCGCTGGAGCAAGTCGGTCAGGGCATCGCGCAATTCGCCGCTAATCGAGCAACAGACGCAGCCGCTGGGCAGCAGGACGGTGTCCGGCGCGACCTCTTCCACCAGCAGGTGATCGATGCCAACGTCGCCGAACTCATTGATCAGCAGTGCCGTGTCGCCGAGGGTTTCGCCCTGCAGCAGGCGCTTGAGCAAGGTGGTCTTGCCGCTGCCGAGAAAACCGGTGATGACGTTCAGGCCGATGCTCATGGGTACTGCTCCAGGTGGTCCAGCAGTCGTTCATCCAGTGGATCCAGCGGGCGGCCGATCAACTGCTCGGCCCGTTGCCACAGTTGGTCGAGACCGCTGGCCAGTTCCTGCTTGCCGGTGGCGCCGAGCAGCAGGTAGGAGACGCCCTGAAAGTCCTCGACCTTCAGACGAAACGGCGCCACCACCTTGTTGATCGCGGCGATCCGGCGCAGGCGTTCGCGGCGACGGGGCAATTCGTCGCCCAGCGGGTCGCTCCAGTGCACGTCTTCACCCAGCAGGCCGCAGAGTCCACACATGGTTAGTTGCTCCTGCTTTATTTGGTGATGAGCTATTCGCGGCTATGTTCTTTGTGCTTGGGCATCAAGGCATCACATCGCCGGAATTGGGCCCCAGGGTCTGGCCGACGAACAGGTTGCCTCCCGGCTCGCTGGCCAGCAGCACGGCGACGGGCGCCACTTCTTCCGCCAGACCAAAACGCCCCAGGGGCAGCTCCGCCGCCTTGGCGGTTTTCCAGGCGCTGCTGATCCCGGCCACCAGCGGCGTTTCGATCGGGCCCGGCGCAATGGCGTTGACCAGCACGTTGTCCTTGGCCACTTCCAGGGCGAGGGATTTGCTGAAGCCGATCACCCCGGCCTTGGCCGCCGCGTAATGGGTCAGCTCGGCGCCGCCCTTGATGCCCAGCTGTGACGCGACGTTAATGATGCGTCCCCAGCGCTGCGCCAGCATATGCGGCAAGGCGCGCTGACTGGCGATGAACACGCTGGTGAGGTCGACCCGCAGCATGTCATTCCACATGTCCAGGGTCAGGTCGACACAGCGGGCCTGGGTGAGCATGCCGGCGTTGTTGACCAGAATATCGATGCCGCCAAAGTGCTGAACGCAGGCGTCGACGCCGGCCTGCGCGCCCTCGACGGTGCCGACATCAGCGACGCTTTCGACCACCTCGACGCCCAACTCGCGGCAGTGCTGGGCGGTGTTCGCCAGGGTGACGGCGTCGCGGTCGGCCAGGACCAGCCGCGCGCCCTGCTCGGCATACGCCCGGGCGATGGCGGCGCCGATGCCGCTGCCTGCGCCGGTAATCACCGCGCGTTTATTGACCAGTTGCATGGTGTTTCCTCTTTCAGTCTGCGGCTTGTGGCGCAATCAATAGCGGATCGGCGCTACGCCCTACTCCGGCCAACGCACGGTCAGGCCGCCATCGATGACGATGCTTTGTCCGGTGAGATAGCTGGACTCGTCGCTGCACAGGAAGCGCACCAGCGAGGCGACTTCATCGGCCCGGCCGACACGGCCCAGCGGGATGGCACGGGCCGCTTTGGCGAGGCCTTCCGGTCCGAGTGAGTTTTTGCTGTCCAGCGATTGCGGTGTCTCGATCAACCCCGGGATCACGGCGTTGCAGCGAATCCCCCGGGGCGCCAGTTCCACCGCCAGCGAGCGGCACAACCCGGGCACCCCGGCTTTGGCCGCGGCGTAGTGCGAGTGGTCCTGCCAGCCATAGACGCCCCCGGCAATCGACGAAATGGCGACCAGGGAGCCGCCCTCGCCCATGTGCCGGGCCGCCGCGCGGAAAGTGCGCATCACACCGGTGAGGTCGACATCGAGCATCTCGTTCCAGCGTTCGTCGGTCATTTCCAGCAACGGCGCCCGGCGCAGCAGGCCGGCATTGGCGACCGCGTAATCGATGCGGCCAAACCGGCTGATCGCCTGCTCGGCCAGGGCGTCAACCGAGGCCGTCCGGGTCACGTCCAGCTCCGCCATTAGGCATTCGCCGCCGGCGTCGGCGACCAGCCGCGCCGTGATCTCGGGGTCATGGGGGTCGGCCGGGTAATAGCCGCCCACCACGGCAACGCCCTTGTGCGCGAACGCCACCGCCAGGGCCTGGCCGATCCCGCTGGCGGCCCCGGTAATCAACGCTACGGTGCGAGTCATGTTCAGCTCCTTATTGGACGGTTGCTATTGGACGGATTCGGGGCGCACATGGCGGGCGGCGAACATCAGTACACCGGACAGAAAGCACGGCACGGCGCCGAAATACAGCGCCGACGTCTGCCAGTCGCCGCCAGCGCTCAGTACCGAAGTCGCGCCAAAACCCGCGACCACCGCGCCAATCGGGCCCATGGCGTGGATGATCGCGCCACCGGTGGCGCGGATGCTGGTCGGGAAGCTTTCGCTGATGAAAAACAGGGCCGCAGAATACGGACCGATCAGGAAGAACAGCCCGAGGCTGTACAGGCCGACCACCGTGGGCATGTTGCTGGGGCCGAAGAGCATGCCGGTGAACGACAGACCACCGAGCATCCAGCCCAGGCCGATGACGTTGCGCCGGCCGATCTTGTCGCCCATCCAGCCGTGGCTCAGGTAGCCGCAATAGCCGACCAGGTTCGACAGCACCAGAATGATCAGCGAGTTCTCGAAGGAGATGTGGTGCACGCTGACGATCACCGAGGTGCCCAATACGCTGAACACTTGAATGGCCGCCCAGTTGAGCAGGATCGCTGCGCCGATCACCAGCGTGGCGCGCCGCGAGGTGCCCCGGAACGCTGCACCGATCCCAGCCGTGCGATGCTCTTCGTAGTCCACGCCGTAGGTCATCGCCACTTGCCTGGCCTGCTCAGCCTCGCCGGCCTTGCGCAGTTGGGTGATGCGCTGGTGAATCTGGAACTGCGGGCTCTCCTTGAGCTTGCGTGCCATGAACGCGATCACCAGCGCCGGGGTCGCGGCGAAGACGAAGCAGCCCTGCCAGCCGATAATAGGCAGCAGCACCGCGGTCAATCCGGCGGCAATCAATGCGCCGACCGGCCAGCCGCCCTGCACCAGGCTGTAGATGAAGCCACGGCGTTTGGCCAGGCGCGGGTCCTCGGAGGCCGCATAGATTTCGCTGAGGTACGTGGCGTTAACGGTTTCTTCGGCGTACCCCAGCCCGCTCAGAGAGCGGATCAGGATCAGCGGCGACTTGCCCCATGACCCGCCCAGCGCCGTCAGCGCCGAGCAGATCGCGGAACCGGTGACCGTGAAAATGATGCCCATGCGTCGACCGAGACGGTCCACCAACGGCCCGATGGCCAGGGCGATGACCGCCGTGCCGACCGCAGCCCAGGTGGCGATTTCCGCCTGTTCCGCTTCGCCCCACTGAAAGTGCCGACCGATTTCCGGCAGCAAGGTGCCGAACAGGATGAAGTCGTACACCGCAAAGACCCACGCGAAAAAAGCGATCCAGGTGGCGTAGCGCACTTGCTCGGAAGTCAGTTGCTGGGGTTTCCAGCCAGTCAGATCAAGCTTGTTGTAGATGGACATGGGTCACGCCTCGGAATGAAGGGCCAATCAGCTGTGGCGAGGGTTACGGCGGACGAAGTCATCGGCGATTTCGTCGAACGTGACAAACTTGACGCCGGCATGGCTCTGGATGTGCTCGATCAGACGCTCCAGCATGAGCAGCACTTGCGGACGACCGGAGACGTCCGGGTGGATGGTCATGGTGAACACGGCGTGCTCGTGCTCGCGGTAGACCCAGTCGAACTGATCGCGCCACATCTCTTCCAGATGGCGCGGGTTGACGAAGCCGTGGCTGTTGGGCGCCTTTTTGATGAACATCATCGGCGGCAGGTCATCGAGGTACCAGTTGGCCGGAATCTCCACCAGGTCGGTTTCCTGACCGCGCACCAGCGGTTTCATCCAGGTGTCGGGGTGCTGGGTGTAATCGATCTTGGTCCAGCTGTCGCCCACGCGGACGTAGTACGGATGGAAGTCGTTGTGCATCAGACTGTGGTCGTACTTGATGCCCTTCTTGAGCAGCAACTCGTTGGTGACCTTGCTGAACTCCCACCAGGGTGCGACGTAGCCGGTCGGGCGTTTGCCGGTCATTTGGGTGATCAGCTCGATGGACTTATCGAGCACGATTTCTTCCTGCTCGGGGGTCATGGCGATGGGGTTTTCGTGGCTGTAGCCGTGCACCCCGATCTCGTGACCGGCGTCGAACACGGCCTTCATCTGCTCGGGAAACGTCTCCATCGAGTGACCGGGGACGAACCAGGTGGTGCGCAGGCCGTAGCGCTCGAACAGCTTGAGCAGCCGCGGCGCACCCACCTCGCCCGCGAACAGGCCACGGGAAATATCGTCAGGCGAATCTTCGCCACCGTAGGAACCCAACCAGCCTGCCACGGCGTCGACGTCGACACCGAAGGCGCACAGAATTTCTTTAGCCATCATCGTTCTCCAGCGGAGTTATCGGATCCTTCGTTTCGGGACGTGCGCAACGCGGCCTCAACGGCCAGCGCTGCGCGTAATAAACGTGAGTCTTCGCCACACGGCGCGCTGATCAACAGGCCCGTAGGCAGGCCGAGCGCGTCGCAGCCGCTGGGCAGCGACACGCCCGGCATGTCCAGCAAACTGCCCGGCATGGTCAGGCGCAACGTGGCCAGATTGGTGCGGATGAACAGGTCATCGTCGCTGAGCAATGGCGCAAGCGGCGGCGCCACATGGGCCACGCTCGGGGTGATCAGAAAGGCGCCATCGAGTTCGTCGCTCATCTGTTGCTGAAGGCGCTCGCGGGCGTTGTAGAGGTTGATCAAGTGGCTGGCCGGGAACGCCCGCGCCGCTTCAAGACGGCGTCGTACGCGAGGGTCGAGTTGCGCGGCCGCGTCGCTGTCGAGCAAGGCCTGATGCAGGGCGAACGCTTCCGCCGCACCGAGCCAGCCTTGCTGCTGGATCAGATCAAGCGTGGCCTGAAAGGCAGGCGACGGACGCACCTCGATCAATGCGCCCTGGGCCTGCACCGCACTCACACCGCGCAGCAAATTGTCACGCACCGCGGGCTCGACGCGATCATCCTCAAGGACAGCCTGATCGACCCAAAACCGCTGGCCGGCCAGCGGGCGTGGCAGCAAAGAGGTCGATTTCGTGCGACCCCGCAGAATGTCGTCAATGGCGATCGCATCGCGCACGCTGCGTGTCAGCGGGCCAAGGCTGTCGAGGCTGTGCGCGAGGGGAAAGACCCCGTCGCGGCTGTAGCGCCGGCAACTGCTGCGAAAGCCCACCAGGCCGTTGAAGGCGGCCGGGATGCGGATCGAGCCGGCCGTGTCAGTGCCCATGGCGACCGGGACGATGCCCGCCGCAACCGCCACCGCCGAGCCGGACGAGGAGCCGCCCGGAATACGCGGCTGGTCATGCCCGAGCGGATTGTGCGGCGTGCCGAAATGGGGGTTCAGGCCCAGGCCCGAGTAGGCGAATTCACTGAGGTTGGTCTTCCCGACGCTGACCATCCCGGCCCGTGACAGCAGGCCGACGGTCTGCGCGTCCAGCAGCGCCGGCGCGACATCACGGCGCACCGCCGCGCCTGCAGTGGTCGGGCTGCCGGCCACGTCAAACAGGTCTTTCCAGGCGATGGGCACACCGTCCAGCACGCTCGCGGGTTGCCCGGCCTTCCAGCGCGCCGCCGAGGCTTGAGCTTCGCGACGCGCCCGGTGGGTGGAGAAGGAAATAAACACGTCATCGACTGCAGCGGCCTGGTTCAGTACCGCGTCCAGGGCCTGCACGGGGTCGCTTCGGCCACTGGCGAAATCTTGTGCCATGGCCAGTGCGTCGGCGAGTAACGGATCCGGGAGGCGAGCGTCGGACATTTCATCTACCTTTAATGTACATATTCGGGAAATGTACATTTAGCAAAGGCAGAAAGCGTGCCAGAGTAGGCGTACGCTGATATCTGGAACGACCCGATGGACAAGTCTTCGGGCCAGGACGGCCGCGCTAGATACGTTGCCAGGCTTTTGAAGCTGACCGAAGGTGTGGTTTTACGAGCGTGAGGTGATGAGCGGCCTCAATAATGGATATTTACGAAAAGGTACGTTTTAGTGCAGAAAAGTAACAACGGCTCCAATACCGTGCGTTCTGACGTGACCCGCAGTGACAACCTGTCTTGTGCGAGAATCGCCGCCCGCCTCTCGAGAAGTGTATGAAATCGATGTCCGTCGAGGATTCCCGCACCCCGTCCCGCTACGCCACGATCCGGCAGGTCCTGCGCGATGCCATCGTCAACGGTGACGTGGCTGAAGGCTTGGTGCTGCTCGAGGCGCCGCTGGCAGAGCTGTTCGGCACCAGCCGGGTGCCGGTGCGTCGGGCGCTGGACCTGCTCCATGAAGAAGGCCTGATCAGCCGATTCAACGGACGCGGTTATCTGGTCAATCCCGACGGCACCCACGTGGAGCCGCTACGACTGGCCCTGACCCACCACCAATTGGGTCTGGACAGCAGTGAAGAACTGGTCGACACCCGCCCGCTGGGGGAACGGATTTACGAGGAAATCGGCGCGGCGCTGTCGACCTGTATCGCGTTCGGTCATTACCGGCTCGACGAGCAGATTGCCGCCGAACACTATGGTGTGAGCCGGGCCGTGGTGCGCGAGGCGCTGATGCGTCTGCGTGATCGGGGGCTGGTAGAGAAAGAACCCTACTCCCAATGGCTGGCCGGGCCGCTTACGGCTCGGGAGGTGACCGAAGACTACGAGCTGCGCGCCTGCCTGGAGCCTGAAGCGTTGCGCCAGACCGCACCGGGACTGAGCCGCGACGACCTGGTCGCCATGCTTGCGCGGGTCGAAGCGGCGCAGAATAACCCGCAGTGCAGCCTGGCGGACATCGAGCGATTGGAGGAGGACCTGCATCACCACTGCCTGGCCGGCATCACCAACCGCAAGATCGCGACGTTGATCCGCCAGGGCCAGAGCCCGATGATCATCAGCCGGATTTTCTATAGCCAATTGGGTATCGGCCCTGACGACGCGATGCTGGCCGAACACCGTCTGATCCTGGAATTGCTGCTGCACGGCGCCTTCGATGCCGCCGCGCTCAACCTCAAAGAGCACCTCAACCGCGCCAGCCAACGGATGCTGCAGCGGCTGAAAGTCCTGTCCGTGCTGCCTGAGCAGCCCGTGCCGGCGTATCTGACCCGACTCAGTTGAAGAAGAGCGGGCATGCGCGGAGTAGGACCGGCTTTAGCCGGGAAAGCGTCAGAGGCAACAACTCAGAATTGTTAGCGTACGCACCGACCTCTTCCCGGCTAAAGCCAGTCCCACTGAAATCAAAAGCAGCCGCCACACCGCGCGCATTGGTGGGACCGGCGTTAGCCGGGATGGCTTCAGGTGCAACACCGCAGAATTGATGGCTTACGCACCAACCTCTTCCCGGCTGAAGCCAGTCCCACTGAAATCAAAAGCAGTCGCCACACTGCGCGCATTCGTAGGACCGGCGTTAGCCGGGATGGCTTCAGGTGCAACACCGCAGAATTGATGGCTTACGCACCAACCTCTTCCCGGCTGAAGCCAGTCCCACTGAACTCAAAAGCAGTCGCCACACTGCGCGCATTCGTAGGACCGGCTTCAGCCGGGAAGGCGTCAGAGGCAACACCTCGGAATCGTTAGCGTACGCACCGACCTCTTCCCGGCTGAAGCCAGTCCCACTGAAATCAAAAGCAGTCGCCACACCCCGCGCATTCGTAGGACCGGCTTTAGCCGGGAAGGCGTCAGAGGCAACACCGCACTCACTCCGCCCGCATCACCCGATTGCGCCCCTCCTCCTTGCCCTCATACAAACGCTGATCCGCCCGGTTCAGCGCATCCCGGAACGTCTCGCCGTCTTTCAGGATGGCCACCGCAAGGGTCGCGCTGAGGGTCAGGCTCATCTGTCTGATCTCCCCGGCCTCCTCGCGAATGTGCGTCAGTATCCGCTCGGCGATCAGCCGCGCATCCTCGAAGGTGGTGTTGGGCATCAACACCAGAAACTCCTCGCCGCCCCAGCGCGCGGCGATGTCGGTGGTGCGCACGCACCGGGCGATGACGTCGGCCACCTGTTGCAGCACCACATCGCCCAGGTCGTGACCGTGCTGGTCGTTGATCTGCTTGAAATGATCGATGTCGATCAGCACCAGCGCCGTGGGTATCTCGCGGCGGCCCCCGCCCAACTGACGCAAGCGCTGCAGCACTCGCCGCCGGGTGTAGAGGTTGGTCAGGCTGTCGCGGTGAGCGGAGTGATAGAGGTTCATGTGCATGGACAGGTTGAAACGCACCGACAGCGCCGTGGCGTGAAGCAACAACGCTGTGGCGGTCAATGCGTTGGCGGCGCCGAACAGGTCCTGGGCGTGTTCGCTGACGCTGATCACCGGCACTTTGTTGCGCATGAGGTACCCGCCCACCGTGACAATTAGCACGGCAGCGCTCAGACAGCCGCGGCGTGCCGGCGAGGAATGAAAGCCGAAGGCGATGATCGGCACGATGCAGAAGACGTACAGATGGAAGTTGCTGTCCCAGCCCAGAACCCAGGTGGCGATGGCCGCATGGGCGATGATTTCGAGGCAGATCAGCATGCCGGCGCATCGATACAGGCGACGTTTGATCGCCAGCAGACAGGCGATGTACGCCGCGACGCTCACTGCATTGGTGACCCACATCACGGGCAGATCCACAATCAAAAACAGACCGAGCAGGAGCACGTGGAGCCCGAAAGCAATCTGCACGATCGGGATGATGTGTTTCCAGTATTCGACGGTGGCTTCCCGAGTGACCTGAGTGCGGTCATCGGCGGTGAGGGTATTCATCAGGATGTCTCGGAAAAAATAAGTACGGTGGCATGGTCGGTTGCTAAGGACAGTGTGCGGGGTGACGCGATATCGCGATTCCGAATAGCACTAATTCCAATTTAGTCTGCTTGCAGGCCTTTGAATTTCCGGCATTTTTAAAGTTTAGGCATTTTGCCAGCATTTTATTTTTCGCCTGCATAAAACTAATTAAAAAGCCCGAGTGTCATTGAATTACGCGCAAGGACTCTTGCGTTCTGCCAATGACCAAAGGAACTGCCACTATGATTCGCGATGACCGAGTAACGCCCGCTGGCTACGATGATCCTGTCTACCGGGGCACCGCTGTTGCTCCCTTGCTCAAACGTATTTCCTGGGGCGCCATTCTGGCCGGTGTGGTACTCGCACTGGTGGTCTCGCTGATGCTCAGCCTGCTGGGCACCGCCATCGGCAGCGCCAGCATTGATCCGCTGCAGGAAGCCGACCCGCTGGCGGGCATGGGCAAAGGCACTGGCATCTGGCTGGGTGTCAGTATGGTCATTTCCCTGTTCATCGGTGGCTGGGCCGCCGGCCGGTTGGCCCATCGCGAAGGCGCCTTCCACGGCATTTTGGTCTGGGCCAGTGTTTCGCTGATCAGCGTTTACCTGGTGTCCAGCGCCGTGACCGGCGTCGTGCGGGGCGGTCTGAACCTGGCAGGCAGCGGCCTGTCGGCAGTGGGCAGCGGCATCGCACAAGTGGCCCCGGCTGTGGGCGGCAAGATTCAGGAGCAACTGCGGGCCCAGGGCATTGACTTCAATCTGGATGATATCCAGGGTGAAATCGAACAGGCCATGCGCCAGACCGGCAAGCCGGAATTGGACCCGAACAAGGTCAAGCAAGACGTCGCCACGACCCAGGAAGACGCTAAAAACACCGCCCAGCGCAGTGCTGAAGCCCCACAACAGGCCGACCAGCAACTGAGCGGTTTGCTGGACCGCCTGAAAGCCAAGGGCGACCAGGCGTGGGATGCGGCTGACCGCCAGGCGTTCGTCAACCTGATCAAGGCCCGCGGCAACAAGACCGACGCCGAAGCCAACCAGATCGTTGATCAGGCCCAGGCCAGCTACCGTCAGGCGTACGCCAAGTACCAGGAGCTGAAAGCTCAGGCAGAACAGAAAGCCCGTGAAGCGGCTGACGTGGCGGCGAAAAACATTTCCCGCGCCGCCTGGATCCTGCTGATCACCCTCGTGGTGTCGGCCCTTGTCGCGGCAGGCGCTGGTGCAATGGGTCGTCGTACCCAACCGGCTGCGAAGATCGTCGGCGCTGTCTAAGCGTCGCGGATGGCGCAAAAAAAAATGGCCCGATCCTGTGATCGGGCCATTTTTGTTTCAGGTCAACCTCCCCGCCGTACATCTGAAAACCACCGCGCTCAATCCTGAGCCAGGATGCTTCGCAACAATCCCGGAAAACGTGCATCCAGCTCGTCAGTGCGCAGGGAATTCATGTGGGTGGTGCCGATATTGCGGGTGTGCACCAGGCCTGCATCCCGCAGCACGCGGAAGTGATGGGACATGCTGGACTTGGGCCGCCCGCCGTCGAGTTCGCCACAGGTGGCCTCGGACACCGAGGAAAGACAGCGAACGATTTCGAGGCGCACGGGGTCACTTAATGCGTAAAGCAAACGCTCAAGTGTGAGTTCGGTCGGTAACGGATGTTTGAAGGCGCGCATGCCGCCCATCATAGCGGGGGGTTTCATCCTCCGCCATATTTCGAATACTATCGAACAAGCGAATTCAATCATCAGGAGTATTTCCATGTCGGCATTGTTCGAACCCTTCACGCTGAAGGACGTAACCCTGCGTAACCGCATCGCCATTCCTCCAATGTGCCAGTACGTGGCAGACAACGGCGTCATCAACGACTGGCATCACGTTCACCTCGCGAGCATGGCCCGCGGCGGTGCCGGTCTGGTGGTCGTCGAAGCCACAGCCGTCTCCCCTGAAGGCCGCATCACCCCGGGCTGCGCCGGTATCTGGAGCGACGAGCACGCCCAGGCATTCATCCCTGCCGTGCAAGCGATCAAGGCCGCCGGTTCCATCCCCGGCATCCAGATCGCCCACGCCGGTCGCAAGGCCAGTGCCAACCGTCCATGGGAAGGCGACGACCACATGGCCGCCGATGACACCCGTGGCTGGCAGACCATCGCGCCCTCGGCTATCGCTTTCGGCGCCAACCTGCCGAAAGTCCCGCAGGAAATGACCCTCGACGACATCGCCCGGGTCAAGCAGGACTTCGTCGACGCCGCGCGCCGCGCCCGTGAAGCAGGCTTCGAGTGGATCGAACTGCACTTCGCCCACGGTTACCTGGGCCAGAGCTTCTTCTCCGAACACTCCAACCAGCGCACTGACGCCTACGGTGGCAGCTTCGACAACCGCAGCCGCTTCCTGCTGGAAACCCTCGCTGCCGTCCGTGAAGTCTGGCCGGAAAACCTGCCCCTGACCGCGCGCTTCGGTGTGATCGAGTACGACGGCCGTGACGAGCAGACCCTCAGCGAATCCATCGAACTGGCGCGCCGCTTCAAGGCCGGCGGTCTCGACCTGCTGAGCGTCAGTGTCGGTTTCACCATCCCGGAAACCAACATCCCGTGGGGCCCGGCCTTTATGGGCCCGATCGCCGAACGTGTGCGCCGCGAAGCCGATATCCCGGTGACGTCGGCATGGGGTTTTGGCGATCCAAAACTGGCCCAGGCCGCCGTGCAGAATGGTCAGTTGGACCTGGTCTCGATCGGCCGTGCGCACCTGGCGGACCCGCATTGGGCGTATTTCGCCGCCAAAGAGCTGGGCGTCGACAAAGCCTCGTGGACCCTGCCAGCGCCTTACGCGCACTGGCTTGAACGCTACCGCTAAGCGTCACGCGATACAGAATGCCGCCCCTTGAGGCGGCATTTTTATTTGCCGACGGCACTGGTTACTATCCGCTGCCGGCCGGCTGCCCATGCGCCCTGCCCGATTTGAATCCCCATCCCAGGACCTGACGATGATCAGAGAGTTGAAAACCTTTGTCTGCGTCGCGCGGCGAGGCACCTTTGCGGCGGCCGGACGTGAGGTCGGGCTGACGCAATCGGCGGTGAGTGCGCAGATCAAAAACCTCGAAGACACCCTCGGCGTGACCCTGTTCGACCGCACCGGCCGCGCCGCCACCCTCAACGCTGCCGGGCAGCGCGCCGTCGCACTGGCTGAAGAAATGCTGCAGTTGTTCGGGCGCATGGGCAGCCCCGACAGCGCCAACGATTTTCGTGGCGCGCTGCGCATCGGCGCCATCAGCACCGCACAGACCGGCATCTTGCCCCAAGCCCTGGTGGCACTGCGCAGCAAGGCGCCTTTTATCGAAGCCAGTCTGGTGCCGGGGGTTTCACTGAACCTGCTCAGCCAGGTGGACGCCGGCGAGCTCGACCTGGCGATCATGATCAAACCGCCGTTCGCGCTGCCCAAGGAGCTGCACGCGGAAGTCATCGCCAAGGAGCCGTTCGTGCTGATCACGCCGGCGAACATGCAAGGCGACGACCCACGGCAGATTCTCAGCGACCACCCCTTCATTCGCTACGATCAACGCTCGTTCGGCGGGCGCCGGGTGACGCAGTTTCTGCGCGAGCGCAAGCTCGAGGTGCGGCAAACCCTGGAGCTCGACGAGCTGGACGCCATCGTCAAAATGGTCCGCGCCGGGCTCGGCGTAGCGCTGGTGCCCATGGCCGGGTTGTGGCTGGAGCATGCGCAGGACGTGCGGATCATTGATCTGGGCGAGATGACCTTCTTCCGCGAGATCGTGCTGGTGAGCAAATACCTGCAGCGGCACACGCCACTGCTGGACCTGTTTCGCCGTTGCGTCATCGACACGCTGAATCAGCCGGCGCGCTGAGGGCCATCTGCAGACGGCTATTTGGCGAAGAGTTGACTCATGTCTTTGAAGGCCTTGAATTCCAGGGCATTGCCGCACGGATCGAACAGAAACATGGTCGCCTGCTCGCCGACCTGGCCCTGAAAACGGATATAGGGTTCGATCACAAACCGGGTTTCGCGGGCGCGCAGCCGCTCCGCCAGTGCTTCCCATTCCGCCCAGTGCAGAATGATGCCGAAATGCGGAACCGGCACGTCGTGACCGTCCACGGCGTTGGAATGCACGGATTCCTGGGATGTGGTTTTGGGGTGCTCATGGATGACCAATTGATGGCCGTAGAAATCAAAATCGACCCACTGCTCGCTGGAGCGTCCTTCGGAAAGACCGAAAACGTCGCCGTAGAAGTGCCGCGCGGCGGCGAGGTCATAAACAGGAATAGCGAGGTGAAATGGCGAGAGGCTCATGGTCGATCCTTGGGACGGGAATGATAGGAACGGATTGTTGACCGTGATCGACCGCTGCGAAAGCGGATATCTCTTCTGCTGAGCCTCAACTATTTCGATCAATAACGCCTTCTATTCAACGGCAGCGTTGAAATGTCCAAAGGCTCGGCAGCGGGGTAAGGCAGCTGGGCGTGCGAAAACGCCACACGGCAAAGCAATTTTTCGCAGTGCCAATGGAACTTTAGTAGTGGCATTATGCCCTACATCCGTTCGGGTGATTTGTCCCCCCGGTTCCACTGACCTTCTTGGCTACCTCTACCATGAAAAAGCTACTGCTCGCAGCCCTTTGTCTGTCCTCTCTCGCCACCCATGCTGATGCCACGCAAATCTCCGGGGCACTGGGTGCCACCAGCCAGGGTGGCTTGACCGGCCGCGTCGCCCTGGGTTTCGACTGGGACAAGGCATGGCTGGAAAGCTCCACCGGCAAACTGACCGGCTATTGGGATCTGGGCTACACCTACTGGGAAGCGGGCAAACAGGCCGGCGCTCGCCATTCGGCGTCGTTTGCCCCAGTGTTCGTTTATGAGTTCGGCGGCGGCCCGGTCAAACCGTTTATCGAAGCGGGCGTGGGCGTTTCGCTGTTTACCGGCGCGTCCGCGGGCGATCAGACGTTTGGCTCGGCGTTCAACTTTGAAGACCGCCTCGGCGCCGGCCTGAAGTTCGGCGACGCCCAGCGCGTGGGTGTGCGCGTGACACACTATTCGAACGCGGGGATCAAAGAGCCCAATGACGGGATCGAGTCCTACGCGCTGGTTTACAGTCAGGCGCTTTGAGGGCTGAAGTTCCATGGGGCTGAGGTTCCAGCGGCAAGCTGCAAGGGGCGTGCCTGACCCTTGAGCCAACGCCGGGCGGACGCCAGAGGGCTGCTTTTGCAGCCCCATATTTTGGGTCTCTGCCCAGCTCCCCTTGCCTGCCTCCTCGCTTTACACACCTTTCGCCTACCACCCTTTCATGACACGCCATCCGTGTCACATGACCGATTGTCAGATTCCAGCGAGGCAGAGGCCTGTTTTAACCCGCAAGCCATTCATCTATGGCGCCGCTCGCCGATAGACCGGCAGACAGACTGCAATCCTTTCCCTGCAATCGCTTGAAGGCTCTACGGCATGACAAAATCCCTGAAATTCAGTCACAAGATTCTACTGGCGGCCTCGCTGGTGGTAATCGCCGCATTTACCTTGTTCACCCTCTACAACGATTATCTGCAACGGACGGCCATTCGGGATCAGTTAAGGGAAAGTCTGAATCAGACGGGCGAGAGTACGGCCGGTAACATCCAGAACTGGATGTCGGGACGCATCCTGCTGGTGGAAAACGTTGCCGAGGGCGCCGCGGTGTCGCCGTCGCCCGACGTGTTCAATCGCCTGCTGGGCCAGCCGACGCTGATCTCGACGTTCATGAGCATCTATCTGGGCAAGGCCGATGGCTCGTTCGTGACGCAACCGCCCGACGACATGCCCGGCGATTACGATCCGCGCACCCGCCCCTGGTACACCGACGCGCTGAAGGCCGGCAAGACCACCCTGACCGAGCCGTACCTGGACGCGGTCACCAAAGGCCTGATCGTGACGATCGCCACGCCGGTCAAAGGCCCCTCCGGCGTGGCCGGCGTCGCGGGCGGCGACCTGAGCCTGGAAGTGCTGGTGAAGATGATCAGCGCGCTGCGCCTGCAGAACGACGGCCATGCCTTTCTGGTCGACGCCAACGGCCGCATCCTCGTGCATCCGGACACCTCGCTGGTCATGAAGACCCTGGCCGAGGTGTACCCGAACGGCACACCGCGCCTGTCCCAGGACATCAGCGAAAGCGAGCACGACGGCAAGACGGAAATCCTCACCTTCGTCCACGTCAATGGTCTGCCGTCGGTCAACTGGTACGTGGGCATCTCGGTGGACAAGGTTCAGGCCTACGCCGCACTGGGCGATTTCCGTAACTCGGCCATCATCGCCACGATCATCGCCGTGGTGCTGATCATTCTGCTGCTGGGCGTGCTGCTCAGCGTGCTGATGCGTCCATTGAATACCATGGGCCGCGCCATGCACGACATCGCCGCGGGCGAAGGCGATCTGACCAAACGTCTGGAGGTCCTCAGCCAGGACGAATTCGGCTACCTGGGCAACGGCTTCAACCTGTTCGTGGAGCGGATCCATGACTCGATGCGCGAAGTCGCCTCCTCCACCGTGCAGCTCAACGAAGTCGCGTTGCGGGTGGTGAGCGCGTCGAACTCCTCGATGCTCAACTCCGACCAGCAGGCCAACCGCACCAGCAGTGTCGCGGCGGCCATCAACGAACTGGGCGCTGCCGCGCAGGAAATCGCGCAGAACGCCGCCATGGCCTCGGGCCATTCCAGCGACGCCCGCAACATGGCGTCCAACGGTCAGGCCGTGGTCGGTCAGAACATTGAGGCGATGAACCGGTTGTCGACGCGCATCAGCGGCGCCAGCGAGCAGATCGAACAGCTCAACACCAAGACGGCCAACATCGGGCAGATCCTCGAAGTCATCACCGGCATCTCCCAGCAAACCAACCTGCTGGCGCTCAACGCAGCCATCGAAGCCGCGCGCGCCGGGGAAGCCGGGCGCGGGTTTGCCGTGGTGGCTGACGAGGTCCGTAGCCTGGCGCATCGCACCCAGGAGTCGGCCAGTCAGGTGCAGAAAATGATCGAGGAGCTGCAACACGGCGCCCGTGAAGCGGTGGCAATCATGAATGACAGCCAGCGCGAGAGCCACGAAAGCGTGAGCATCGCCAACCAGGCCGGCACCAGCCTGGAAAGCGTGACGGTGCGGATCGGCGAGATCGACGCGATGAACCAGTCGGTCGCCACCGCCACCGAGGAACAGACCTCGGTGGTCGAAGCGATCAACGTCGACATCACCGAGATCAACACGCTGAACCAGGAAGGCGTGGAAAACCTGCAAGCCACGCTGCGCGCCTGTTCCGACCTGGAACGTCAGTCGGCGCGCTTGACGCAGCTGGTGGGCAGTTTCCGTATCTGAGGCAAGGCGCAGCGCTGTTCGTCGCAAACCTGACGCTTGATCGGCCAGCCCTTGCGAAATCAGCGTTCCGACGAAATGATGGCACTAAGACATCACCAGTGATGTCTTAGTCCGGTAACCCAGCCCTTTGGTGCAACATGCTTTCCTTTGTCCTCGATCGACCTGGCCCCCATGACGCGCAACTTCTTGCCGAGGTCGATCGCACCATCGCGTCGCGCTTTCGCAGCCTGCGTTTCAGCACCGAGCTGGAGCGTCGTTACGAGGCCGAAACGCTTGAGCAACGCCGCCAGTTTCTGTCCGCCGTGGGCATTGGCGGCATCCTCATCTACAACCTGTTCATGGTCAGCGACTGGCTGAGCCTGAACGATATGTTTACCTACGTGGCGCTGGGTCGTGTCTGCCTGATGACGCCGATCTTTATGATTCTGCTGGTCATCGCGCGGCGTGCCAGCACCCGGCGCATCGTGGAAGCGACGGCAGCCATCGGCACCGTGACGTGTTCGGTGATGCCGCTGATTGCGATGATCTACAGCGAAAGTCCGTTCCGCCTGCACTATCAACTGGGGATGCTGCTGATCATGGTGTATTGCACGGTGATCCAGCAGGTGCCGGTGCGCTGCGCAGCGGTGGCCATGGCGTGCATGCTGGTCATCCAGCTGGTGACAACCTACCTGGCTGACTTCGCTGACTTCCAGATCTGGCAGGCCAATGCGCTGTTGTTCTTCTCCACCGCCGCGTTGCTGATGATGGCGTCGTGGTTTCTGGAACACGGCAGCCGGTTGAGTTATCTGTTTGCGTTGCGCGGGCAGTTGCTGCGAGCGCAGCTGGTGGAACTGGCGCGCATCGATTCACTGACGCAATTGTTCAACCGGCGCTTTCAGGGCGAGGTGCTGGCCTCGTTGTGGAGCCGTGCGGCGCAGACGCCCATGAACGTCGCGGTGATCCTGCTGGACATCGATCACTTCAAATCCTACAACGATAATTATGGGCATATGCAGGGCGACACCTGCCTGCGGCTGCTCAGTGGCGTGATTCAGCGCACTGCGCAGAAAGCCAACGCCCTGACCTTCCGCTTCGGCGGCGAGGAAATCCTCGTGCTCATGACCCACGCCCACCCGGCCCAGGCCAGGGCGCTGGCGGAAAACCTGCGCTCGGCGGTCGCCGCGCTGAATGTGCCACACCCGGTGCTGGGCGAGGGCGCCAGAGTCACCATCAGCCTCGGCGTCGCCATCGCCAGCGCACCGCAGACCAGCGCCGAAGTGCTCATCGCCATGGCCGACAAGGCCCTCTATGTCGCCAAGGGTGAAGGCCGCGACTGCCTGCGTTGCGCCCCGGCCGAAGTGGCCTAACGAGCTCTACCAATCGACCGCGTTCCTTTCAATCGACCGCGATCCCCCTGAATGACCGCCAACCCCCTGTAGGACCGGCTTTAGCCGGGAATGCGTCAGATGCCACACCGCAAAATTGATGGTGTACACGCAGGCCTCTTCCCGGCTAAAGCCGGTCGTACCAATTAACCTGCATTCCTACCCAATGATACCCATCGTTCGCAGCAACCCCCCGCCCCACAAGTGCCAAAAAAGCACAGCCCCCAAAACGTCAATTAGGTGACGCATAAAACCACCCAAATGTGCCGGCCGTCACAAAACGACGGTTTCCCGACATACGGCGACAACTTTTCCGTTCAGTTAGGTCATACCTGCTGCAGTGCCGATTGGAAATTGGCACGCAGCGTGACCTCAGCCTGTGACCGGAGATAAGTACATGATTTATAACGTCCAAAATTTTGGCGCCAAAGGAGATGGCGTCTCTGACGACACCGCGGCCATCCAACAAGCGATTGATGCAGCTGCGGCGGCTGGCGGAGGACAAGTCTATGTACCCCCCGGGACCTACATCGTGTCGGGCGGTGAGGAACCGTCTGACGGCTGCCTCATGCTCAAGAGCAACGTCTACATGTACGGCGACGGCATGGGCGTCTCGAACATCAAGGTCGCGGACGGCTCCGACACGAAAATCACCGGCGTTATCCGCTCCGCCTACGGCGAAGAAACCCACGACTTCGGGCTGAGCAACCTCACCATCGACGGCAACCGCGACAACACCACCGGCAAGATCGATGGCTGGTTCAACGGTTTCATTCCCGGCAAGGAAGGCTACGACTCCAACGTCACCCTCGACGGCGTGGAGATCAAGGACTGTTCCGGTTACGGCTTCGACCCCCACGAACAGACCGTTAACATGGTCATCAAGAACAGCGTGTCCCATGGCAACGGTCTGGACGGCTTCGTCGCTGACTTCCTGAGCGACAGCACCTTCGAAAACAACATCGCCTACGACAACGATCGTCACGGCTTCAACGTGGTCACCAGCAGCCACGACTTCACCCTCAGCAACAACGTTGCCTATGGCAACGGCGGTGGCGGCATCGTCGTGCAGCGCGGCAGCGAGAACATCCCTTCGCCGAACAACATCACCATCACCGGCGGTGAGGTCTACAACAACGGTGCCGAAGGCGTGCTGATCAAGCTCTCGAGCGAAGTCACCATGACCGGCGTCGACATCCACGACAACGCCAGCGCCGGCGTGCGCATCTACGGCAGCAGCAACGTCGACGTGATCAACAACACCTTGAGCAACAACTCGCTGGGCGGCGGCGTACCGGAAATCATCATTCAGTCCTACGACGACAGCAACGGCGTTTCCGGCAAGTATTTCAACGGCAGCGACAACACCGTTCAGGGCAACACCATCACCGGCAGCGCGCTGTCCACCTATGGCGTGGCCGAGCGCAACGAAGACGGCACCGACCGCAACGCTATCATCGGCAACACCATCAGCCACACCACCAAGGGCGACACCCTGCTGTACGGCGATGGCAGCTACGTCAGCGCGACCGTGCCCGTTGTGGCCGTGCAAGGCACCGACGGCAACGACACCCTGCTGGGCAGCGACGCCAACGAGATCTTCTACGCCGGCGCAGGCAATGACACCGTCAACGGCGGTGGCGGCAGCGACATCCTCATCGGCGGTGCCGGGGTCGACAAGCTCACCGGCGGCGCAGGCGCGGACATCTTCCGCTTCACCAGCGAATCCGACAGCTACCGCACCGCGACCACCAGCTTCGACGACACCATCACCGACTTCGACCCGACCCAGGACAAGATCGACCTCGCGGGCCTTGGCTTCACCGGGCTGGGCAATGGCCGTGGCGGCACCCTGCAGGTGAGTTACAGCGCCAGCAACGACCGCACCTACATCAAGGACTACGACGCCGACGCCAGTGGCAATCGCTTCGAACTGATCCTGGCCGGCAACCTGGTCAGCGCGCTGACCGCCGACAACTTCATCTTCAATCGCACCCTCACCGGCACCGAGGCCAACGATTCGCTGCAGGGCACTGACGGGGCCGACACCCTGTTGGGCCTCGCCGGCAATGACAGCCTGGCGGGCGGCGGCGGTGACGATCGTCTCGACGGCGGCGCCGGGCAAGACACCCTCAGTGGTGGCGCCGGCGCTGACACCTTTGTGTTCTCCAGCCGCACCGACAGCTACCGCAACTACAACGCCGGCGGCGCGAATCTGGGCGACGTAATCACTGATTTCGACGTCACCGCCGACAAGATCGACCTCTCCAAGCTGGGCTTTACGGGCCTTGCCGACGGCATGAACAACACCGTCTACGCGGTGCTCAACGACGCCGGCGACAAGACCTACATCAAATCGCTGAACGCCGACGCCGAAGGCAACCGCTTCGAAGTCGCGCTCGTGGGCAACTACCTCGACAAACTGACCAGCGCCAACTTCGTGTTCGCCACCGCACCTACCGTGAATCAGGCCCCCGTGGTGGCCAACCCGCTGCTGGATCAGAACGCCACCGAGAACACGCCGTTCAGTTACGTCGTGCCGGGCACCAGCTTCACCGATCCGGACAACGACAACCTCAGCTACACCGCCACCCTGGCCGACGGCACCGCCCTGCCCGCCTGGCTGACCTTCGACGCCGTGACCCGCACCTTCAGCGGCACGCCGGGCAACACCGCGTCGGGCACCTACGCGATCAAGATCACCGCGAGCGACGCCAGCAACGCCACGGTCAGCGACAGCTTCACCCTCGCCGTGCAGGACGTGCCAGTCACGCCGGGCGAGATCAACGGCACGCCGGGCAACGACACCCTGACCGGCACCACCGGCAACGATCAGCTCTTCGGCGGCGCGGGCAACGACACCCTGAATGGTGGCGACGGCAACGACGTGCTCATCGGTGGCGCCGGTGCCGACAAACTCACCGGCGGCGCGGGCGCGGACGTGTTCCGCTTCACCTCGACCCAGGACAGCTACCGCACGGCGACCACCAGCGCCAGTGACCAGATCCTCGATTTCGATGCCGCCGCCGATAAGATCGACGTCTCGGCCCTGGGCTACAGCGGCCTGGGCAACGGCCTCAACGGCACGCTGCAGGTGACCTACAACGCCAGCACCAACCGCACCTACGTGAAAGACAACGTCGCGGACGCCAGCGGCAACCGTTTCGAACTGTCCCTGGCGGGTAATCTGGCCAGCAGCCTTAACGCCAGTCACTTTGTCTTCGCCAGCCAGAACGTGCCCGTCAACGTGGCGCCGGTGGTGGTGATTCCGCTGCTGGACCAGAACGCGACGGAAAATTCGCCGTTCACCTACGCGGTCACCAGCAACAGCTTCTCCGACGGCAACAACGACACGCTGACCTACACCGCGACCCTGGCCGATGGCAGCGCCCTCCCGGACTGGCTCAGCTTCGACAGCACCCGCCTGACCTTCAGCGGCACGCCCACCAGCACTGCCTCAGGCAACTACACCCTGCTGATCAAGGCGACTGATCCGTCGGGCGCGTCCGTCAGTGACAGCTTTGCCCTCGCCGTGGCCGATGCGCCGGCCAGCACCATCACCGGCACCGACAATGGCGAAGCGATCGCCGGCACCGCAGGCGCCGACCTGATCCTCGGGCTGGGCGGCAACGACACCATTCGCGCCGGCGCAGGACCGGACATCATCGACGGCGGTGCAGGTCGCGACTCGCTGTACGGCGGCGACGGTGCCGACACCTTCCGCTACACCAGCGTCCAGGACAGCTACCGCGACTACAATACCGGCGGCGTCACCGCCACCGACACGGTTTACGATTTCACCCACGGCGTGGACAAGATCGACGTCTCCGCCCTGGGCTTCCTCGGCCTGGGCGACGGCAGCAACGGCACGCTGTACCTGAGCCTGAACGCTGCCGGCGACAAGACCTACATCAAGTCCAGCGTCCCTGACGCCGACGGTCACCGTTTCGAGATCGCCTTGAGCGGCAACTACGTGAACACCCTCACGGCGGACGATTTCGTGTTCGGCTCCCGGGCCGACCAGGACATCCTGTTCCTGCCGACCCTGGGCCAGTCCAACGCACGTCTGCTGCGCATGACCGAAGACGACAGCCAGTCCGGCACCACCATGCTGGTCGACGGCCTGAGCAAGTACACCACCTACGACGTGCGCAGCCAGTTCAACGACGCCGACGGCAATGGCATCGACATCGCGGTGGGCGGCAGCACCGTCAACGGCATGTCGACCCTCAGCGCCGACGAACTGAAACTGTGCTGGTGGCTGACCGACACCGACCAGCCGGGCCCTGCCTTGTTGCGCGCCGTGGCCCTGTTGAACGACCAACTCACCGAGCTGAAAGCGGTCGACAACGTGACCATGGGCATCATCTGGGGCCAGGGCGAAGAAGCAGCGCAGGAAATCGCCCGCGCCTCGGACAAAGAGGTCGCCGCGGCGGCGTACAAGGCCGCGACTTTGTCGGTGTTCGATTACCTGCACGCGCAGTTCGGCAACTTCAACGTCTACATGATGGAAACCGGCCACTACGACCAGGACGCGGCCCGCGCCCGCGGTTTCTCGGAAGAGAAGATCGCCGGCATCGTCGAAGGCGTCGGCTATGTCCGTGCCACCCAGGAAGCGATTGCCGCCCAGCGTGACGACGTGAAGATTGCGGTGGACTACACCGATCTGCCCCTGCGCCACGAGGTCGACCCGCTGGTCTATCCCGATGACGTCTGGCACTTGCACGAAGAGTCTGCCGAGATCGTCGGTCAGCGTCTGGCCGACTACATCGCCGACGACCTGGGCTTCAAAGGCGACCCGAGCGACAACAACAGCGTGCAGGCCATCTTCGACGGCGCGCAGAACGAAGGCGGCCTGATCTTCGGCACCGACCAGGACGACACCCTGGTGGGCTCGGCCGGCAATGACACGCTGGACGGCGACCTTGGCGCCGATAGCATGACGGGCGGCGACGGCAATGACATTTACATCGTCGACAACGCCTTCGACAGCATCACCGAAAGCAGCGACTCGCCGTCGCAGATCGACACCGTGCAGGCGTCGGTCAGCTGGACCCTCGGCGCGAATCTGGAAAACCTGGTGCTCACCGGCGTTTCGGCCATCGACGGCAACGGCAACGAGCTGCGCAACTTCATCACCGGCAACGCGGCAGCCAACGTGATCGATGGCGCAGGCGGTGCCGACAGCATGAGCGGCGGCAACGGCAACGACACGTACTACGTCGACGACAGCGGCGACAGCGTGATCGAAAGCAACGCCGATCGCGTCTCCGGCGGCGTCGACAGTGTGCACAGCACCCTGGCGACGTTCACCTTGGGCAATAACGTCGAAAACCTGTACATCGACAGCATTGACGCGGCGAACGGCATCGGTAACGCCCTGGACAACGTGCTGTTCGCCGGCAGCGGCGATAACGTGCTGGACGGGCGCGGCGGCAACGACACGGTGTCCTACTACGGCGCGCAGGCCGGCATCACCGCCACCCTGTCGACCTCGGCGCAGCAGAACACCGGCGGCTCAGGCCTCGACACGCTGAAGAGCGTCGAAAACCTGATCGGCAGCGCTTTCGACGACAGCCTGACCGGCAACAGCGGGGCCAACGTGCTCAACGGCGGTGCCGGCAACGACACGCTGATCGGCGGCTCGGGCAATGACCGTTTGATCGGCGGCGCTGGCACTGACACGCTCACCGGCGGCACCGGGTCGGACACCTACGTGTTCGACTCCATCGCCGACATGGGCGTCGGGGCGTTGCGCGACGTGATCAACGGCTTCAAGAGCGCCGAAGGCGACCTGCTCGACTTCAGCGCCCTGGACGCCAACCCGCAGACCCCGGGGATCGACGCGTTTACTTTCATCGGCAGCAACGCCTTTGACAGCAACGACGCGACCGGGCAAATCCGCTTCGCTGACGGGATTCTCTACGGCAGCATCAACGCCGACGCGGCCCCGGATTTCGAAATCCAGTTGGTCGGCGTCAAGGAGCTGCACGTCACTGACCTCGTTGCCTGATTGATCGCGTAACACAAAAACGGCCTCCGCAATGGAGGCCTTTTTTTATGGATCGCTCACCTACCGGCTCCTTCCCGGCTGAAGCCGGTCCCACTGAAAGCATCGCGTGCATGCGATGTGACTGACTGAGCCCCGGACAGCGCGACCGCATATCCCTCGTAGGACCGGCTTTAGCCGGGGAGGCGTCAGATGCCTCACCCCAAGATCCGCTGCGTACTCAATAACCTATTCCCGGCTGAAGCCGGTCCCACTGAAGGCATCGCGTTCCTCCAATGTGACTGACTGAAACCCGGACAGCGCGACCGCATATCCCTCGTAGGACCGGCTTTAGCCGGGAAGACGTCATATGCCTCAACAAAAGATCCGCTGCGTACTCAATGGCCTATTCCCGGCTGAAGCCGGTCCCACTAAGAGCAGACGGTTACAACGATCCATTGTAGGCATCAGCGGCAGACGCAAACCCCGTTGGAGCCGGCTTTTTGTCGTCGCTGCCCTCCCGGCGGTCGAGTCACGCTGTACGATTTTCAGGCCACGCGGCGTCGATTGAATCGAAATATGCGCCATTCATCTCCGACAGCTGTCGATCATCGACTGCCCTGCAACTCGATGGAATTTTCGCGAACTGCCTCCCTCTGACCTACATATCAAGAAAAGTCAGCAGGCTAACCATGACCTCTTTACAGCTACTGTCCGAGCGTTCTGCCACGGCGCACCTATCCAACGGCGCCCACCATTCGCTGTACTCCCGCCTGCTGCGCGGACAGGTGGACAGCGAGTGGGACAACGTTCGCGACTTCCTCCAGGAGCACCTGGAGAAAGCGAATACGCTGCCGTCAAACCTGCCTGCTGACCTCAACGATCTGTCGGCTTGGGTGGCCAGTAACAGCCATTCCGTCGCCGAGCAGTACGGTGTCTATCTCGAGGAGCGCCGCGCTGGCGGGCCCAGGAAGTTCTTCACCAACAAAGCTCACGCGCTGTTCTTTCTGCAAAGTGTTGCGCCGAGCAAGCTGGTAGACGGCGCCTGGCTGTACGGCACGGTGAAGCATGCCAACGACTGGCGCTATCACGGCTTGATCCGCACCTACCTTGAAGAGCTGGGCGACGGCGAGCCTGCGCTGAATCACGTCGTGCTGTACCGCAATTTGCTCACCGAACACGATTGCGCGCCCATCTCGCCACTGGACGATGCGCTCTATCTGCAAGGCGCCATTCAACTGGGGCTCGGCCATTTGAGCGACGAATTCCTGCCGGAAGTGTTGGGCTATAACCTGGGCTACGAACAACTGCCGCTGCACCTGCTGATTACTGCCTTCGAGCTGAGTGAACTGGGCATCGACCCGTATTACTTCACCTTGCACGTGACCATCGACAACGCCAGCTCCGGCCACGCCCATAAGGCGGTGCAGGCCGTGCTGGATCTGTTGCCGAACGACGACAGCAAGGATGAGTTCCTCCAGCGTCTGCGCGCAGGTTACCTGCTCAACGATCTGGGCATTGGTTCGACCGACATCGTCCGCGCCTTCGATCTGGAAGAAGAAGTGGTCTCGATGCTGGAGACCAAAAGCACCTTCGGCCAGCACATGCATTCCGATTACTGCCGCCTTGAAGGCCGGACCATCAACGACTGGCTCGCCACCCCTGGCCAGAGTCGCCAGCTGTTGGGTGCGCTGGAGGACCGTGGCTGGATCAAGCGCAATCAAGACCCGCAGGACAGCCGCTTCTGGCAACTGATCGACGGTCCCGGCGCCGTGATGTTCGGTGTGTTCAGCGGCTATGAGATGCAGCTGCTCAAAGACTGGATCGCCGGTGACTGGCAGGCCTCCGAGCAGAGCAATCCGTTTCGCGCGCGCTTTCGCCGTCGCCCGGTGGCCGCGGCCGACATCAGCCAGCCGCGCAATACCCCGTCCCTGCCGCTCGAGCGACTGGTCCAGTTGATCGCCCCCGATTCCCATTCAACGCCTGAAGGTCTGGCGGCCACTCGAATCTATGCTCGCCAGCTGGCGCAAGGAAGCCTGACGCAATGAACCAGCAGACACTGCTTGAACCGAACCTTGATCAGTCTGCGCCGGACATGCCGGAAATGACCGACGCAAGCCACGACCTCGCGCTGCTCCAACTGGGACAGCGTCTGCAGGACGGCGGCTATCGTTTCACCACGGTCACGCCGCTGACCCATCAACGGGTCAACGCCCGTGAACAGAACCGCGAGGCCCGCAGCCTGCGCGACGTCTTCGGCTGGAGCCGCCCGTTCGAAGGCGGGTTGCTGGACGAAGCCGAACTCGAAGCGCTGCTTGCCTCGGGTGTGCTGCGGGCCCATGCCGGCATGTGGGTCAGTGAAGTGCGTTGGTCGAGCCTTGATGACTTGCTGTTCGTCCACTCCGCCTTCCCCACCGTGGCTCACGATTCGGTGTTCTTCGGCCCCGACACCTATCGCTTTGCCCAGGCCATTGAAGAACACCTGCGCACCTCGACCCACCCGATTCGTACTGCCGTCGACATCGGCTGTGGCAGTGGCGTCGGCGCGATCCTCATCGGCCGTGCCCGACGGGATGCGAGTGTGCTGGCGGTTGACATTAACCCCACTGCCCTGCGATTCACTGCCGTCAACGCGTCGCTGGCCAAGGCCGATAACGTGGTCGCCTACCACAGCGACATCCTGGCGGGCACCACCGGGGAGTTCGACTTGATCGTCGCCAACCCGCCGTACATGAAGGACACCCAGGAACGCGCTTACCGCCACGGTGGCGAACAACTGGGCTCCGAGCTGTCCGTGCGTATCCTGGCGCAAGCCATTGAGCGACTGGCGCCGGGCGGCAGCGTATTGCTGTACACCGGCGCGCCCTCGGTCGACGGCGTTGATCTGTTCCTCGAACAGGCGCGCGCATTCGTTGATCGTCCTGATCTCGCCTGGTCCTATCGCGAGATGGACCCTGACGTGTTCGGTGAAGAGCTGGAAACCGACACGTACCAGGACGCTGACCGCATCGCTGCCGTGGTGCTGACGGTCACGCGGATTCAGTGAAATACCCAACGACGCCGGACGGTCGCTATTTCGTCGTTAAGGGCCAACTGTGGCGCTGCAGCAACCCGGCCCTCGGCGAAGAAGAGCGCCAGCAGTGGGTCAATGCGCTGATGAAGGCGCGGCAGGCCGTCAAAGCCGCCAAACGCGCCGATGACGCTGCCGCGCTCCAGGGGGCTCGCGCATCGGTCAATGCGGCGAAGATTGCACTGGGCGAGCGCGGTCCGGTCTGGTGGTCGGACGGTGCGGCGGACTTGAATCGCTTCAAGGCTGTGAATACGCCTTATCGGGAATGGTTTGAATCGTTCTGACACAGAGTTGCGGACGGTTTGAGGCGTTCCACAGGCGACCTGACAGCAGCTGGTTATGAAATTCTCTGAACGATTAATGTGATCAGTGCGTCGGATTAGTTGCTGGCACTCAAGCCACGTCAAGGACAGAAGAGGAACTTCACTATGGCAAATCTTATTCAGACTTCCGCACTCGCATTGTTGATGGCTATCGGTAGCCAAGGCGCTTTTGCAGCCCAAGACAACGACGACTTCGTGGAAGATGCATCCGCCAAAGGTGTGGCAGAAGTTGAAGCCGGTAAACTCGCACTGGAGAAAGGCACTTCCGCTGATGTGAAAGCCTTCGCGGAAATGATGGTCAAAGATCACACGGCCGCCAATACCAAATTGAAAGGCATTGCTGACACCAAGAAGCTGGAAGTGTCTGATAACGCCATGCTCATGGACAAAGCCAAAGCGATGATTCTTGAGCTGCGCAGTTCGAAGTCGTTTGATCAGGCGTATGCGAACAACCAGGTTGTCGCCCATGAACAAACCATCGAGCTGTTCAAGAAAGAAGCCGCTGAAGGCAAAGACGCTGATCTGAAAGCGTTCGCGACCGCTGCGTTGCCGAAGCTGGAAGAGCACCTGACCCACGCCAAGGCCTTGGCCAAAGCACATGGCGGTGACGCTGCTAAATAGTTCGGAGGACGCCTGTCACGGGCTGATTCGAATCTTTAGTTGAAGGAGGCAGGGTTTAGACACCCTGCCTTTTTCATGTCTGTCAGTGTGTGATCAAGCAATCCGCGCCTGCCCCCCTATAACGTGAGGCCCGACATGAGCAATGCGACCCGCAATCAAATGGCTGTTGTCCTCAATCAACTGGACGAACTTCGCGGCAGCGTTAACGAACTGTTCCGGCTTGAACTGGCCGAAGTCACCGAGCTGACCGGCCACCAGACGGTGGACGATAAACAGAGCATCGCTCAATGCTTTGCTACGCTGGAAGCGTCTATCGTGGACATGGAACAGACCCTGGCGATGCTGGCGGAAGCGACGGAGCAGCGTGGGGCTTTATAGCGCGTCTACGCTCTATGCCAGGCCGTCGATTTTGCAGTGTCTTGGCCGACGCCTTCCCGGCTAAAGCCGGTCCCACTATCAGACCGCGCTGCACCGTAGGACCGGCTTCAGCCGGGAACTGGCCCGTTCAGGCGCCCCCATTGTTGCGGGTGTCAGGAGAGGATCGAACCGATACCGGAACTCCGCCCGCGCCGCGAACTCTGCGTTTAACAGACACAGGCTGCAGGCTGAGGGATTTCCATGAGTGCCGGACTGGACGAATACAACCGCAAGCGCGATTTCGACGCGACGCCCGAGCCGTCAGGCAGCGCCAAGAAAAAACGCGCTTCGAGCAACAAAGCAGCCCATGCCCTGCAGTTCTGCATCCAGAAGCATGACGCCTCTCGCCTGCATTACGACTTCCGCCTCGAAATCGATGGCACGCTGAAAAGCTGGGCCGTGCCCAAGGGCCCCTCGCTGGACCCGGCAGCCAAGCGCCTGGCGGTGCACGTTGAAGATCACCCGGTCGGATACGCCACCTTCGAGGGCAGCATCCCCGAAGGGCATTACGGTGCCGGCGACGTCATCGTCTGGGACCGCGGCGTGTGGACACCCCTCACCGACCCTGCCGAGGCCTACGCCAAGGGCAAACTCAAATTTGAACTGCAGGGCGAGAAGCTCGGCGGCGTGTGGAATCTGGTAAAGACGCACATTCCCGGCAAGCAGGAGCAGTGGTTCCTGATCAAGCACCTGGACGAATTTGCCCGCCCGGAAAGCGATTACGACGTCGTCAGGGAACTGCCCGACAGCGTGCTCAGCGATCGCACCCTGATCCCTAAAAAACGCGGGAGCAAAACGGCGGCAACGTCAAAGCCTGACAAGCCCAAAGCGGTAGAGAAAGTCCCCGCCCCCCGGAAGAAATCCGCCAAGGCGCAACTGGTCGGCGCCGAACCTGGCGATATCCCGGATCTCATCAAGCCCGAACTGGCGACGCTGGTGGAGTCGGCGCCTGAGGGCGACTGGCGGTACGAGATCAAGTTCGATGGCTACCGGGTCATGGCGCGAGTCGCCGAGGGCAACGTGCAGCTGTTCACCCGCAATGGCCATGACTGGACGCACAAACTGCCGCACCAGGCCGACGCCATCGCCGGACTGGGCCTTGAATCGGCCTGGCTCGACGGCGAGATGGTCGTCGCCAACGACGAAGGCGTGCCCGACTTCCAGGCCCTGCAGAACGCCTTCGAGGCCGGCCGCAGCGGCAACATTATTTATTACCTGTTCGACATGCCCTTTCTCAACGGCATGGACCTGCGTGAAGTGCCGCTGGAACAGCGTCGCGCCGCGCTGTCCAAGGTGCTCGAACGGACCGACGACGAGGTGCTCAGATACTCCGAAGACTTCGCCGAAGTGCCGGAAGTCCTGCTCAACAGCGCCTGCCAGATGAAAATGGAAGGCCTGATCGGCAAGCGCGCCGGCAGCCCTTACCTGTCGCGCCGCAGCGGTGACTGGATCAAGCTCAAGTGCAAGCGTCGCCAGGAATTCGTCGTCGTGGGCTACACCGATCCCAAGGGCGCGCGCAGCAAATTCGGCGCATTGCTCTTGGGTCTGCACGATGCCGACAGTGGCGAGTTGAGGTACGCCGGCAAGGTCGGGACCGGTTTCAATGAAGCGACATTGGGCACGATCTACGACCAACTCACGCCGCTCCACGGCAAGAAGGCTGCGGTGGTCAATCCGCCCACCGGCTTTGAAGCCAAGGGCGTGCATTGGCTCAAACCAGTGCTGCTGGCCGAAGTAGCGTTTGCCGAGATCACCAAAGACGGATCGGTCCGGCACGCTGTTTTCCATGGCCTGCGCACCGACAAGCCTGCGGAGTCGATCACCGAGGAGCTACCGGCGCCGGCGCCATCAACCGATCAAACGTCGAAGCCCGGGCAGGCGTCAGACGTGCCAGAAGCGCGGTCGGAAGACACGCCAAAACCTGCGACGACGCGTAAGCGTGCGAAGGCATTCAAGCCTGTCAACGCCGAAGAAGGTCCGCGTGAGTCCGATGCCGCCGACACCCGAACAGGCAAGATTCGCCTGACCCACCCCGAGCGGGTGATCGATCCCACCAGCGGCGCGACCAAGCGCGACCTCGCCGATTACTACATCCGCATTTCCGAATGGCTGCTGCCGCAACTGTCCCAACGCCCGGTGGCGCTGGTGCGGGCACCGGAGGGCATCGGCGGCGAGCTGTTCTTTCAGAAAAACGCCGACCGCCTCGCCATCCCCGGCATCGAGACCATGGGCAAGGAATACACCGGCCATCCGGTGATGCTGATCAACAACATCGAAGCACTGATCGGTGCGGTGCAGATGAGTGCCATGGAGCTGCACACGTGGAACGCCGTCGCCAAGAACCTTGAGCGGCCGGACCGTTTCATACTCGACCTCGACCCCGATCCCGCGCTGCCCTGGAAAACCATGGTGGAAGCCACGCAACTGACCCTCGCTGTGCTGGATGAACTGGGGCTCAAATCGTTCCTGAAAACCAGCGGCGGCAAGGGGATTCATGTGGTCGTGCCGCTGACGCCGAAAGCGGACTGGGACGCCGTGAAGGATTTCAGTCATGCCATCGTCAAGCACATCGCCAGGCTGCTGCCGGAGCGGTTTTCGGCGGTGGCCGGGCCGAAGAACCGCATTGGCAAGATCTTCATCGACTACCTGCGCAACGGGCTCGGCGCCACCACGATTTGCGCGTACTCGGTGCGCACCCGGGAGGGCCTGCCGGTGTCGGTGCCGATCTATCGCGAAGAACTGCTGGAGATCAAAGGCGCCAACGCTTGGGACATCCACACCGTCCACGAACGTCTCGCCGAACTGGACAGCGACCCGTGGGCGGACCTGGGCAAAACACGCCAGACCATCACCACCCCCGACATGCGCAAACGGGTTGGGCTTAAATAACCCATCCGCGACGCGGGCTTCCTGTAGAACCGCGATGACGTAGTAGGACCGGCTTTAGCCGGGAAAGGGTCGGCAGCCACACTGCAAAGATGATGGTGTCTACACAGGCCTCTTCCCGGCTGAAGCCGGTCCTACCAGCACCAAACGCACCGCTAATCCCCCACCGCTGCAAAGTCCTGAACTAAACCCCTCGCCGCCTGCTCCGCTACTTAGTTGCCCCTAATTAATCGCGGAGAAAAACCACAATGAGAGCACTCACCTACCACGGCGCCCATGACGTGAAAGTCGACACCGTCCCCGATCCCGTCATCGAACAGGCTGACGACATCATCCTGCGCGTGACCGCTACCGCAATCTGCGGCTCCGACCTGCACCTCTACCGCGGCAAGATCCCCACCGTCGAACACGGCGATATCTTCGGCCACGAATTCATGGGCATCGTCGAAGACACCGGTTCAGCCGTGACCGCCGTGCAGCGCGGCGACCGAGTGGTGATCCCCTTCGTCATTGCCTGCGGCGAATGCTTCTTCTGCAACATGGACCTGTACGCCGCCTGCGAAACCACCAACACCGGTCGCGGCGCGATCATCAACAAGAAGGCCATTCCACCGGGGGCTGCGCTGTTCGGCTTCAGCCACTTGTACGGCGGCATCCCTGGCGGCCAGGCCGAATACGTGCGCGTGCCGAAAGCCAACACCGGGCCGTTCAAGGTCCCTGGCACGCTGTCGGACGAAAAGGTGCTGTTCCTCTCCGACATCCTGCCCACCGGTTACCAGGCGGTCCTGAACACCGGCATCGGCCAGGGTTCGAGTATCGCCATCTACGGCGCGGGTCCTGTGGGGTTGATGGCTGCGGCCGTGGCCCGGATGCTCGGCGCCGATCAGATCTTCATGGTGGACCATCACGCTTACCGACTGGCGTACGCCCAGGCCACCTACGGTGTGATCCCGATCAACTTCGATGAAGACGACGACCCGGCCGATACCATCATTCGTCAGACCAAGGGCATGCGCGGTGTCGACGGCGTGGTCGATGCGGTGGGTTTCGAAGCCAAGGGCAGCACCACCGAAACCATTCTGACCAACCTGAAAATCGAAGGCAGCAGCGGCAAGGCGCTGCGCCAGTGCATTGCTGCCGTGCGCCGTGGCGGCGTGGTCAGCGTGCCGGGTGTGTACGCCGGTTTCATCCACGGCTTCCTGTTCGGCGATGCGTTCGACAAGGGCCTGACCTTCAAAATGGGCCAGACTCACGTGCAGCGCTACCTGCCGGAATTGCTGGAACACATTGAAGCCGGCCGTCTCGCGCCCGAAGCGATCATCAGCCACCGCATGTCTCTGGAGCAGGCCGCTGAGGGCTACAAGATTTTCGACAAGAAACAGGAAGACTGCCGCAAGGTCATCCTGACCCCCGGGAGCCCGGAAATCCCTTTGACTGCATCCGTGACCGAAACTGAAACGGGTACTGCAACGGTTACCGGCATCCCCGCCATGTGATCCCGCGCGGACCGAGGACAATGAAATGGACACGCTGTTCTCGGCCGCCCTGGTGGTCATCATCCTTCTGATCGACGTGTGGGCCATCGCCAATGTCTGGCGCGGCCCCGAATCGCCCTGGACCAAAATCGGCTGGGTGGTGCTGATCTTCATTTTCCCAGTGATCGGCGTTGCCATCTGGGGCATCGCCGGGCCACGGGGCATCGCCAGAGCCCCCACGTCCAGGGTACGCCGCAAGGGCTGAAGCGCTGCACGGGCTGCTTCTTTTGCTGCGCGGCGAGCAGGCGCGAGGCCTGGGCGCGACGCAGCAGTCCATCCATGATCAGTTACAGAATCGGCTTGCCGCCGGTCACGCCGTAACGTGTGCCCGAAATGTAACTGCCTTCGTCGGACCCCAGCAGGACGTAGATCGGCGCGACCTCCACTGGCTGACCCGGACGGCCAAGTGGCGTCTCCTCGCCGAAGCTTTTCACGTCTTCGTCGGTCATGGTCGACACAATCAGCGGCGTCCAGATCGGACCGGGCGCGACACTGTTCACGCGAATGCCGCGCTCACCGAGCAACTGCGCCAGGCCAGCGGTGAAGTTGGCGATGGCGCCCTTGGTGGCCGCGTACGGCAGCAGCGTTGGCTTAGGCGAATCGGAATTGACCGAACTGGTGTTGATGATCGAACTGCCCGCAGCCATGTGGGGCACCGCCGCCTTGCAGATGCGAAACATCGCGGTGACGTTGATATCGAAGGTTTTCACCCATTCCTCGTCGGAGATTTCCTCAAGAGATGCGTGGGACATCTGGAACGCGGCGTTATTGACCAGCACGTCGATGCGGCCGAACTTCTTCACCGTTTCATCGACGATGGCCACGCACTGCGCCTTCTCAGCCAGATCGCCCGGCAGCAGCAGGCACTGACGGCCCGCCTCCTCCACCCAGCGTGCGGTTTCCTTGGCATCTTCGTGTTCATCAAGGTACGAAATCGCCACGTCAGCGCCTTCACGGGCGTAGGCGATAGCGACTGCACGGCCAATGCCGCTGTCGCCGCCGGTGATCAGCGCAATCTTGTTGCTCATGCGGCCCGAGCCCTTGTAGCGGGTCTCGCCGCAGTCCGGGTAGGGGTCCATTCGGCTCTGATCGCCAGGAACAGGCTGCTGTTGAGGCTTGAACGGCGGTTTCGGGTAATCAGTCATGGGGCTCTCCTTGAAATGTTCCAACCCAAACGGTCAGCGTTAAAAGTGGACTGAACGACCGGGGACGAGTTCGGAGTTTTTTGCAGCGGCCCTGCTAGACGATTCGCCAGATGTTCCAGCGCCGGGGTTGATTGTTCCCGCAACGGAAACACTGTATTGCGAAATGATAGCTAGCTAACGGTTAACCCCACTGCTAGTTTCAATCACGTTGAATCCGCCGATTTGACAACCCCCCCGGAGCCGCCTTCACGTCAGAGATAACGTGACGGCGGCTCGCTTTTTGTGGACAGCCCCAGGCGCATTGGCACGAATTTTCTGATCGGACCCCTGCTCACTCGGCCGGCCACGACGCTGTCAAGCCTCCCTTTTCCCTTCCGAGTCGGACATCATGGCCGTCGGCCGTTCCTGGCCGGTCATCCACACACTCGTAGAAGAGAACGCCCATGGCCAACCACGACATCACCTTCACGCCGGATCCTGACGCCGATTCCATCTCCTCGGACGTCGCCGGTTTCGGCGGTCTGCTGGTTTCCACGCAGATCCCCACCCGGGCCGACGGCAGTCTGGAACTGGGCGGTATCGTCGAGCAGAGCGAATGCACGTTGCAGGCGTTGAAAGCGGCACTGGAGCGGGCCGGCAGTTCCATGGACCGCGTGCTGCACCTGACCATCTACCTCACCGACATGGCCGATCGCGCCGCATTCAACGAAGTCTACACACGCTTTTTCGCCAAACCCTGGCCTGTGCGCGCCGCAGTGGGCGTCGCCGCGTTGGCCGTCGAAGGCATGCGCGTGGAAGTCACGGCGATGGCCGCCAAGGCCTGATCACGCGGGTTTCCGGCGCCCCCACCCCACAGGCGGGCGCCATCGGGCAGCAGACGGGTGCCGGTCAGGCGTTTCGCCGCTACAATGCGCGCCTTGACCGTGACCGTGCCGACTAAAAAAATATGTCTCTGCCCAAACATCATCTGGAATTGCTCAGCCCTGCCCGCGACGTGGCCATTGCCCGCGAGGCCATTCTGCATGGCGCTGACGCGATCTACATTGGCGGCCCGAGCTTCGGCGCGCGCCACAACGCGGCCAACGACGTCAGCGAGATCGCCCAACTGGTCGAATTCGCCCGCCGCTACCACGCCCGCGTCTTCACCACCATCAACACCATCCTTCACGACAACGAGCTGGAGCCGGCGCGCAAGCTGATACATCAGCTCTACGACGCTGGCGTCGACGCGCTGATCGTGCAAGACCTCGGCGTGATGGAGCTGGACATTCCGCCCATCGAGCTGCACGCCAGCACCCAGACCGACATCCGCACCATGGAGCGGGCACGCTTTCTCGATCAGGCCGGCTTCTCGCAGCTGGTGCTGGCCCGTGAGCTGAACCTCCAGGAAATCCGCGCCATCGCCGACGAAACCGATGCCGCCATCGAATTCTTCATTCACGGCGCGCTGTGCGTAGCTTTCTCCGGTCAGTGCAATATTTCCCACGCACACACCGGGCGCAGTGCCAACCGTGGCGACTGCTCCCAGGCCTGCCGTCTGCCCTACACGCTGAAAGACGATCAGGGCCGCGTGGTTGCCTACGAGAAGCACCTGCTGTCGATGAAAGACAACAACCAGAGCGCCAACCTGCGCGCACTGGTGGATGCCGGCGTGCGTTCGTTCAAGATCGAAGGCCGCTACAAGGACATGGGCTATGTGAAGAACATCACGGCCTACTACCGTCAGCGTCTGGACGAGATCCTCGAAGACCGTCCGGACCTGGCCCGCGCCTCCAGCGGCCGCACCGCGCACTTCTTCCTGCCGGACCCGGACAAGACTTTCCACCGGGGCAGCACCGACTATTTCGTCACCGACCGCAAGGTCGACATCGGCGCGTTCGATTCGCCGACCTTCACCGGCCTGCTGGTCGGCGTGGTCGAGAAAGTCGGTAAGCGTGACTTGCAGGTGGTGACCCATGAGCCGCTGTCCAACGGTGACGGCCTCAATGTGCTGGTCAAGCGCGAAGTGGTGGGTTTCCGCGCCAACATCGCCGAGCCAAAAGGTGAGTTCGAAGAAGACGGCGAGAAGCGTTACCGCTACCGCGTCGAGCCGAACGAGATGCCAAAAGGTTTGCAACTGCGGCCCAACCATCCGCTCAGTCGCAACCTCGATCACAACTGGCAACAGGCTTTGCAGAAGACCTCGGCCGAACGCCGCATCGGCCTGTCATGGGTGGCGCGCCTGCGTGAAGAGCGTCTGGAACTGGTCGCCACCAGCGAGGAAGGCATCAGCGCTCGCGTCGAGCTGAACGGCCCGTTTGGCGTCGCCAATAAACCGGAGCAGGCGCTGGAGCAGCTCCACGATCTGCTCGGCCAGCTCGGCACCACCGAATACCACGCGACTGCCATTGAGCTGGACGCGCCGCAAGCGTTCTTCATTCCGAACTCGCAACTTAAAGCGTTGCGCCGTGAAGTCATCGAGACCTTGACCGCCGCTCGCATCCAGGCGCACCCGCGCGGTGCCCGCAAGCCGGAAACGTCGCCGCCGCCGGTTTACCCCGAGGCGCACCTGTCGTTCCTGGCCAACGTTTACAACGAGAAGGCGCGGCACTTCTATCACCGTCACGGCGTGCAGTTGATCGACGCCGCGTACGAGGCCCATGAAGAGAAAGGCGAAGTGCCGGTGATGATTACCAAACACTGCCTGCGCTTCTCCTTCAACCTGTGCCCCAAGCAGGCCAAGGGCGTGACCGGCGTGCGCACCAAGGTCGCGCCGATGCAACTGGTCCATGGCGATGAGGTGCTGACGTTGAAGTTCGATTGCAAGCCGTGCGAGATGCACGTGATCGGCAAGATCAAAGGCCATATTCTGGGCCTGCCCCAGCCGGGCAGCGGCGTTCAGGTGGTGGGGCATATCAGCCCTGCTGATCTGCTGAAGACCATCCCGCGCGGGGCGCACTGATCCTGCTATCGCGTTGATTGCTCGCGCTGCACCTCCAGGGCTGCAGCGCGGTCAGTCAGCGCCGTGCGACTTCGTGCTTGATGCAGCCTTCGTAATACACCTGTTTGACGCATTCCGGCCGCAGCCTCGAAGGGCTGTCGTAAGTCTGCTCGGTAATGCCCAGGGCACTCATGCGCATCCATTGCTGGGCGAAATGCTGGGCCTGCATCTTCTTGCGGGCGCCGTACAGCGTCAGGCCGGACAGTTTGTATTGTTGAGCGGTACCGGCCATCCCCGCGCCCCAGGTGCAGAGGTCGCGTTCGTTCTTGTTTGGACTGCGCGCGAAGGCCTGGGAAGTCACCGTTATGAGCACGCAGAAGGTCAGTAGAGTCTTGAGAAATGACATGCGATTCCTTGCCTAAGTGACTGATCAGGCGTGGATTCTGACGAGGTACGGCGCCCATCGGGGCCAGCATATTGCCTTTTTTGTTTGTCAGCCGACCAATGACACCTGCACCCCTGCGCTCCACGGCACGGCGTCACATTTGAGTAACGAAAGCCTGCGCCGCCTGCTACCGTGTAGGGGTTACGTATGAACCTTATCGACCGATCCCCGGTCGATAGATGCACCTCTGGTTCCGTCGACCGTTGTTGTACCCGACCGAACCCGCTTATTTCCAGAAGGACCGTCCATGATTCCGATTCAACGCATCGCTTGGCTCAAGGCCTGGGGCGCCCATGGTTTTACTGCCACGGGCGTGGTGCTCGCCTTTCTCGCGACCATTGCTCTGTTCGACAACCAACCCAAGGCGTGCCTGCTCTGGCTGGGCTTCGCCCTGATCGTCGATGGCGTAGACGGCTCCCTGGCGCGCAAGCTGAACGTGCAGTCGGTCCTGCCGCACTTCGACGGCTCGGTGCTCGACCTGGTGATCGATTACCTGACCTACGTGTTCATTCCCGCCCTGTTCATCTACCGCTACATCCCGCTGCCGGAATACACCCTGCTGCTGACCACCTCGATCATCCTGGTGTCGTCGCTGTTCTGTTTCTGCAACGTCGAAATGAAAAGCAAGGACAACTACTTTCAGGGCTTCCCCGCCGCCTGGAACGTCGTCGCCCTGTGCGTCTACATCCTTTCTCCGGCGCCGTGGCTGACTTTCATCACGGTGATCTGCCTGGCGCTGCTGACGGTGACACGCATGAAGTTCCTGCACCCGTTCCGCGTCCGCCGCTTCATGCCCCTGAACATCGCAGTCACTGCCGTGTGGTTCTTCTGCAGCTTCCTGCTGGTGATGAATCATCCGTACAACGGATCGGTGGCCCTGTTCGTGTGGTTGGCCATGTCAGCGTACTTCCTGGGGATCTGCATCTGGCGCACGTCCATGGAATGGATCGACAAAGCCCGCGTCTGATTCAACAGACGACTTTCTTCGACGCATAAAAAAGCAGCCCTCTTCGGAGGGCTGTTTTTTTGCGCAGGATTTGGATGAAGCGTGCTGATGCGGGTTTACAGGGTGTAGCTCAACGGCAGCTGGGTCGTGGACTTGATCTGCTCCATGGCGAAGCTGGAACTCATGTCAGTGATGCCCGACAACTGGATCAGCTTTTTGTAAACGGCATCGTAGCCAGCGATGTCCGGCACCACGATCCGCAGCATGTAGTCGGTATCGCCCGCCATGCGGTAACACTCCACCACTTCGGGCAGCGTGGCGATCAGATCATGGAAACGACCCAGCCACTGGGCGTTGTGCTGATTGGTTCGAATGGCGGCGAACACCGTTACCGCGACGTTCAACTGCGCCGGGTCAAGCAGCGCAACCCGCCCGCGAATCATGCCCTGCTCTTCGAGCTTTTGTACGCGACGCCAGCATGCGGTGCTGCCGAGGCCGACGCTGTCGGCAATTTCTGCAATCGGGCGGGTGCAGTCGTTCTGCAGAATGCTCAGGATGGCCTGGTCGAATTTGTCCATGGAACGCGCGGTGGCCTCGGTAAATTCATATGCCGGGAAGCGATAAGGATAGGCCAGAAAGGCCAGCTCATAAAATGATATTCCCTTTAATGAGCCTTTGATGGAAATTAATTCTAATCCGAGGGCAAATCTCCGTTGAGGAATCAATTTTTTTTCACCCTGACGCTAGTAGTATTTTCGGCACGACGGACAGCGCAGAACTCCCCATGAAAACACTCCCTTGTTATTTCGATTACGCCGCCACCACCCCGGTCGATGACCGCGTCATCCAGGCCATGGTCACCTGCCTCGGCCGCGAAGGTACCTTCGGCAACCCGGCCTCCAGCTCCCACGCCTACGGCAATCAGGCCCGGCAGTCCGTGGAGTTGGCGCGCCGTCAGGTTGCAGAACTGGTGGGTTGCAGTGCCGATGACCTGGTCTGGACCTCAGGCGCGACAGAGTCCAACAATCTGGCGATCAAGGGCATCGCGCTCAACCCCAACAATGGCGCCCGCCGCCACCTCATCACCAGCACCATCGAACACAAAGCCGTCATCGACACCGTTCGCCAGCTTGAGCAAGCCGGTTGCCCGGTGACCTGGCTCGAACCCGACAGCCGCGGCCTGATTCACCCCGACGCCGTGCGCCACGCACTGCGAGATGACACGCTGTTGGTGTCGCTGATGCTGGTCAACAACGAACTGGGCACCGTCACCGATATCTCGGCCATCGGCCAAATCGTGCGTGAACACGGCGCCCTCTTCCACGTCGACGCCGCCCAGGGCGCTGGCAAACTGGCGATCGACCTGAGCGCATTGCCGGTGGACCTGATGTCCTTCTCCGCGCACAAAACCTACGGCCCGAAAGGCATCGGCGCACTCTATGTCGGCGACCGCGCGCGATCGCTGCTCGAAGCACAGATGCACGGCGGCGGCCACGAACAGGGTTACCGCTCCGGCACCCTCGCCACCCACCAGATCGTCGGCATGGGCGCGGCGTACGCACTGGCCAGCGCCGAAATGGACGAAGAAGCCGCGCGCATCGCTGCGTTGTCCGCGCAACTGCGCGAAGGCCTGCTCGGCTTGGACGGCGTGAGCCTGAACGGCGATCCCCAACAACGCGTTCCCCATACGCTCAACGTCTGCATCGACAGCCCGGGGTTTAACGTTGCCAGTCTTGCCAGCGAACTGGCCGTTTCTTCGACCTCGGCGTGTAACTCGGCGAGCAGCAGCGTTTCTCACGTGTTACTGGCGTTGGGGCTGAGTAAAGCCCAGGCCGGGAGCAGCTTGCGGTTAAGCCTGGGGCGGTATACCGAGGTGAGTGATGTGGAGAAGGCGATTGCAGTGATTGCCGGGAAGTTGACTGCGCCGGCTACGACGTTTTGGTAGGAAAGTGGGTTGATCGTAAAGGGACGATTATAAGGGGACTGATTTATTTACAGCGCTTCACCGTAAATTAATCTGTCCCCGATAGCGGAAGGGGTTAAAGGTTCAAAAGACGATCGTAAGGGGACTGATTTATTTACAGCGCTTCACCGTAAATCAATCTGTCCCCGATGGCGGAAGGGGTTAAAGTTTCAAAAGGTATCCGTCCCCTTTAACCCCTCAAGCCACAGTGAATTTTGGTCATAATAGCTTAAGCGTGCATCGTAATTCGCCTCGGTCTCGGAGATGCAATCTTTCAAGTAAACAAACTCTTGATCTGCTCGGACGCAATACTCACTCGCCCTCAGAGCGCTCATAAGGCAGCGGGCGGTAAGAACATTAGGAAAAACCAATCTATATTCGTGACTCATGAGCCGTGCGGCCTCCCTCGAACTGTGGGTAAATCGATGGGGTTACGGATGTCAATATGACTTTCACTAGTTCAAGGGGTCCGTCCCAATAAGCTATCGTAGGCAGCCCGCCTTAATACGAAAGAACCCAAAGAGCATTACTCCCTACGTCTATTTTTATTTTTAGTCTCTTCAAGGTTGTATTCTGCTGCGCGAGCAACATGCTTGTTTTGATCATTAAGTAGTCTTTCCAATATTGTAATTGGTGCTTTTTTGTTGGCGGCCACTGCGATGCGTACAACGTAGCTCTCATCCCTAGATAGAACTTCGAAGAGCGCCGGTGACAGCTTTCTTTTTGCTGCAACGAACTGCCGGACGGTGCTATCAAACTGGCATAGCTCTTCTAGGATCTCTAATGGGACATTTTTATTATGCGAAACCCATCTTCTGTAATTCGGGTATCTTTTTATTACATCTCGCCATACCGAAATCGGGGCCTCCTCAGTTGCAGCTCTATCGTATTCACTTTTGATGGAGCTACTCCGTAAAGCAATAAACTCCTCAGCAGATGTAATCATTTTTCATCCTTACACTTCAAAGATTTAAAACTAATATTCTTTCCGACCCCACTTTTATGCTTGTTCATATGGTCTCCGTAAATGTCAGTGTCCGCGAGCCACTCGCCAGATTCGTCGTAGACTTTCCAAGCACTTTCACCATGGCCTGTCTTATCTACTGACCACCACTGCTGTTTTTTAGGATCTAGGTAGTATTTCGCATAACCCACGCCAGGGACATTACCCTCGCAAACCCTGTCGTACCGATTTACCTCCCATTTTTTTCTGCATGCGCGTTTACAGTTTTGGTTAGGCTTATCAGACTTAGGCTTTCGCCCCGGTCCAACGGCCGAACTTGCCAGCCCTAACGGATCGACCCAGCTGATTGAGTTCGGCCCGTATTGGTAGATGTTCAGTCCACCTAGATACCCAATCGGGTCCTCGCTAATGAACCGCCCGACCCTTGGATCATAGTATCGATGCCGGTTGTAGTGCAGGCCGGTTTCGTGGTCGTGGTATTGGCCTTGGAAGCGGATCGGGTTGGTCAGGCCGACTTGTTGGGCGAACTCCGAACGGTTTTCTTGCGCTTCGCCCCAGGCTTTGTATTGCGCGCTCCATGCGGTGTGGCCGTTCTGGTCGGTGATTTCCTGGGGGGTGCCGAGGTGGTCGCATTGGTACCAGGCCAACGCATCAATCGGCAGCGCCACCGGTTTGTAGTTCCACAGCGGGTCTTCTTTGAAGTTGTAGCGACCTTCGTATGCCGGCTGGCTGACGAGGCGGATGGTTTCGTGGCGGATGGCCTGGGCCACGGGCACAAAGGTGCCGGGTTCGTGGATGTAATGCACCGTGCGGCCTAGCGCGCCGGCATAGGGCGGCGGACTGCTTTCCCAGGCGAGGTTGTCGCCGTCCCAGCCGTAGAGGGTGAAGCCGCAGCCGAGTTCGCGCTCTTTGCGGGCGTGTTCGTTTTCGTTCCAGCCGGTGCCGGCTTCGGGGCGTGGCCGGTAGTGGGCTTTTGAGAGTTTGTAGAGGCGACGTCCGAGAGGGTCGTAGCCGAAGTCGACAGTCAGGCGCGGATCGTAGAAATGTACAAGGCGATCGAAAAGGTCCCAGTGCAGCTCGCTACGCAGGCCTTTGGTCCAGCGCTCGGTCAGGTTGCCGCGTTCGTCGTACTCGTAGTGGTTGCCGGCGTAGTCGCGCAGCAGGTTGTCCACGAGTTTGTTGCGGACACGTTCGGGATCGAGTGGACGGCGGACGGGTGCTGCGCTGTCGTCGAGCAGGTTGCTCGCGGGGTCGAAGGCGAAGTGCTCCGTGCCGAGGCGACTCGTGGCGGCGAGCAGGCGGCTGACGGGATCGTATTTATAAGCAAGAGAACCGCGACGGCTGTCGTTGATGTCGGTGAGCTGCCCGGCAGCGTCGTAGGTATACGCGCGTTTAATGAGTGTGGCTTTGTCGTCTGCTAGGCCCAGCAGTTGTTCTTGGAGGCGTCCTGCTGGGTCCCAGTTTTGGGTTTGCAGGAGTTGGTTGCCCTGATAACGGGCGACTTCGCGGTGAAGATCATCGCGCTCGTAGCTCAGCAGCTCGTGCTCGTCGAGCTTCAGACCGAGCAGATGACCGCTGCCGTAGGTCAGCCAACTGACGCGGTGGCCGTCCGGGCGAATGGTGGCAACGCGGTTGTTGAGGGCGTCGTACTCGTGCTGCCAGACCGCAGCCAGGGGTTTATCCAGATTCGAGTAATGCTGATGTTCGCGCAGCAGATTGCCGGCCGGGTCATGAAACCATTGCAGCTTGCTGACGGCGTTGGTCGCCATGACCAGATGGCCATTGCCGTCGTAGGCAAAGGTTTCGCTCTGGAACTGTTCGCCGAGGGTGGCGCGGCGCTCGGTCAAGCGGCCCATCGGGTCGAAGGTCAGTGCGATAGTGCGTTGGCCGTTAACCGTTTGAGCAAGCCGTCCTGTTTCCGAATCGTACTGATAGCGAGTGCAGCGATTGTCGAAGCCGCGTTCTTCCAACAGCCTGCCGACCGGGTCGTAGTGAAAGTGGGCGCGGCGTTCGTTTTCGTTTTCCAGCGCAACGAGACGGCCGAGCTTGTCCCAGCGGTAGCGCAGGGTTTGGTCGGCGGCATCGACGCGTTCAGCGATAAAGCCGGCAGCGTTATAGCGCCAGGTGGTACAGCGTTCGAGGCCATCCGAATAAGCCAGCAAACGACCTTCGGCATCGCGGCTAAAACGTTCTTCGGTTTTGTCCGGATGCTTGATCAGCACTAACTGACCTAACTTGTACTCGTAGGTCGTGCTGTGCCCGGCCGGATCGGTAAAGCGGATCATTTGGCCGCGTTCGTCGTACTCCCAATCACTGACCTTGCCCGAGCAGTCGGCGTACTTAACCAGCTGACCCGCGTCGTTGTAAGCCAACGATTTGGTATTCCCGTAGGCATCCTTGATCGCCGTTGGAAGCCCGAACGAGTTGTAGGCGTATTCGGTAACGTTCTCTAGCGGATCAATCGCTTCGATCAAATTGCCCCGAAGGTCATAGTCCCGTTTCCACAGCCCGCCCTCGCCATCGCTGATCTTGATCAGGTGGCTTTTGTCGTCGTAGGCGTAATTGATGACGCTGTGGTCAGCGCGGGTGTGTTCGGTCAGGTTGCTTAGCTTGTCGTAGCGATAGCGATCCGTGCTGCCGTCGGTGTGGACATGGCGGATGATGTTCTTGGCAGCATCACGGAAGAACCACTCAGAACGGCCGTCAGCATGGCAGATGCGGTACGTGTAACCGAGGCTGTCGTAGTAGTGCCGGGTTTCGTGACCGAGTGCATCAGTGACATAGGTGAGACGAATGTTTTCATCCCACGCCAATCGCGTATCAAAGCTGCCGTCGTCCGCCCACTCGCGCGCGGCCTTGGCGTCGGGACCGGTGCCTTGCCACTGCAGGTTCAAACCGCGATTCGTACGGTCGGTGTAGCGCGTGATCAGGTGATCTTGATACTGATAACTCCATGTACCGCCGTTCTCGTCCTGAGCCAGAACAAGATCGCCAGAATCATCGTACTGATACGCGCACAGTTGACGTTTAACGTCCCCGCCACGAATTTCCCAAACACCCGTCAACCGCCCCTGATCATCAATCAACGTACCCAGGCGCAGATGGACTTTGTTTACATCTTTCTCCGAGTAAGTCACCAACTCGGAGAGCACCACCCCCCCGCCGTGCGGATGCTCGTAATGCAGCATCACCCCAGCGTCGTTGGGCAAAACCTTGTTGATCAGAACAAAACGACCACCCCGTCGAACATAGGTTTCCCTGTGTTCCAGGCCACGCATCAGCACTAACCGGTCCTTGCTGAGGCGAACGACGGTCAGGTTTTCAATGGCGTTGAAGTGAAAAAGTTTTAGCTTGGGAAGAGGAAATTCATGGCTACGCCCATCGGAGTCATGAAACACCAAACCATCACCGACGAGATCGAAGCGTGTAGTAAACGGCGTAATCCACCGTGCGCCGATAACATCCTCATCGTAGGCATCCAGACTCGAACAATAAGTCCGCGTCCACTCAATCGGAAACGGCCCTGGCAGGCTGAAATCGGTATGACTGACCGACTCCGAACCCATCGCAAAGCTGATGCTCTTGATCGTCGACGCACAGGCGCAATTCTTCTGTTCGTTGGGCCGACCCTTGGCAGGCCTCTCGTGCTGAACAACTTCGAGCTTGCCTTCGCCGGCCCGGCGCTTGGCCTGATTAACCATCCCCGGCTTTATGTTGAAAGACTGCCCATGCCCGTTGCGCGCCCGCCAGGAGACCACTGCACCCGCCAAAGTCTGCAGCAACGCCCCAATCGAGTTCTGGACCCCAGGATCCGCCAGACCATTAATCTGGGTCCGAAGCTCCGAGCCCATGGCACGCAGCGCTTTGGCCTGCCTGCGTACCGGGTCTTTCAGCACCTCAGGCACAAGATGCTCGACGGTGCCGTTGACGATGTGTTGGCCGGCAGCGATGTAAACGTCGGCAACCGCGATGAAGATATTGGAAATCGCGCCTTTGGGATCGTAGTCCCACTGCTGGCGCCCCTCGCTGATCAGCTCCACCGCCTCAAGCAGATTGCCCTCGGCATCGAGATCGCCGTTGATCACGCTCTCCAGGCCCTTGGCGATCTCGTTAAACACGCCTTCGCCCAGTTTCCCCGCAGCGTCGAGAACCCCGGGAAGCTTGCCCTGCGCCTGGGTCACGAAGTCATCAAGCGTGCCAACGATGTCCGCATTGAGATGCCCAATCAGCACCTCAATCAGCGATTCCCCAAGCACCAACTTGCCCGCCTGACGCATCTCCTGACGCACCAGAAACAGCGTCGGCCGCAGGCTCATTCGCGCTGCCGCCATGGTCGGCGGCGTCGGCAAGACGCCAATCAGATTGATGCCCAGACTCACCCAATCCAGCGGATCGCGCGTCTCACTCGTCGCCAGCCGAACGATGTCATTCAGCGCATCAACCAGCGCCATGATGTTGCCCACCACCGGTAGAAAACCGGCAGCGCTCTTGATCCGCCCAAGCGAAACAACCCCGCCGCTGATGTCCTGCAGCCAGGCATCGACATTGGCCGCGCCGGCCCCGACGTCCTCAAGCTGGATCTGATCAAGCGGCACAACCGCCACTTCAGGTTCGCGTTTCTCACCACCAACAGGCAGATTTAAGGGGGTCGCCAAGGATGCTCTCCGTGCTCAAAAACCATCCGAAAAAGCGTGAATGCCAATCCGGGGGCGACGGAGATATCAAGGGCTATGCCAGCTATCAATTAGCCAAACAAAATCAACAGCTTAAGAGAAACAACGGCAGGTTTAAGCGAACGCTCAACCCGAAAACAAAGAACAAGTGCGCAAGAAGTTGCGCACCCCTGTGCAACTTCTTGCGCACTCGTCTGCACACCACGAACGACGTGGCCTCCAACCCATCAATCACCCCACTTCCAACAAACGAGTGCGCAACTTTTTGCGCATTATGGCTAAGAGTCATCCCGAAGCTCTCAGCGCCAGCCCCTCCCCAACCCCACGGTCAGAAATCCGAAAATCCCTGATCAGCATCAAGCAGGCGCCATCAGGACGAAGCTGATAGACTGCGCCCCGAAATTACTTAAGAGGAACGCTTCATGGCCACTAACCGCTCCCGTCGTCTGCGCAAAAAACTCTGTGTCGACGAGTTCCAGGAATTGGGCTTCGAACTGAAGCTGGGCTTCAAAGAGGACCTGGATGACGAGGCCATTGATGCTTTCCTCGACGCTTTCCTGACAGAAGCCATGGACGCTAACGGTCTGGACTATGTCGGCGGCGACGACTTTGGCCTGGTCTGCCTGGCCAACCGTGGTTCGGTCAGCGAAGAACAGCGCGCCGCTGTCGAAGCCTGGCTCAAAGGCCGCAGCGAGCTGACTGAAGTTGAAGTCAGCCCTCTGCAGGACGCCTGGTACCCGGAAAAGCCGATCAACGCGGCTGTCTGATTAGCGGGCGGGCCTTCCCGCCGAGCTGATACGGAAAAAGCCATCCCCCGGGATGGCTTTTTTGTGTCCGGGATTCAAGCATTCACTCGCCAGAAAACGTGTCCAGCTATCACTCATCGCACTGCCAGGTGCAAAGCCCAGCCAGACACAGGCAGAGAAATTCACGGTTTAACGTGACTTTAAATGGGCAAGCGCAAAAAATAGCGCGGTTTGACGGCTGTACCCCGGCGCAAGTCACGAAAGCTTGGGGCATAATGCCGCTTTACCGAAACGCCAGTGTCACGCCCTGCTATCGGGCATTTTCTGGCGGTTCGTTCACCGTGCTAGGGAATTCACCCCCTCTTCATCTCCGTGTTTGCTGCAGTAGGGTTTATTGAATGATCAAGTCTTTGCGTCCGCTGTTTATCGCCACCCTGCTTTTGCCCCTCTCATTCTCCATCGCCGCCGCTCCCATCAACACCGCCCTGCCTCCCAAGGTCCAAGAAGCACTCAAAGCCAGCAAGCTGCAGAACGATGCGCTGTCGCTGGTGATGCTACCGGTCAGCGGACCCGGCACCCCGACTGTTTTCAACGCCGATGTGTCGGTCAATCCGGCCTCGACCATGAAGCTGGTGACGACTTACGCCGCGCTGGAAATGCTCGGCCCGACCCATCAGTGGAAAACCGAGTTCTACACCGACGGCATCCTCAGCAATGGCGTTCTGCGCGGCAACCTGTACCTCAAGGGCGGCGGAGATCCCAAGCTGAACATGGAACGCCTGTGGCTGCTGATGCGCGATTTGCGGGCCAACGGCGTGCAGCAAGTGACCGGTGATCTGGTCCTGGATCGCAGCCATTTCGTGCAACCGCAGCTGCCAGTGTTCGACGACGATGGCAACGACAAGAACAAGCCGTTCCTGGTGCGTCCCGACTCCTTGATGGTCAACCTCAAGGCCTTGCGTTTCGTCACCCGCAACGACGGTGGCAAGATTCTGGTCTCGGTGGAGCCGCCCATCGCCGCCATCCACATCAACAATCAGGTCAAGGCGCTGTCCTCCAGCAAATGCACTGGCGACGTGCTGTACAACCCGGTACCGGAAGCCGATGGCGGGATCACCGTAACGGTATCCGGCCAATTGGGCGACGGCTGCAATTCCCAGACGTATCTGTCGCTGCTCGACCACCCGACCTATACCGCGGGCGCCGTGCGTGCCATCTGGCAGGAACTGGGCGGGACCATTCTCGGCAAGGACCGTCTGGACGTGACGCCCGGCAGCGCCAAGCTGCTGGCCAGGGCGTTCTCGCCGGATCTGGCGGAGATCATCCGCGACATCAACAAATTCAGTAACAACACCATGGCCCAGCAGCTGTTCCTCAGTCTGGGCGCTGAGTTCCGCAACGAAGCCGACGGTGACGATGCCAAGGCCGCGCAGCGTGTGGTGCGCCAGTGGCTGGCCAAGAAAGGCATCATCGCAACGCACCTGGTGATGGAGAACGGTTCAGGCCTGTCCCGCGCCGAACGGGTCAGCGCGCGGGAAATGGCGCAGATGCTCCAGGCAGCGTGGAACAGCCCGTTTCAAGCCGAATTCATGAGCTCGCTGCCGCTGGCAGGGATGGACGGCACCATGCGTAAACGCCTGAAACGCACGGCCCTGCGCGGTGAAGCCCACATCAAGACCGGCACATTGAACACCGTTCGGGCGATCTCCGGATTCAGCCGCGACAGCAACGGTAACACCTGGGTCGTCGTGGCAATCCTGAACGACCCCCGTCCGTGGGGTGCGTCTTCGGTGCTGGATGAAGTGCTGGTCAGCCTGTACAACCAGCCGAAACTCGCGAGCACGTCGATTTCCCTTCAGCAGTAATCCCCCGCGCCGTGCTGTGCGAAGTCGTTCGACGACCGACGCACAGCCTGGCCGCAACCTTCCTGCCCCCCCGCCCTACGCCAACTCCGGCAAACCGAGCATCTGCTTGCGCAGGTCCACCGGATGCGCCGATGCCAGGCCCCGCTTGCTGACGCCGATGTCATGCACTTGGACGGGCACTACCGCTATGCTCAGTGCTCAGCCCATCACAGGATTCGCGCTGCCAATGAAGACGTCCAGAACCCAGCCCCTCCGCCACGCCCTTCTCCTGTCCGGATTGCTCGGCGCACTGCTGTCGGCAGCGCTGCCCGCCCACGCCGAAGACGGCAAACCCACCCGCGTGCGCGGCGCCATCACTGCGATCGAAGGCGATTCGCTGAAAATCCACAGCAATCGCGGAGAGGACCTGCAGGTTGCGTTGACCCCTGATACACAGATTCGTGGCGTGACCCTGGCGCAAGTGTCGGAAATCAAACCGGGCAGCTACATCGGCTCCGCGGCGGTGCCGTTGCCGGACGGTTCGCTAAAGGCGCTCGAGGTGCATGTGTTTCCGCCAGCCATGGCGGGCACGGGAGATGGCCATCGGGCTTTTGACCTGACGCCGGACAGCACCATGACCAACGGATCGGTTGGCGATCTGGTCGCCAGCACCGGACGCACCATCACGGTGAACTACAAGGGCGGGCAAAAGAAGATCGTCATCCCTGACGACGTGCCGATCGTCAACCTGGTGCCCGGCGATCGCAGCTTGCTCAAGCCCGGCGTGAAGGTGGTGCTGCAAGCGCAGAAAGGCGCGGACAACACGCTGACCGCGCTGTCGATTTCTGCCGGGCAAAATGGCGTGACTCGGCCGATGTGAAGCAGTTGATGTGAAAAGCCGAGGTAAAGCGGCCAAGGTGAATGGTCTGTGGTGCTCAAAGCCTGCGCGACGCTGGGACATGATAGAACCGGTCAGCACGCGCAGGTCAGTGAATGCAGGCTCGATTCAGAGGCAGGTTGCGAGCACCGCGCCACGCTGCTCAACCACTTTGGCGCCCGGCTTGGCGTAGAACTTGACGTTGGTCATGCCCGCCTTGCCCGCCACATCAGCGAAATACTCGCCTTCGGTGGTGTAGACCGTGAACGCGCCAGGATCCCCTTTGGCCATGAACACGTCCGCTACATCGCCGAACAGCTGGACGTTGGCCCAGGTGACCTTGATGCACTCGGCAACGGCAACCGCAGGCTTCTGACTGGTGTAAACCTGCGCCGGCCCTGCCGAGCGCGTCTGATTCAAGCTCATGCAGCCAGACAGCATGATCAGTGCCACAGCGCCCGCCCAATGTTTCATGCCAGTCCCACTCATCAAACGTCCCTTTCGGTGAAAAAAGAGCGATGTTACCAGCAACGCCAAGCGAGCCCCATGGGCATGGCGTCTGAGCGGTTAATCATCCAGCCCGGCAGGCGGTGCAGCGGGCGCGGCCTTGCCAGGCTTGGCCGGCTTGCCCGACGGCGTTGCGGCCTTCGGCTCGGCGACCGGCGCAGGAGCCGCAGCGGCGGCCGCCTCTTTCTCAGCCATCGGCATCTGGTCGATGGTGCTGAAAATCTCCTTGGGATCGATGGGGCCGTTGTGGATCATTTTCTTCTCACCGTCCTTGCCCACCAGGATCACCTGAGCTTGCTTGTCTGTCTGAGCGCCAAGCTTGAGCTCGCGAACCAGCGCCATGGTGGTCTGGGCATCGAGGTCCTTGCCGCCACGCTGACCGACCATGTTAATGATGGTGTAAAGGACCATGTCACGCTTGGCGAAACCCTCCTTGTTGGCGCTCTCATCCAGACTTTTTTTCAGACTCACCAGCGTCGGGTCCACCGAACTCGATGCGATGACGATCAATGGACGGTTCTTGCCGCGCTCCTGAGACAGTGGGCCATCACCGTCGGCAGCCAGCAAGGGGCTCGACAGGGCGAACAAAACGGCAAGGGTCAACGACCGGCTAAACATACACACCTCCTCTGGATTTCCATGCACTGATGATCGCGCATCATGGGAAAAGGTCCAGACGGTAGCGGGAAAAAAAACGGATTTTTTCGCGGCTCGGCATGGTAGGTAAGCGTCAAATCGGGCTGAAGCGTCCGGCCATAGGGGCTATGGCTGATTCAGGCAAGGCTGGCATGACTTAAAAGTTTCAGGCAATAAAAAAGGGCGAATCTTTCGATTCGCCCTTTTTTGTTACCGCCCAGCAGAGCGGATTTGTTTGGTAGGCGCGATTGGACTCGAACCAACGACCCCCACCATGTCAAGGTGGTGCTCTAACCAACTGAGCTACGTGCCTGCTGTGGGTCGGCATTCTACGGATATTCAAATAGCTGTCAACGTCTTTTTCGCCCAGTAAGCCTATGAATATGCAAATTATTTCCCCGGCACATCGACACGGACGGATTGACCTGACACGGCCCCTGTCGATCAGCCAGACCCGGCGGTCAATCCCCTGACACACAGGCTGATCTTCGCCACCCGGCTAGATCGAATGAGCGGTATCCCGCCAATGACGCCCCCACCAACATGCCGCTTGTCGCCGTGATGGCACTTCGGACAAGGTTCAGATGCCGAATGGGGACAAGGAACCAAGACACGGAGATCACCTGATGAACAGATCACTTGCTGCATTCACGCTGGGCTGCGCGCTGTCCTGCACCTCCCTAGCTGCGCTGGCTGGCGCGACATCGCCGGACATGGGTCCGCCGCCTTCGCAGACGGGCATCGATCCGCGCGTACAAGGCAGCGACCCGGCTCGCCAAGGTGCTGATGTGGACGCGCAAAACAAGAAGGGCATCAGCATTGGTGGCGGCACGTCAATGAGCAATGGCACCGGCAACAAAGACGATGCGGATTTGCCCGGTGGCGATACCACGACGGGCGGCGGCAGCAAGGGCTCGGGTTCGTCGAGCGCGGGCGGCGCGGGCGGCTGAAGCATCACCCACGCATGAGCCGTGACACGAGGCATCCAAGGGCGCTTGAACAGCGCCCTTTTCGTGCCTGGTGGTCGTGGAAGGCCATCGTGCTTTGATATAGTGCGTCGCCGCCGCGCCTGAATCAGAGGCGCGGGCCCGGCGGTAATCAACAGTGGAGAGCGGCACCGTGGGCATGAAAAAATCAGCGCTGGAACTCAAGCGTGACCTGAGCGGCATCGCGGCCAATCTGGAAAGCACCGCTGGCGAAATCAGCCGGTTGGCCGAACGTGTCAACGATGTGGACGTAGTCGCCGTGCTGCACTTGATGAATCAGCAGTACAAGGATGCTGACCGGCTGCGCGCCTATGTGGACGAGATCAGGGCGGGCCGCATTACCCGCGCCAAGGGCGAGTGACCGGTCAGCCATAAAGGACCGCACGCCTGACGTCATTCGGATTCGAGCAAAAAAAAGGGTGACCCTCTCGGGCCACCCTTTTTTGTCACCGCCCAGCAGAGCGGATTTGTTTGGTAGGCGCGATTGGACTCGAACCAACGACCCCCACCATGTCAAGGTGGTGCTCTAACCAACTGAGCTACGTGCCTGCTGTGGGGCGGCATTCTACCGAGATCCGCATCGCTGTCAACTTCGATTCAGCCCTAAGCCCATGAATGTCCAAGCTATTTGCGCCGGCACTCTCGAATCGGTCTGAGTAGATGCGCCTGTGCCTCGATGGCCGCTGCCTTGCCAGCGTCTCGTCGACACCGCAAAGCTGCGGCGGTGGCTGGCCGCCCAATTTCATCTCAGGTACGATCCGCCCATTCGTAAAAAATATAAAACAGGGGTTACAGGATGACGAACACGCCATACCCACATTCCTACTACGCCGCTTCCGCCAACCCCGTTCCGGTGCGGCCACGGCTGCAAGGGGACGTCGAAACCGACGTGGTCATCATCGGCGCAGGCTACACCGGCCTTTCGAGCGCGCTATTTCTCCTGGAACACGGCTTCAACGTCACTGTGCTGGAAGCCGCCAAGGTCGGCTTCGGCGCCTCGGGGCGTAATGGCGGGCAAATCGTCAACAGTTACAGCCGCGATATCGACACCATCGAAAAGTCTGTCGGACCGAAGGAAGCGCAACTGCTCGGCCATATGGCCTTCGAGGGCGCGCAGATCATCCGCGACCGCATCGCCAAATACCAGATCCAGTGCGACCTCAAAGACGGCGGTGTCTTCGCGGCGATCACGCCCAAGCAGATGGGCCATCTGGAATCACAAAAACGCCTCTGGGAACGCTACGGCCATACGCAGCTGGAGCTGATGGACCAGCGCCGCATCCGTGAAGTGGTGGCGTGCGACCAGTACATCGGCGGCATGCTCGACCTGAGCGGCGGTCACATCCACCCGCTGAACCTGGCGCTGGGCGAAGCGGCGGCGGTCGAGTCACTGGGCGGGGTCATTTACGAACAGTCGGCGGCAACGCGCATCGATCGCGGCGCCAGCCCGGTGGTGCACACCGCCAAGGGCAAGGTTCGGGCGAAGTTCGTCATCGTCGCGGGCAATGCCTATCTGGGCAATCTGGTCCCGGAACTGGCGGCCAAGTCGATGCCCTGCGGCACACAGGTCATCACCACCGAGCCGCTGAGCGAGGAACTGGCAAGCACGTTGCTGCCCCAGGACTACTGCGTCGAGGACTGCAACTACCTGCTCGATTACTACCGGCTGTCTGGCGACAAGCGTCTGATCTTCGGCGGCGGCGTGGTGTACGGCGCGCGCGATCCGTCGAACATCGAAGCCATCATCCGGCCGAAGATGCTCAAGGCGTTTCCGCAACTGAAGGACGTGAAGATCGATTACGCCTGGACCGGAAACTTCCTGCTGACCTTATCGCGGTTGCCCCAGGTGGGCCGGCTGGGGGACAACATCTATTACTCCCAGGGATGCAGCGGCCACGGCGTGACCTACACCCATCTGGCCGGCAAAGTGCTGGCCGAAGCCCTGCGCGGACAGGCGGAACGATTCGACGCCTTCGCCGGCCTGCCCCACTACCCGTTCCCGGGCGGGCAACTCTTGCGCACGCCGCTGACGGCATTGGGTGCCTGGTATTACAGCCTGCGGGACAAGCTGGGGTTCTGAATCAGAGGTGATGAACGGCCAACCGTTAACGGGCCGCCGGATTGTTCAGCGCCTTGACCGCCTCGCCCGCCGCCTGTTCTTGCCCGGCCTGGGCCAGATCATTGGCGGCTTTCAGCCAGCGGTCACGGTCGACCGGCACTGGCACCTGACGCGGGCTCTGGATCAGCACGGCCCAGTTGCCGGCGTCGTTCCAGTCCGAGGTAAACGAATCGAAGCTCGTCGTCACGCGCCCCGGCCCGGTATAGATCAGCACCGTGCGCTTGTTCTGATCGAACCCGACCAGCACCCCGTAGCGCTGCTCTTTCCACAACAGGGAGCCGTCCGAAAACCGCACCATGACTGGATACCCCGCCGACACCTGGGCCAGCAGGTCCGGGAGACCATGGTCGACGGGATACACCACAAAGCCGTATTCGCGGGCCAGATTGAGCATGCTGCGGTCGAGCTTGTCTTCGGCGCCCGGCAGCTGCAGCGGCTTTTCCAGCAGGCCCGGCGTGGTCTGGACGCCATGCACGGTCAGCATGCTGGCCAGCGCGAACGGTCCGCTCTGGTAATCCTTGCCCCGGAACGACGGCACCGCGTTGATCTCCACCCGGTCGGGCAATGTCTTGTACATCGGCGGGTAGCCGGGCTTCCAGTTGTGGGCGTTCGAGCAGCCTGCCAAGACCAGCACGGCGGCAAGCGCCAGCCATTTGCGTCGACTTGCAACGCTATCCAATCGCGTCAATGCCCGCACGTTCTTCACTCACTTGACTGATGGCAACGGATCCCGAGATCCGGCCGGAACGCGGATGATAGAGCCGCCACCGATTGTGGTATAGCCCGAAGCGCTGTCAACGCGAGTGGATAGAACGAATCGGTCATGCAATTCCTACCACCGGTCAATTTTTGGCAACAACAGCGAGACTAGACTGTCGGTAACTAAGAGACGAAGAGAAGAGCCGGAGGAAGCCATGAGCCTCGGAATGACCATTGTGATGTTGATCGCTGCCTGGCTGGCCGTTGCGGCTGCCATGTTGTGGGGGGTGATGCGCATCTCGCGTCGCCATCATCCGCATTATCGGGAAACCGAAGCCGCGAAATCCGTAGAGCGTGCACAACGCAAAATCCGTCCTGTCACAGCGCACTGACGATGTGACGACGTGAACGCGGAAAGGACAGACGAAAACGGTCGGTAATGGCATCCCATTCCCGACCGTTTTTATTGGCCTACTTTTTTACGGCCCCGCCCTCGATAGCCAGGCGGAGCCGTCCAGGCGTCAGACCTTCTGAGCTTGGGCTTCGGCGTCCAGGCGACGCTGGCGGGACCGACGAACCAGCATGTTCAGCACTTCAATCAGGGCCGAGAACGCCATCGCGGTGTACACGTAGCCTTTCGGAACGTGGGCGCCGAAGCCTTCGGCGATCAGAGTCATGCCGATCATGATCAGGAAGCCCAGCGCCAGCATGACCACGGTCGGGTTGTCGTTGATGAACTTGGCGAGGGGCTCCGACGCCACCAGCATCACAACCACGGCGGCGATCACGGCGATCACCATGATCGGCAAGTGCTCGGTCATGCCAACGGCGGTGACGATACTGTCGATGGAAAACACCAGGTCAAGCATCAGGATCTGACCGATCGCGGCAGCCATGCCCAGCGTGACGGCGCTGGAAGCGGCTTTTTCGGCTTCGCTCTTTATGTCGACGCTGTGGTGGATCTCGGTGGTTGCCTTCCAGACCAGGAAGAGGCCACCGGCGATGAGGATCATGTCCTTCCAGGAGAAGGTCTGCCCGAACACTTCGACCACTGGCGCGGTCAGCTGGACAATCCAGGCCACGGTGGTCAGCAGGCCCAGACGCAGGATTAACGCCATGCTGATACCGATCCGGCGCGCCTTGGTACGCTGATGAACCGGCAGCTTGTTGGTGAGAATAGAGATAAAAATGAGGTTGTCGATACCGAGCACGATTTCCATGACGACCAGTGTCGCCAGAGCGATCCATGCCGTTGGGCTTGCAGCCAGTTCCAGAAGATATTCCATATAGCGAGTGTCCAGGATCAGTTCAGGGGATAGGGCAGCATTCTAGGGACGGAAACACTTCAGCAAAATTCGTATTTTTCAGGCGTATACTTCGGTTTTTCCGAAGTGACAGTGCCCATGCTCAATTACCGACAGCTGCACTACTTCTGGGTCGTGGCCAAGACCGGCAGTATTGTCCGCGCCTGCGAGCAATTGAACCTCACGCCCCAGACCATCAGCGGGCAAATCAGCCTGCTGGAGCAGACCTACGGCGTCGAGCTTTTCAAGCGCGTGGGCCGTCAACTGGAGCTGACCGAAACCGGTCGCGTTGCCCTGCCCTATGCCGAACAGATGTTCCAGCTGGGTGGGGAACTCGAAGCCGTTCTGAGCGCCCAGCCCGACGAGCAGCAAATCCTCTTTCGCGTCGGCGTCGCCGATGTCGTGCCCAAGTCCATCGTCTATCGTCTCATCGCGCCGAGCATGGCGCTCAACGAACTCGTGCGCATCAGTTGCCGGGAAGACCAGCTCGAACGCCTGCTGGCGGACCTCGCGATTCAGCGCCTGGACCTGGTCATTTCCGACAGCCCCATGCCTTCTCATCTGGACATTAAAGGCTATAGCCAGAAGCTCGGCGAATGCGGCGTGAGTTTTTTCGCCACCCGCGCCCTCGCCGCCCTGTACGGCAAGCACTTCCCCCACGGCATGCAAGGCGCGCCGCTGCTGGTTCCGGGCCAGCAGACGGTGGTGCGCAGCCGCCTGATGCGCTGGTTCGCCGAGCAGAATATCCAGCCGAAGATCGTCGGCGAGTTCGACGACAGCGCCCTGATGAAGGCCTTCGGCAAGTCCGGCAGCGGGATTTTCATTGCGCCGAGCGTGATCGCCGATGAGGTGATCGAGCAATATGACGTCGAGCTGATCGGTCACACCGACGCCGTGACCGAGTCGTTCTACGCGATCTCGGTGGAGCGCAAGGTCAAGCATCCCGGCATTGTGGCGATCACTGAAGGCGCACGCCGCCAGTTGTTCCCGGACTAGGCGTCGCAGGTCGCCGGGGTTGGGCGGACTGTCATCAGCAGCAAGGCCAGCAGAATCGACAGCAGGATGATGCCGGCCGCCGCGAAGCCCAGGCTGCCAAGGCCCAGGTGATCGATCACCCGTCCGCCGATGATCGCGCCAATGCCGATGCCCAGGTTGGCCCCCGCGATGTTCAACGAGGCGGCGAAGGCCGGGGCCTGTGGGGCGGCTTTCATCAGCCGCACATGGCTGACCAGAAACAGCGCCGCCTGGGTCGCGCCCCACACGGCCAGCGCCAGGGCCAGCGCAGGCAGCGAATGCATGCTCGGCACCACCATGACCATGCCGCCGATCATGAAGGTGCAGAAGGTCAGGCTGGCGATCAGCGGATGGCGGTCCACCAGGCGCCCGCCCAGGGAATTACCCAGCAAGCCCACCGCGCCGAAGCCCATCAGGCACCAGCCGACCACGGTGCCGTTGAACCCGGCGAGTCGCTCCAGCATGTCCGCCAGGTAGGTGTACGCGGTGAACATGCCGCTGAAAACCAGCACCGACAGCAGCACGTGGCCTTGCATCAAAGGACTGCGCAGAATCCGGAACTGGCTGCGGAAGGAGGCCTGATCCTTATGCACGCTGCGGGGCAGGTAAATGAACAGCAGCAACGCCTTGGCGAACGCCATCACCGCGAGGACGGCGAAGGCGCTGCGCCAGCCGATGGCGTCCGAGATCAAGGTGCCGACGGGGATGCCGAACACCGTGGCGCAGACGATGCCGAAGCCGATCTTGGCAATCGCGCGGCCGGCATGCTTCGGTCCGACGATGTCCACGGCGGTTTCGCTGGCCAGGGCCCAGAACACCGGCAGCCCGAGGGCCGGGATCAGCCGCGCGGCGGCCATCACCCAGATGTTGGGGGCCAGCGCTGCAACAACGTTTGAGACGCCAAACATGATCAGCACCGAAATGAACAGGCGCTTGCGCTCGAAGCGCGAGAAATACGCGGTCAGGAACGGCCCGAAGCAGGCCACCGTAAAGGCGAACAGCGTGACCAGCAAGCCGGCCTGGGGGATGGTGACGGCCAGGTCACGGGCGATCGCGGGCAGCAGACCGACGATGACGAACTCTGTGGTCAGCACGGTAAAGCCGGCGGCCGACAGCAGGTAGATGGGGAAGAACATGAAATCTCCAGAACGACAAAACGACCAGTCCTTGCGGAGCGGTCGATCGGATGTGGCGTGAATCAGGATGCGGAGGGTATCAGAGCCGTGCGTCTGGCTGGCAGACGCCGGACGAAACACGTATCGCTGCCCGGTTAGCGCCGGGCAGCGATGCAATCAGGCCGTGATCGCGTCAGGCAGTCTGACCGATCAGTAAGCGCCCATGTAGTCGCGCTTGCCGACTTCCACGCCGTTGTGGCGCAGCAGGTCATAAGCGGTGGTGACGTGGAAGAAGAACTGCGGCAGCGAGTAATGCAGCAGGTAGGTCTGGGTGTCCAGACGCTTTTCTTTTTCGGTGCCCGGGCGCAGCACGATTTCGCGCGCTTCGTTGCCATCGACCTGTTCGGCCTTGATCGTGTCGAGGAACGCCAGCACTTTGGTCAGCAGCGCTTGCAGGTCGGCAAAGGTGGTTTCGGTGTCTTCGTACTTCGGCGGCTCAAGGCCTGCCAGTCGTGCGCCGGCGCCTTTGGCGAAATCAACGGCGATTTGCACCTGACGCACCAGTGGGAACATGTCAGGGAACAGACGCGCCTGCAGCAGGGCATCGGGCTGAATGTTTTTTGCAGTGGCGTGGGCTTCGCCTTTGGCCAGCACGGCGCCGAGGGCGGTGAGCATTTGCTTGAAGACAGGAATCGAAGCGGCGTAAAGAGAAAGGGTCATGGCAGTTCCTGGGAAATGAGTCGCACGGAGGCGGACGCGAACGCGGCTTGTCTTTTACCTCATCCAGCCCCTACCCTCATAGCCTTTTCAACGCTTGGGGAATGGGTCATGTCTGACGAGCTGGATTCCGAAAACACCGTTGAAGCCTCGGATGCGCTGCAGTTGAGCAGCACCGAAGTGCGCATTCTGGGCTGTCTGATCGAGAAGCAGGCCAGCCATCCCGAGACTTACCCCCTGACCCTCAACGCCCTGGTGCTGGCCTGTAACCAGAAGACCAGTCGCGAGCCGGTGATGAACCTGACGCCCGGCCAGGTCGGCCAAAGCCTGCGCGCGCTGGAAAGCCTGCAACTGACGCGCCTGGTCATGGGCAGCCGGGCGGACCGCTGGGAACAGCGCGTCGACAAGACGCTGGAGCTGGTGCCGGCGCAACTCATCCTCACCGGCCTGCTGTTGCTGCGTGGCCCGCAAACCGTCAACGAGCTGCTGACCCGCAGCAACCGCATGCACGACTTCGAAGACGCCGACGCGGTGGTGCATCAGCTTGACCGGCTCATAGGCCGTGGGCTGGCGGTATTGATCCCGAAACAGGCAGGCCAGCGCGAAGACCGCTACCTGCACGCACTGGGCGATCCGGCTGACAGGGAGACAATCCTCGCCGCCCGGGCACACCCGACCGAGCGCAGCAGTTCAGCCAGCCCGGGCAGTTCGGCGCTGGCCGAGCGCGTCGAAGCCCTGGAAGCCCGCATCGCCGCCCTGGAAGAACGGCTGGCGTTGCTGGAGGGGTAAGCGCGCTAGCCCCGCGCGAACGCCGCCGCTGCGTGATACTGCTCCTGGGTTGGCGTCACACCGGTGTAAAGAATGAACTGCTCCAGGGCCTGGATTGCCGCGACCTGGTCGCCGGTGATCAGGCGTTTGCCGAGCCGCTCGGCCTCGACGATGAACGGCGTGCGCGCCGGCGTGGCGACGACATCAAACGCTGTGTCGGCGTGTTCGAGGGCGGACACCTCAAAAGCCAGCGCCTCGGCCTGATCACCGGCCATACCCAGCGGGGTGACGTTCACCAGCAGCGGCGGGCGTTCACTGCCCAGTTCGGCTTGCCACGCAAAGCCGCACGTCTGCGCGAGCGCCCTGCCCGCCTGCTCGTTGCGCGCCACGATCAGCCCGTCGGTGAAACCGGCGTCGCGCAGGGCGCAGGCGACGGCCTTGGCCATGCCGCCACTGCCACGCAGCGCAAATCGCGTGCGCGGCACTTCATGGGTGTCCACCAGTTGGGCGATGGCAATGTAATCGGTGTTGTACGCTTTCAAATGGCCATCGGTATTAACGATGGTGTTGATGGATTGAATGGCGGCGGCGGACGCGTCCAGTTCATCGACCAGCTCAAGAGACGCTTCTTTGAAAGGCATCGACACGCCGCACCCGCGAATGCCCAATGAACGCATGCCGGCGATGGCGGCGGACAGGTCGGTCGGCGAGAAAGCCTTGTAATAGAAGTTCAAGCCCAACTGTTGATAGAGGTGGTTATGGAAGCGCACGCCGAAGTTGCCCGGACGTCCGGCCAGTGACATGCACAACCGCGTTTCCTTACTGGCAGTGACCAACATGAAATCTCCCGAGTGGTATTAGAAGACGCCTGGGGAAAGGCGTAGAATCGCAACGCTTCGCCGGAATGGGCACAGCTGTTGTTATTAAAGTTGTCGAATACCTTACACAAAATTTACGCAACGGCCTCGCAGATATTTCCTGAACCGTTGTCTGAGAAGTTATCCCGTGGCAGTGCCTGAGCGTAACGCAGGCTCGCGACAACGGGACTGAACACCGAGGAACAGTCATGATTCGTCAGATCCCCAAAGTTGCCCTGTTGTTAGGCGCCCTCGCCCTGGCAGGCCAGGCTGAAGCCCATGGCGGCGGCCCGGGCTGGGGTGGAGCAGCCGTGATCGGCGCGGTCGTCGGCGGTGTCGTCGGCGCGGCAGTGGCGTCCGGTCCGGTTTATGCGTCGCCCGCTCCTGTGTACTACTCGGCCCCGGCGCCGGTTTATTACGCGCCACCGCCACCGCCGCCGGTTTACTACCAGCCGGCTTATGTCGTTGAACGCCCGGTCGTCTACGCCCCGCGTTACTACGGCCCGCCGCGTTATTACGGCCCACCACCGGGCTACTACCACGGTGGCGGTCGCTGGTAACAGCGGTTTGCTCCTGGCCTGAGGGCTGTGGCGTTATCAGCTCCAGCCTCACGTAACACTGACCCCGCCCCTCCGGCGGGGTTTTTGTGTCCGGGCGTTTTATACCGGACGCAAGTGCGGTTTAGAGACCCGTTCCATCACCGCCCCTACCCGCTCATCAATGACGACTATCGAGCGCGTTGATTTCTGGATCAACCTGTCGCGCCGTACAGTGGCGCCATAGATTGATGGAGGCCCCTATGACCAAGGTACAAATCATGTCGGTTGTCGGCAGCGCAGTACCCGCCCAGCTTCGTGAGCGCGGTCTGCTGGCGTGCTGGTACTTGATGCACGATGGCGAACCCGTCAGCGGCCCTTTGCCTTCACTGCCGGCCGCGCAAGCGCTGTCGCAGCAGCTTGAACACCCCCCGCTCAACAGCTGAAGCCCTGTTCCCTTATCCCTGCGAATCGTGCGTTGCTCCGCACACCCCTTTAGCCCGCCTCTTTAATGACGCGGGCTTTTTTTTGCGAGCCAATCCGGTTTTGATGCACGGCCATGACCGTCAGGCGCGCCATAAACAGCAATCCGACCCTTTTAAATACAGGCTTTTTGGATCCGCCACCTGAACCTGAGCTATACAACAGCGGTTTATTAGCGAAACCCCGCGCCAGCCCATCGACAACTTCAGAAACTTGCTCCTAAAATGCGCCGAACGTGTTGTCGTCCTTGAAGAAAGTCCGACGTTCCACGCTATTTCCATCATTAAGTGAGCGTTGCTCTTGAAAATCCGCCCAACCGTCATCGGCCTATTATTTGCACTTACAGGCTGCGCACTTTCCACCGTCACACTGGCCAAAGAATCACCGACCTTCAATCGCGATCCGGCCAATCTGCATCTGGCTTCCGGCAGCGCCATGATTACCGACCTGCAGACGGGTCAGGTGCTGTACGCGAGCAACCCCGACATCGTCGTGCCGATCGCCTCGGTGACCAAGCTGATGACCGCGATGGTCACCCTCGACGCCAAGCTGCCCATGGACGAGATGATCAAGGTCGACATCTCCCAGACCGCCGAAATGAAAGGCGTGTTCTCCCGGGTCAAGCTGGGCAGTGAGCTGAACCGCCACGACATGATGCTGATCACCCTGATGTCGTCGGAAAACCGCGCCGCGGCGAGCCTGGCCCACAGCTACCCGGGCGGCTACCCGGCCTTCATCCGGGCGATGAATGCCAAGGCCAAGGCGCTCGGCATGAACCACACCGTGTACATGGAGCCCACCGGCCTGTCGGTCTACAACGTTTCCACCGCGCGGGATCTGACCAAGCTGGCCCTCGCCGCACGCAACTACCCGATGCTGCGCGAGCTGAGCACCACGCCGGAGAAAACCGTGACCTTCCGCAAGCCGAATTACATCCTCGGCTTCAGCAACACTGACCACCTGGTGCGTAAATCCAACTGGGACATCAAGCTGACCAAGACCGGCTTCACCAACCAGGCCGGCCACTGCCTGGTGCTGTTGACCAGCATGGCCAATCGTCCTGTGTCGGTGGTGATTCTCGATGCCTTCGGCAAATACACCCACTTCGCCGATGCCAGCCGCATGCGCTTGTGGATGGAGACCGGCAAAAGCGGTCCGGCGCCGGAAGTCGCCCTGCAGTACAAGAAAGAAAAGAATCAGGTGCTGAGGCAGAAAGGTTTGCAGGCGTCGGAATAACACCTCCCGCCACGTTCAGTGGGAACCCGCCGGGCTCCCACTGATCACTGACTCGCCCGCGCCATGCGCTTGAGTATCACCACCATCCCCACGCCCAGCCCGGCCATGCCGACCAGCAACGCCGGATAACTGACCCACCACGGGACGGGCGTGGTCATCATGCTGAATTCCGACATCCCGCCGATCCCCGCCACCAGATTCAATGGCAAGAACACCACATTGATCAACGTCAGCTTGCGCAACAGATTGTTGGTGTTGTTGTTGACCAGATTGCCCCGCGCGTCCATCAGGCTGGCGAACACCGTGGAATAGATGTTCGCCTGTTTATGGCACTGCTCGTTCTCGATGATCATGTCTTCGATCAGCGCCAGGCTGTCGCCGGAAAACTGATGTTTGTGCGCATGATTGCGCAGGCGCGTCAGCACCGAGCCGTTGCTGTCGATGGCGTTGATGTAATAGACCAGGCTTTCGCTCAGGTTGAACATCTGCACCAGATGGCGGCTGTCCATCGAGGCATTGAACTGCTGTTGCAGTTCCCGTGCGATCATCTTGATCACCTTGAGGTGACCCAGATAATGATGGATGTTGTGGAACAACACCTCCAGCAACACGTCCAGCAGCGTGTGCATCGGCCGGTGCTGTCCCAGGTCGCCGAACTGTCGCTCGTCCGCGCAGATCAGCACCATGTGATGGGGGCTGAGCAGCACCCCGAACGATGACACGTCGAAGGAAAAGGTGTCCTTGCCCGAATAGTTTTCCGGGCGCTTCCAGATCATGAACAGCGCGTCCGGGTGAAATTCGATGCGCGACACCTCGTCGGGGTCGAGCGCCGAGGCCAGGGCGTGGTCGTCCAGATTGAAGCGCTCCAGCAGCAGGGTCTTTTCCGCTGCGTCCGGATCGCTGAACCACAGCACACTCGCATCGGCTTCGGCGCATTCCCGTAACCGGCCCGCCTCAAGGCGGTGAACCTTGACCACCGCCCTAACCCGCCAGACCGCGACGTTTGATGTCGAGCCGGCGAATGAACTCCTCCAGCACCAGCGCGTACAAGTCGTCCTGCAGCCAGGCGTCTTCGATGCCGGCGTCGAGGTTGGGGTTGTCGTTGACTTCGATCACCACCACGCGGTCGCCGGATTGCTTCAAGTCGACGCCATACAGCCCATCGCCGATCAGGTTGGCAGTCTTCACCGCCAGGTCCACCACGGCGCGCGGCGCATCATGAACGGCCAGGGTGCGGCACTCGCCGTTGATCTCCGCGTCGATGGCCTTGTGGTTGTAAATCTGCCAGTGCCCCTTGAACATGAAGTACTGACAGGCGAACACTGGCTTGCGATTGAGCACGCCAATGCGCCAGTCATATTCGGTGTAGAGGTATTCCTGGGCCAGCAGCAGCACCGAGTGCTCGAACAGCTCCCGCGCCGCATCCTGCAACTGCTTCGCGTCCTGCACTTTGATCACGCCCTTGGAAAAGCAGCCGTCGGGTATTTTCAACACCCAGCGGGAAACCCAGTCTCGCCGCCACCTGCTCCAGGTCGTCCGGTCGCTCCTTGTAAAGGATCTCCGTGGCCGGCATGCCCAGTTTGTGGCTCTTGAGCAGGTCGGTCAGGTAGACCTTGTTGGTGCAGCGCAGGATTGACGCCGGGTCATCCATCACCACCAGCCCTTCGCTCTCGGCCTTCTTGGCGAAGCGGTAGGTGTGGTTGTCGACGCTGGTGGTCTCGCGGATCAGCAGCGCGTCGTATTCGGCCAGCCGTGAGTAGTCCTTCTTCTCGATCAGCTCGACGTCCACGCCCAGTTGCTGGCCGACGCGGATGAAGTTGTCCAGCGCCTTGGGGTTGGACGGCGGCAGCGCTTCCTGCGGGTCGTGCAGAATCGCCAGGTCGTAGCGATAGGTACGACGTGACCGGGGCTGGCGCCAGATCTTGCGGCTGAAACTGTCCAGGGACTGGGCGAACTGGTCCTGCTGATGATCGCGCAGGCGGGTCAAGGCGCCGGTCTTGATGCCGACGATGTGCCAGTTGTCGCGCTTGCGAAACTCCACCAGCAGGATCGGCGCCGGAAACGCCTCGAACAGCTGACGGGCCATATCCTGCAACGGCGCGAGATCGGTCTGACCGAAATACAGGCTCAGGGTGAAGCCTTCGGTTTCGTCGTACGGATGGTCACGCAGCGCGTGTTCGAGGCGCTTGTCGAGGTCATCCAGCGCCAGGCCGTAGAGGGATTTGCGGGTCAGCTCGCTGATGGTTTTCACCGATGGAATCACGTGGTGACCCCGGGCTTCGGCCAGCAGCGAGCAGTAATAACCGTGGCCGAGATAGCGATAACTGCGGCACAGGTTAATCACCTGCACCCGCTGGCCGGCATTGTTCTGAGGCGGGTTTTCAAGATAGTCCTGGGCGCTGATCAAGTGTTCGCTGGGCAAGTAAGACGACCAGTCTTCGAGCCGCTCCACCACAATCAACAGTTGGCTTCGGGTTGAAACAGGTTTCAGCGGATTGACATTTAAAGTTGCCGAACGCTGAGGTTGTGCTGATACTTCGTCGGTCTTCACCGGCACCGCATTCATGAGTTGATCCTTCGGGAAACAGTCCTTTCTATAAAACATGGCTTTGTAGAAATGTCCCGTTTCGTTACTCACTCTTTACGGTGCCTGACATGAACTTTATATATCGCCTCGCCCAGCCGGCCGATGTGGACGAACTGCTGGTGCTGGAAAACCAGTGCTTTGAATCCGACCGCCTGAATGCGCGCAGCTTTCACTGGATGGTCACGCGGGCCAACGCGCGATTGATCGTGGCGCTGGGTGATCATCCCGAACAACGCCTGGCCGGTTATGCGCTGGTGCTGTTTCATCGCGGCACTTCTCTGGGCCGGCTTTATTCCCTGGCGATCAGCGACGATGCCCGGGGTCAGGGCCTCGGGCAGCATCTGTTGGCCCAGGCTGAACAGCATGCCCTTGAGCGTGAGTGTGCCTATTTGCGGCTCGAAGTCCGGCCGGACAACGCCCCGGCGGTTCGTCTTTACGAGCGCAACGGCTATCGGCTGTTCGACCGCATCGACGACTACTACGAAGACCACGCCCCGGCATTGCGCTACGAAAAACGCATCCGCGAACACGCCACCGGCGTCACTCGCCACGTGCCCTATTACCCGCAAACGCTGGACTTCAGCTGCGGTCCGGCGTGCCTGCTGATGGCCATGAAAGCCCTGCAACCGCCGCGCGTCATGCAACGTCACGAGGAACTGCAAATCTGGCGCGAGGCGACCACGGTGTTCATGACCTCCGGCCATGGCGGTTGCAGCCCCCAGGGTCTGGCGCTGGCGGCGTTGCGCCGTGGATTCGAGGTCGGTCTGCAGGTGTCGGTGCGCGGGCCGTTGTTTCTCGCCGGTGTGCGCAGCGAAGAAAAGCGCGAAGTCATGCGCCTAGTGCACGAAGAATTCAGCCGCGAGCTGGCTGAAAGCGCAGTTCGTCAACTGGGCAGTGCGCCGCTCAATCTCTGGCAACTGCAACAGGACCACGGTCTGGCGCTGGTGCTGATCAGCAGCTATCGGTTGACCCGTTCCAAGGCACCGCACTGGGTGCTGGTCACGGGGTGCGATGACGATTTCGTTTACTTGCACGACCCCGACATTGATCACAGCCAACAGCGTCAGGCCATGGACTGCCAATACATGCCGGTCAGTCATAAAGAGTTCGCCGGCATGAGTTGTTTTGGTGCCGACAAACTTCGCGCGGCGGTTGTTCTATATGCAGAGCGGCATCCGCAGGGGCAGGCGCCTATATAAACGGCGTCAGTCAAGACGTCGTTCGCGTAAAGATCCCGTCGTATTGATTGCAGTTGCACCTGCAAACGGAATGAATAGGCGCTCGGCCTTTAGGCGATGGGTGGAATAGGCGTGATGGATAACTTGGTGATCGGTCTGGTGATTGTTTCGGTGATAGCAGTATTTGGACTTTCGGCGTTTTACTTTGATTTCGTTCATCCGCGTCGCAAGCCACGCCTGGAAAAACGACGCCACCTGCAGAAATGAGCGACGGCGCCCCCGACGGATTATTTTTCTTGCCCCACTTGATCGGTCAAGGCGTAACGCCAACGACCCGCTACGCTTGTGCAGGTGACGCTTGCTTCGCACATCGCTCGGGGGAGTTCAAACATGCTCATCAAATGGGTACTGGCTGCGTTGCACCTGCTGGCGTTCGGTTTTGCGATAGCGGCGGTGCTGGCGAGGGGACGGGCGTTGCGGCGGCTGCGCACGGACGATCCGAGATCGTTCAGGGATGTGTTCGTGGTCGACAATATCTGGGGCGTCTCAGCAGGGGTTCTGCTGGTCACCGGGGCATTTCGGGCGTTCGGCGGGCTGGAAAAAGGCTCGTACTATTACCTGCATCAGCCACTGTTTCACCTGAAAATGGCGGCGTTCGTGGCCATTCTCGCGCTGGAAGTGGTGCCGATGTTCGCGCTGATCAAATGGCGCATCGCATTCAAAAAGAACCAGCCCATTGATACGTCCCTGTCGCGCCGTTTCGCCCGGATCAGCCACATGGAGGCGTTGCTGATGGTCATCATCGTCATCGCCGCCACGGGCATGGCGCGGGGGATATTGCTGAGTTGAGGCCGGGGCGATGCTCCTGACCTCTGTCTGTCAGACCACCCAGAAATACATGAGGGTCAGGTTCGCGCCCGAGATCAATCCGAACAGGCCCCAGGCCAGGGTTTTGGTCAGGCGACTGTTGGCGAACGGGCCCATCAATTGTTTGTCGCTGGTGAAGCGGATCAGCGGCCACAGCGCGAAGGGCAACTGCAGGCTGAGGACGACCTGGCTGAGCACCAGCATCTTGCCCACCGCGCCGTCGCCGAACCAGATCACCCCAATGAACGCCGGAATCAGCGCCAGGCCACGGGTGGCCAGACGGCGTTGCCAGCACGGGATCTTCGCTTTGAGAAACCCTTCCAGCACCACTTGGCCGGCGATGGTGCCGGTGAACGTTGAGCTCTGCCCTGCCGCCAGCAGCGCGACGCCGAACAGCACGCTGGCGACCGCGCCGCCCACCAGCGGATCAAGCAAGTGGTAGGCGTCCTGGATTTCCACAATGTCGGTGTGGCCGGAGCCGTGGAACGCGGCGGCCGCCAGAATCAGAATGGCCGCGTTGATCACCAGCGCCAGGCTCAGGGAGGCGATGGTGTCGACCCGGGCGTAACGAATGGCGCTGGCCTTGCTTTCCACCGACGTGCCGTTGACCCGGGTCTGCACCACCGATGAATGCAGGTACAGGTTATGGGGCATCACGGTTGCACCGAGAATGCCGATGGCGATGTACAGCGGTTCCTGATTACTCAGCATCTCCCACGACGGCTTGAGACCTGCGACGACGTCCGGCCAGAACGGTTTGATCAGCACCAGTTCGATAAAGAAACACGTTGCGATGGTCGCGATCAGCCCCAGCACGATGGCTTCGAGACGCCGGAAATTGGCGCCCTGCAAGGCCAGCACGATGACCGTATCAAACGCCGTCAGCGCCACGCCCGTGGTGATCGACACCCCCAGCAGCAAGTGAAACGCCAGCGCAGCACCCAGCACTTCCGCCAGATCGGTCGCAAGGATCGACAGCTCGGCGAGAACCCACTGGCCCATGCCGACCCGGCGGCTGTAGTGCTCGGAGGACAGCTGCGCCAGATCGCGGCCGGTGGCGATGCCCAGGCGCGAACACAGATTCTGCAGCACCATGCCCGAAAGACTGGCCAGCACCACCACGAACAGCAGCGAATAACCGAAGCGCGAGCCGGCTTCGATGGCGGTCGCCCAGTTGCCGGGGTCCATGTAGCCGATGGAAATCAACAGGCCGGGGCCGACGAACAGCATCAGCTTGCGCAGGAAAGACGCATTGGCGGGAATGGCGACGCTGTCGGTGGTCGCCGACGGGCAGAATGGCGCGGTGGCCGTGGTCGGGAGTTTGTACTTCACAGGAATCCGAAACGTGGTGGCAGTCAGTCCCGGAGCTTAAACGTGCAGAAATGTTTTGTCTTGAATCTCTGGGGCACTAACATGCTGCGTCTCACCGATCCGGAAAAAACAATAATGCATGCCGTGCCCGATAGCCCTGACAACGCCCATTCGACCCGTGACGGCGTCGACCCGATACGTGCTGCGCAGATTTCCGCGCGCATCGACCGACTGCCCGCCGTCGCCACGATCTGGAAGCTGGTGGCGCTGTTGTCCATTGGCGGTTTCTTCGAGCTCTACGATTTGTTTCAGACCGCCTATATCAGCCCCGGTCTGATGCGCGACGGGCTGTTCGCCACCGGGGCCCAGGGCGTGTTCGGCTTTTCCGATCAGGCGGCGTTTGCCTCGGCCACCTTTCTGGGACTGTTCCTCGGTGCCAGCCTGCTGAGCCCGATCGCCGACCGCTACGGCCGCCGCGCAATCTTCACCTTCGCGCTGATCTGGTACACCGTCGCCACGGTGCTGATGGGCATTCAGACCTCGGCACTGGGCATCATCTGCATGCGCTTTCTGGTGGGCATCGGCCTGGGCATCGAACTGGTGACCATCGACGCGTACCTCTCGGAACTGGTGCCCAAGCGCATGCGCAGCTCGGCGTTTGCCTTCGCGTTTTTCGTGCAGTTCCTGTCGGTGCCGTCGGTGGCATTGATGTCCTGGTGGCTGGTGCCGCAAGACCCGTTCGGTATCGCCGGCTGGCGCTGGGTGGTGTTGGCCAGTGCAGTGTTTGCGCTGTTCATCTGGTGGCTGCGCTCGCGCCTGCCGGAATCGCCGCGCTGGCTGGCGCAACACGGCCGTTTCAGCGAAGCCGAAAAGATCATGGATGACCTCGAAGCCCGCTGCGTGAAGGATCACGGTCAGGCGCTGGACGAACCGGAAACCCACAACGTGGCGGTCGAAGGCAAAGGCCGTTTCGCTGACATCTGGCAACCGCCGTACCGCCGCCGCGCGCTGATGCTGATTGTGTTTCATGTGTTCCAGGCGATCGGCTTTTTCGGTTTCGGTAACTGGCTGCCTGCGTTGCTGTCGGGTCAAGGCGTGAGCGTGACCCACAGTCTGGCGTATGCCTTCGTGATCACCCTCGCCTATCCCCTTGGGCCGTTGTTGTTTGTGAAGTTCGCCAATCGGTTCGAGAATAAGTGGCAAATTGTCGGCTCGGCGCTGGGCTCGATGATTTTCGGCACGCTGTTCGCGCAGCAGACGACGGCCGTCGGGCTGATTTTTTGCGGGGTGATGATTACGTTTTGCAATGCGTGGCTGAGTTTCAGTTATCACTCGTATCAGAGCGAGTTGTTCCCGACCAATATCCGCGCCCGGGCGGTAGGGTTCTGTTATTCGTTCAGTCGTCTGTCGACGGTGTTCAGCAGTTTGTTGATCGGGTTGTTTCTGGACCATTTCGGCACGCCGGGGGTGCTGACGTTCATTGTGATGAGTATGTTGATTGTGATCATTACGATTGGGGGGTTTGGGCCGAAGACGCGGAATCTGGCGCTCGAAGATATTGCTCATCGCTAGGGGACTGATTTATTTACAGCGCTTCACCGTAAATTAATCTGTCCCCGGTTGCGCGGTGCGGCTGAGAGAAGATCAAGATCCTTTAGATCAAGAGCGCCTGCCTGGGGGCAGGCTGTTTCGCCTTCGGCGACTTACTTTTGAAAAGCACCAAAAGTAAGCAAAAGTGCCTGCTCCTGGCTGGGCCCTTCCTTCGTCAGGGTTCCTTCACTTCGGTCTCGCTCCGTGGGCCCGCTGCCATCCGCCATCCATGGCGGGGGGCAGCTCTCGCCGCATCCATGCGGCTCGGCCCACTCCGCGAGACCTGCGTTCAGCCTGCACCAAAGTCGCGTTTGGTGGTGTCTGGAATTTCTGTGTATGAAGATCAAAAGCAGATCAGGGGCAGATCAGGCCTAGGGGACTTGTGGGAGTGAGCTTGCTCACGAAGGGATCGGTACATCCACCGGATCTTTGGTGTTAGAGATAAAGCATTCGCGAGCAAGCTCGCACAGTATGGGTGTGCGATCAGCAAAATTGTTGGTGCCTGGGCTGGCCTCTTCCCGGCTAAAGCCGGTCCCACTAAGAGCAGCGCATGCATCCAGTGGGATTGGCTCCGACTGTAGGACCGGCTTTAGCCGGGAAGCCGTTGCCGTTGCCGTTGCCGTTGCCGTTGCTTTTGATCTTTCTCCACAAAAAGTCCAGACGACACACATCGCGACTTGGGTGCAGGCTGAACGCAGGTCTCGTGGAGTGGGCCGAGCCGCATGGATGCGGCGAGAGCGCCGTTGCGGACATGGATGTCCGTTCGGCGCGGGCCCACGGAGCGAGACCGGAGTGAGGGTATTCCGACGAAGGAGGAACCAAACTGAGAGCAAGCACCCTTGGTTACTTGGGGTGCTTTTCCAAGTAACTCGCCGAAGGCGAAACAGTCTGCCCCTAGGCAGACGCCCTTGATCTTGACGTAGGAAGCCGCACCGCATACCCCGGGGACAGATTAATTTACGGTGAAGCGCTGTAAATAAATCAGTCCCCTTTGGCCTTAGTCCCCTTTGGCCTTGATTTAAAAAACCTACCGAATCCCGAGTCGCCGGGCCAGGCGACTGAGGTTAGCCCGATCAACAACCAGCTCCCGCGCCACATCCGCCCATTTCCCCTGATGCCGCTCCAGCGCCTCGCCGATCAACCGCTTCTGAAACCCATCCACCGCCCCCTTCAACCCCTCGCCCGGCTGAATCACCGGCATGACGCCATTCGAATGCAACACAACAGGAGCAGGCCCCCCTGACTCATCAAGCCCCAAAACATCCGCCTCGATCGTCAAAATCCGCGGCCGCTCACCCTGCACCGACAGCGCCTTGAGCACCGCGCGGCTGATCAGATGCTCCAGCTCCCGCACGTTCCCCGGCCATGCATACGCCAACAGCGCCGCCTGCGCTTCCGGGCTCATGCGCAAACTGCGCAGCCCCATCCGCGCCCGGTTCTCCTCGAGGAAATACCCCGCCAGCAACAACACATCGCGCCCCCGTTCGCGCAACGGCGGCACCACCAACGGGTAAACGCTCAGGCGGTGATAGAGATCCGCGCGGAAGCGCCCGGCGCGCACTTCTTCTGCCAGATCACGGTTGGTCGCGGCGATGATGCGCACGTCCACGCGATGCTCCTGATCGGACCCGACGCGCTGCAACTGGCCGCTCTGCAACACCCGCAGCAACTTCGACTGCACCGGCAGCGGCAGCTCGCCGACCTCGTCGAGGAACAACGAACCGCCATGGGCCAGCTCGAACTTGCCGCTGCGTCCGCTGACCGCTCCGGAGAACGCGCCTTTCACATGGCCGAACAGCTCGCTCTCCACCAACAGTTCGGGCAGCGCGGCGCAGTTAAGGCTGATCAGTGGCTTCGCCGCCCGCGGCGACTGAAGGTGAGTGGCCTCGGCGACCAGCTCCTTGCCGACGCCGGTTTCGCCCGTGATCAGCACCGTCAGCGGGCTGTTGCCCACCAATTGGATTTCCTGCTGCAAACGCTTGTGCACCAGGCTTTGACCGATCAGCTCCCGAGGCCCGCGTCCGCCTGCGGCACGTTTGTACACCTCGGCCAACTGGCGCTGATCCTCAAAGCCACGGGCCAGTTGGCTGATCCGTTCGCTGGCCATCACCGTTGCCGCCGCCAGGCTGGCAAACGCCTGGAGATTGCCCAGATCGGCCTGGCCAAAGCGTGCAGGATCCAGGGAATCCAGGGTCATCACCCCCCACAGCGTGTTCTGCACGTACAGTGGACAACCGAGGCAATCGTGCACTTCCAGGTCGCCGTGCACGCCTTCAACCAGCCCGTCGTAAGGGTCCGGCAGATCGCAGTCGGTGGAGAAGCGGGTCGGTTCGCGGTTTTGCAGAATGATGTCCAGCCGCGGGTGCTCCCCCAGTCGGAACCGTCGCCCCAGGGTATCCGGACTCAGTCCCTCGACCGACAAAGGCACCAGCGCCTCATCCTCCAGCTTGAGCAACGCCACGGCGTCACACGGGAACAGCTGGCGCAGTGACCGCAGCAGGCGTCGGTAGCGCTCATCGTCCGGCAGGTCCCGGGACAGGTCGGCGACCAGCGGAGTGAGCGCCAGCAGCAAAGGATGGGTCATGAGAACTCCCGGCAACGGCATGGGAAGGGGGCAGTGGCGAGTCATTATGACTGCGATGCCAGTCGAAACGACAGCGCCGTCGCCAACGCAGCTCCCGCCGGTCTGCAGGAAGCACGCTACACACACATAGCCGTGAATCGCCGTATTAAACACGGCACTAAACCGTCATTGCCGAGAAGTCATTAGTTGGTCGCCAATTCTCCGGCAGCGCTTGTGTAATAAATGAAAAACTGCCGCGCTCACTTTTCTCAAAAACTCGCTACTTAATTCTGACGCCACCTCGCCGACGTCACGCCCGGGGCCCTTTAATTTAAATGAAGTTGTGAACATCCGATTTTGTTTATAGTCAGCCGACCCCACAGGAGCACTCACTATGGCCAGAATTCAGGGACGAGTTCTTGAAACTTACCCTCCCTTGGTAGTTGATCTCGACGGCACGTTATTGCGCTCGGATTTGCTCATGGAGACGGCCATGGCGTTCATTCGCGGCCAGCCGCTGAAAACCCTGAAAATGCTGGGCTGGCTGTTCAAAGGCAAAGCCGCGCTGAAAGAAGGCCTGGCGCTGAGCACCGAAATAGACGTCTCCGTGCTGCCTTACGATCCGCAGATCATCGAAATGATCCAGCGCGAACGAGACACCGGCCGCATGGTGGTACTGGCCACGGCGAGTCATGTAAGCCTCGCCGAGCGAATCGCCGAACACTTGCAGTTATTCGATCTGGTGCTGGCGTCCAATACCCACCGCAACTTGTCCGGCCACAACAAACGTGACCTCTTAGTTGCGCACTTCGGCGAGGGCGGATTCGATTACATCGGCAACTCGAAAGATGACTTGCCCATATGGGATGTGTCCCGCCAGGCCTATGTGGTCAATCCCGACAGAGGCGTGGAAGCCCAAGTAAGAGCACAAGTCAGCGTCGAGCCGACTATCCGCAGCAACTCGCCGGGCCTGCGGGACTGGCGCAAGGCCCTGCGCTTGCACCAGTGGTTGAAAAACGCGCTGATCTTCGTGCCGCTATTGGCGTCCCATCGCTTGGCGCAGTTCGAGTTGATGCGCGACGGCGTCATCGCGTTCCTTTGTTTCGGCCTGTGCGCTTCCAGCGTCTACATCCTCAATGACCTGCTGGACCTGTGCGACGACCGCCATCACAAAAGCAAATGCAACCGACCGTTCGCCAGTGGCCGCCTGTCGATCAAGACCGGGCTGGTGATGGTGCCGGCGCTGCTGGCGATGGCCTTCGGCGCCGCGATGCTGCTGTTGCCGTGGCAGTTTTCAGCGGTGATGGCCGCCTACTACTGCCTGACCCTGACCTACTCGCTGAGACTCAAACGCCTGATGGCCTGGGACGTGATCGCCCTGGCGATGCTCTACACCGCGCGAATCATCGCCGGCGTCGCGGCGTTCAGCCTCACTCTGACGTTCTGGATCCTCGCCTTCTCGATGTTCATTTTCCTCAGCCTGGCCATGGTCAAGCGTTACGCCGAGCTGCGCGATGCCCGCGCCCGGGAGATCAACACGTTGGCGAGGGGTCGCGGTTACCACCCCGGCGACCTGGACATGATCGCCTCACTGGGAGCGTCGTCGGGTTACCTCGCGGTGATGGTCCTGGCGCTGTACATCCAGGACGCGAAAACCACTGAGCTGTACGTCACCCCGCACATCATCTGGCTGGCCTGCCCGCTGCTGCTGTTCTGGGTGACGCGGGTGTGGATGCTGACCCATCGCGGGCAGATGAACGAAGACCCGGTGGTGTTCGCCATCCGCGACCGCACCAGTCAGCTGATCGGCGCGGCGTTTCTGATGATGTTCTGGATCGCCGCATGAGCACGCCGTTGTATTCCTGGGGACGTTTCCCCCGTCGTCCGCAACGCGGTCATGGCTGTGGGTGGCTCGACGAATTGCCTGCGCAAATGGACCGCGTGATCGGCGCCCACCGCAGCAGCCTGCCCTACGGCAACGGCCGCAGTTACGGCGACAGTTGCCTGGCGGCCAGCGATGAGGTGCTGCACATGCGCTCGCTGGACCGGCTGATCGAAGCCGACTGGAGCACCGGCGTGATCAAGGCCGAGGCCGGCATCACCCTGGCGGAAGTGCTGGCCGTGGCCATCCCCCAAGGCTGGTTTTTGCCGGTGACGCCCGGGACCCAGTTCGCCACCCTCGGCGGCGCCATCGCCAATGACGTTCACGGCAAAAACCATCATGTGCGCGGCACCTTTGGCCGCTACCTGCTGAGCTTCGGCCTGTTGCGCCACGGCGAGCCGGAGGTGATCTGCTCGCCTGAAGATCATCCAGCCCTGTTCGCCGCGAGCATCGGCGGGCTCGGCCTGACCGGGGTCATTCACTGGGCGCAGATCCAGTTGATGCCGATCCGCGCCAGCCAGATCGACACCACCACGGTGCGCTTCGCCAATCTGGCCGAGTTTTTTGCGCTGTCGGCCGAGCTGGACGCGCGCCACGAATACAGCGTCGCCTGGGTCGACTGCCTGGCCAAGGGTGCAGAGACCGGACGCGGTGTGTTCATCGTCGGCGACCACGCGCAGTACGGCTCCCTTGACGTCGGTCAGCGCAAGAAACTCAGCGTGCCCCTGACGCCGCCGGTATCGCTGATCAACACAGTCTCCCTCAGCGCCTTCAACACCCTGTACTGGCGCCTGCACACCCGCCAGCGCAAGCAGGGCCGCAGCGCCTACGAACCGTTCTTCTACCCCCTCGACCGGATCCTGCACTGGAACCGGATTTATGGCCGCCGGGGGTTTCAGCAATACCAGTGCGTCGTGCCTGCGGCGAATGCCGAAGCCGCCATGGGCGAACTGCTGCGCACCATTGCCGACGCTGGCCAGGGGTCGTTCCTTGCCGTGCTCAAGCGCTGTGGCGATATAGCCTCGCCGGGGCTGCTGTCGTTCCCCCTGGAAGGCACCTCCCTGGCGCTGGATTTTGCCCAGAGCGAGGCGCTGGGGAACGTGTTGTTCCCGCGTCTGGACGACATTGTTCGCGCCGCTGGCGGGCGCTTGTACCCGGCCAAGGACGCCCACATGAGCGGTGCCGATTTCCGGCGGGCCTACCCCGCCTGGGAGCAGTTGGAAGCGCTGCGCGATCCCTCTTTGATGTCCCGTTTCTGGAGCCGTGTGATCCTATGAAAACTGCAGAGAAGAAAGTCCTGATCATCGGCGCCACCTCGGCCATCGCCAGCGCGTGCGCACGGTTGTGGGCCACGGAAGGCAGCGATTTTTTCCTGGTGGCGCGCAACGTCGAGAAGCTGCAGCAGACCGCCGCCGACCTCAAGGCGCGCGGAGCGACCCACGTCACGCTGCACGAGATGGACGCCAACGACATCGAGGCGCATCCGCTGATGATGGGCCGCTGTCTGACTGCGCTGGGACAGATCGACATCGCCCTGATCGCCCACGGCACGCTGCCCGATCAGAAGGCCTGTGAGCGCGACGTGCACCTGGCGCTGAAGGAATTCGCCAACAACTGCACCTCGGTGATCGCCCTGCTCACGGTGCTGGCGATGCAGTTCGAAACCCAGCGCTGCGGCAGTCTGGCGATCATTTCTTCGGTAGCGGCTGACCGGGGTCGCCCTTCCAATTACCTCTACGGCAGCGCCAAGGCGGCGGTGTCGACCTACTGCGAAGGCTTGCAGGCGCGGCTGTTCAAAGTCGGCGTGCACGTCACCACCATCAAACCGGGCTTTGTCGACACGCCGATGACCCAGGGGCTGTCGTTGCCGGCGGCCCTGCTGGCACAACCGGCGCAGGTCGCCCAGCGCATCGTCAAAGGCATCGCCAACAAGGTGCCGACGCTCTACGCACCGGGTTTCTGGGCGCTGATCATGCTGGTCATTCGTTCGATCCCGCAGCCGGTGTTCAAGAGGCTGAATCTATGAGCGAAGCGGTGCCCGAGACTTCGCACCTGTCCGGCTGGCGCTACCGCGCGGTGGTGCTGTCGGTGGTCGGCTCGGCGTTGGGCTATCTCGGCTTTTCGCTGTGGGGCGGCTGGCAGGCAGTGGGCGCTGCGGTGAGCGAGGTCGGGCTGGTGGGCATTGTCATCGCGCTGCTCATGTCATCGGTCAACTACGGCCTGCGCTTTGTGCGTTGGCAGACCTACCTGAAAGTGCTCGGCCATCCCATGCCGTGGCGGCCGAGCCTGAACATTTATCTGGCCGGCTTTGCCCTGACCACCACGCCGGGCAAGGCCGGAGAAGCGATGCGCGGCGTGCTGCTGAAACGCTGGGGCGTGCCCTACCCGCAGAGTTTCGCGGCGTTTTTCAGCGAGCGGCTGTCGGACCTGTTCGCGGTGGTCTTGCTGACCCTGTTCGGCCTGTCGCTGTACCCCCAGGCGTGGCCGATGATCGTGGTCGGCGTGGCGCTGGTGGCGGTCGGGCTGGTGGTGCTGTCGCAACGTCGCCTGCTTGAGCGGATCACCGACATGGTGCCTGTGGGTGGCGGCAAGGTGCTCGGGCTGCTGCGCCATCTGCTGCAAGTGCTGGTGCATGCGCAGCAATGCCATCGTCTGCGCCTGATGCTCGGGCTGACCGCATTGAGCGTGGTCGCCTGGAGCGCCGAAGCCCTGGCGTTCGACTGGATTCTGAAATGGATGGGCGCGGATATCCCGGTGACGTTCGCGGTGTTTGTCTACGCCCTGGCAATGCTGGCCGGCGCAGTGAGTTTCATGCCTGGTGGACTGGGCGGCGCGGAGGCGGTGATGGTTGGCCTGCTGGTCTGGAAAGGCATGGACAGCGCCGACGCCGTGGCCGCCACCGTGCTGATTCGTCTGGCTACGCTGTGGTTCGCCGTGGCCATCGGCGCGGTGATGCTGATCAGGCTCAAAAGCGAGGCTGCAACGCCTCAGGCTCAACCGGTTCAATAACGCTTTTCGACGGGATTAAAGGGACAGGAGTGCAAGTCATGGTGGCAGCAGTACGTTATCGAGCGTTATTCGGCATTCCCCTGTTGCTGGCGGTGGCCGCCGTGGTCTGGAGCTTTCTGGCCTCCAGCGGCCCGATTCAATGGATGGACAACGGCATCTTCATCGCAGACGCCTCGCAGGGTCGCTATTTCAGCGACACCCTCGGCCCGCTGGATCACCCGTTGTACCTGTTCGTGACCACGGCGCTGTTCGCTCACTTCGGCCCGCTGGTGCTGAGTTTCATGAACTCGATGCTGCTGATCCCGCTGGGCTGGGCGATCTTTCGTCTGGCCAGAGGCGTCGGTGCGACGTCGCAGCAGGCCTTGCTGGCGATTGCCGCGGCGGTGTTGTGCCATTGCGTGTTCTGGGTCTCGACCAAAGCCGAGGTTTATCTGCTGCACACGCTGCTGGTAACCCTGGCCTACATGGTGCATTTTCGCGATAAATCGCGCTTGGGCCTGCTCACCGCGCTGTTCGTCATCGGCATCCTCACCGGCCTCGCCGCCGCCATTCACCAACTGACGTTCATCGTGCTGTTCCCGCTCTACGTGCAGCTGGTCTGGCAGCACAGGGCGCGGGTGCTGTTGACGATCCCGGGGTTTGTGCTGGGCTTTGCGGTGGCGATCCCCGGTATTCTGCAGGAGCTGCAAAACGGCTTGAGCCTGATCGACATCGGCCACCGTTACCTGATTGGCATCCCCGACAAGACCACGGAACAGAGCTGGCAGGGTTCGCTGTTTCGCTTCGACGACATGTGGCACGAGAAGAACTCGGTAGTGCTGCTGATGCTTTCCCTGCTCGGCCCGCAACTGGTGGCGCTGGTGCTGTTCCCGAAAAGCCGGCGGCTGCGGCTGCTGTGGTGCGCGGCGGTGCTGAACTTCCTCTTCGCCGTGTCATACAACGTAACCGACCGCTTCACGTTTTTTCTGCCTGGCGCGGTGCTGCTGAGCATCATCGGCGTGATCCATGTGCAGGCGTGGCTGGCGCGGCACAATGCCGCCGTTGTCGCCTATGCCCTGCCCCTCAGCGGCCCGGTGACCCTTCTGACGGTGTACGCGATTTACGCCAGCGGTGTCGTTGCGCTGCCCACCCACAAGGAAGCGCTGCCTTTCCGTGACGATATCCATTACTTCATGGCGCCGTACCTGCGCGATCGTTCGGCGGAGGCGTTCGTGCACAGTTACGAACAATCAGCTCCCCTAGGCGCGCTGATTGTTGCGGACTGGACGCCCAACGGCGCATTGCGTTCGGCGCAAGCCAGCGGCCTGCTCAAAGGACGAACCGTGGCGCTGTGCGAAGGCGCAAAAAACATCGAGTCGTACTTGAACGGCCCGGGTGCCTTCCTGGCGCGGACCAGTTACTGCTCGAGCATCTCGGATCGCTTTGATCTGCAGACGTTGGCGGTGGGGTACGAATTGCGCGCGAAAAAAGCGGACGGGCAAAGCAGCCCAAACGTGCTCGTGAATCCACTGAGAGGCGGATGACCGTCCGTCGGATCGAATGCACCTCTTGCGTTGGCGGGTTGACCAATAGGTATCCATGACAACAAAGGGATTCACATCATGATCAAGACTAAATTGACTGCCCTGACACTCGCTGGCCTGATGGTTGTTGCTACTGGCTCCGCGTTCGCTGGTTCCACCGGCCCAACCGATCCGATCGACAAGAATGGCCCGAAGCCAAGCACCTCGACCAGCGGTCAAAACAACGACGGCAGCTCCCCAGGCACGTCGACCCCAGGCACTAAAGGCATGGGCAGCACCAACGGCACCAACCGTGGTGACGCTGACGGCGGCGGCATGACCAATGGCAGCGGCATGGGCGGCAGCGGCGGCGGTACCGGTGGTGGCGCGAGCGGTTCCAGCGGCAGCAAGTAAATCGCTGTGCTGACCGTGTGCCTCTGAGCGAACGTAGCGCCGAGGCAGCACTGAATACGATGAAGGGCCGAATAAGATTCGGCCCTTTTTTCGTTTCTCGTTCCCGGAAAAGGCCGACCGCCTCACGCCACTGCCCAAAGGTTATCAAGGGTGGACCACCCGGCCTCTTCCCGGCTGAAGCCGGTCATCCGATGGAATTGCGGCATTCCGCAGGACTGCTTTAGCCGGGAAAGCGTATGACTTTTCATTGCAAAACCCGAGGAGAAACACGGGCCTAAATTTTCCGCCGTCGCTGTCGATACGCTATTTGTAGAGCCCCAATAGCGGGTTGGACCCGATCAGTGAAAGGCAAAAGCATGTACACAAACATTTTTCTGCTGGTAGAGCATGGCCGCGATCAAGGTGAAGTATCTGTTTTGGGCTGGTTCGATGACGAACGCGCCGCGCAGGACACCGCCGAAGCCATGGAGTGGAAAGCATATCGCGATGAAGCCAAACGTCATCATCAATGGTCGAGCCAGCCGTTGCTGCCGCCGGACCAGACGGCCCATCGACGATTCTGGGTCAAAGGCATCTCGAAATTCAGCCACACCCCGGCGCCCCGTTCGTGGGCGGTGCATTGATCTCTGTTGAGCAGAAACTCAGCGCAGCGGGCACCGCCGAGGTGCCCTGCTACTTGTAATTGCCCGACGCTGGCTCGTCAGCAGAACTGATTCAAGACAGAGTCGGTCGCTCGACAACCTCGCCCTCCCACACGCCTTCATGCCGACGGGCAATCACCAGGCAGTCGCCCGTACCCGTCGCGCTTACCACCCGCTCACCTCCGGGTGACCAAAATGCGCTGCGTCCCGCGCAGGCCCAGCCTCCCGACGGTCCGCCATGGTTGGCCATCAACACGCCCATCGAATGCGCACAGGCATAGCTCTGCAGCAATTCAGCGTCTCGCGCATAGCCTTCTTCGCTGATCAAGACGCTGCTGGCGTACAGACTGGCGCCAACTTGCGCCGCTGCCTGGGCGTGGCCGGCGTGGGTAAAATCCGCACAGACCGACAGCGCAATGCGCTCGGCGCCGATATCCACCAGCGCACCGCCCTCCCCGCCACTGAAAACCGCCTCTTCTCCCGGATGAAGATGCTGCTTGGTGTAGACCGACTGCGATCCATCGGCGGCCATCACCAGTGCGCCAATCAGGATGATTTCGCTGCCGGGTTGACGCAGTGGCAGCCCCACCACGGTGGTCATCCCTGACTGCGACGCGAGCTCACGCAGCGGTTGCAAACACTCGGCGTCAGGTGTCTGAGCGAGTTCGCGCGCGAGGAACGGCTCGTAGCCGGTCAAGGACAACTCGGGGAACAGCAGAAACTGAACGCCATGCTCGACCGCGCGGCGCATGGTGTGAAGATGCCGGTCGATGTTGACGTTGATGTCACCGGCGACCGAGCAGTATTGAGCAGCACATATCACGAGGTTTGTCATAGGAACTCGTTTTTTTCAGACAGCGAGGCAGTGACGAATGCTTCGATCAACTGACGTTGCGGCGGCGGCAAGCGGTCAGGCACGCGCAGTGTATTCTTCACGCTGCACAGCTCCTCGACCCGTCTGACATCGCGGAGACTCCCTAGCGGTTTTTCTGGGTATTAACAAAGTTTAGAAAATCCTGAGAGGGCAATGCTTTCGAATATAACCAACCCTGGGCGTAATCCACCTTATACAGTCGCAGGTAATCTGCCTGATGGGGGCTCTCGATGCCCTCGGCAACAATTTCCAGACCCAGCGTTTTAGCCATTGCAATAATATGCGTCACCACCGAACTGGACGCTGAAGATTTATCGATGGCGTCCACGAAGGATTTATCAATCTTGAGCACATTGACAGGAAGGCGCTCAAGGTATTGCAAGCTGGAGTACCCCGTACCAAAGTCATCGATTGCAATCTTGAAGCCCAGCGCTCGCGCTTTTTTTAATGTCGTAACGGCCGATTCAACATCAACGAAGCCTCGCTCAGTGGCCTCTATCCATATTTGACTGTTGTTAATCATCGAGCCTTTCAACGCTTGATGAAGCGTGTCAAGAAAACGCCCGGATTTTAGATCATCTGCACAGATGTTGATGGACACATGAAGACGGCGGTTATCTCGTAGAAGGTGCGCCATGTCTCTGACGACGCCCTGGATGACCTGGTCAGTGATGGGCAAAATCAGCCCTGTTTCTTCAGCCAGCGGAATGAACTGATCAGGGGCCACAACCGTGCCGTCTGGTCTCAGCCACCGAACCAACGCCTCGGCCCCAGTACATTCCTCAGTTTCAAGATCAATGATCGGTTGATAGTGAACAGTGAACTCCCGCTGGGCGATTGCGATCTGCATCTCGGCCATCGGCGAGAGTCTGATTCGCATGATCCGGATGACTGACATTACGACAATCAAGCCGATCCCCAGGCCTATGGGCAACATCCAGGCCAACTCGCTATAAAAGCTGGTGTCGACGCTTTTTATCGGCTCAGCCACAAGGGAGGACCAGTCGTCTTGAGTGGAAACAGCATAGAGATAGTCTTTACTCTTGCGATCTCGGTTTGATACGAGTTGGGAAATCGTCTTCTCATCCGCTCCCTGGGAAATATTCACCAATTGGCCTTGGTAGAAAACACCGAGTTGCATTCGATCATCCAGAATGATGTCGCTGAGCCTTCCTGCATTTATAAGGACGCGGTAGGCGCCACGATGCATGATCGTGATCGGCTGGATCCCCTGGTCACTCGGGATCAGGCGAACATTGGATTTTATAGCCTCTCGCATCGGTATAAGTCGACGTCGTCGATTCAGACAGTATCGACGTGCCCCCCCATGATGTGCAGGCAAGCGACCCTCGCTCCAGATAATCAATTTCTTCGACCGCACGGGTGTTCACGGTCGCTTTTCGCATTAACGAAATATGCTCTGGAGAACACGGCACCCCAGCCCAGTTCTCCATCTGCGCTATAACATTGAGCCCTTGTTGCAATGACAAGCTAATGTTTTTGAGCGCTCGCTCGGAGTAAGTCGCCAAATGAGTCCTTTCTTTGGCCAGCGCCCTTTCCCAGGAAATGTAAGCCATCGTGATCATAGGAAGAACTGCCCCTATCAGCCCTGACAGGGTGGCTATGATGATGACTCTGGATTTACGCATTCCCTTGCCTCAAAAAATGGACTCATCCTGTACTGATGCTCATTACCTCTCGTTCAGAGTGTGATTTATCCGGAACGACCGAGCAAGAAGGCGCGGAACGTTTTCACCCCTAAGACATTCTGCGCACCCCATCGCCGCTCGAAAACCCAAAGGCCACTCACTGGACGGACGTCCGGCACCTGAGATAGCGTGCGGCTCCGACCGACTTCCAGGCAGCCTCCCATGACCGACCGTCAACTCATCGTCCCGGATGAAATGCGCCTGCTCGCCGAACGCGCAGGCTATGCCCCTGCCGTCAAGGTCGGCAAAACCCTCTACTGTGCCGGCCAGGTCGGTCGAACCCATGAGCTGGCCGTGATCGAAGACCCGGAGCAGCAATTCCTGGCAGCGTGGGAAAACCTGCGGCGTGTATTGGCCGCTGGAGGATGCACCTTCGAGGACATCGTCGATCTGACCACCTACCACATCGATCTGCACCGCCATATGCCCGTATTCAGGGCGGTGAAGGACAGCGTCTTCCCTCGTGGCACCTGTGCATGGACATGCCTGGGCGTCAGCGACCTCGCAAAGCCTGGCCTGCTGGTGGAAATCAAATGCGTCGCGGTGCAGCGCTGATCATGAAGGGGGTGCCTTGCGCGGGACACGCAAGGCGAAAGGGCTCGGATAACGCAGGCTGACCCGCCGGGTATTCCGACACGTCAGCCTGGCGATTTGCCTCAACGCGCGGTGATTTTCCAGGCGCGGTGGATTTTGCCGTTGCGTGCAAAGTCCGGGTCGACCGTGTGCTGGGTGATTTCTTCCACCGCATAACGCTCGACCAGCGTCTCTTCGAGCTGGAATTTGCGGAAGTTGTTGGAGAAATACAGCACGCCGCCCGGCGCCAGGCGCGCCATCGCCAGGTCGATCAGTTGAACCTGATCGCGCTGCACGTCGAACACGCCTTCCATGCGCTTGGAGTTGGAGAAGGTCGGCGGGTCGATGAAGATCAGGTCGTACTCATCGCGACTGGCCTCCAGCCACACCATCACGTCGCCCTGCTCCAGACGGTTCTTGTCCGAGAAACCGTTCAGCGACAGGTTGCGACGCGCCCAGTCCAGATAGGTTTTCGACAGGTCGACGCTGGTGGTGCTGCGCGCCCCGCCCTTGGCCGCGTGCACGCTGGCGGTCGCGGTGTAGCAGTACAGGTTGAGGAAACGCTTGCCCGCCGCTTCGCGCTGAATGCGCATGCGCATCGGCCGGTGATCGAGGAACAGGCCGGTGTCCAGGTAATCGGTGAGGTTGACCAGGAGCTTCACGCCGCCTTCGTTGACCTCATTGAATTTGCCCTGGGCGCTCTGGCGTTCGTACTGCTTGGTGCCGCTCTGCCGTTCGCGGCGCTTGACTACCACGCGGCTCTTGTCGATGCCGAGCGCCTGGGGAATGGCCGCCAGGGCGTCGAACATGCGGATCGAAGCCTTTTCCGGGTCGATGGACTTCGGCGCGACGTATTCCTGAACGTGGACCCAGTCGTGGTACAGGTCGATGGCCATGGCGTACTCGGGCATGTCCGCATCGTAGACGCGGTAGCAATCGATGCCTTCGCGCTTGACCCACTTGCTCAGCGCCTTGACGTTCTTCTGCAAGCGATTGGCGAACATCTGCCCGCCCTCGCTCAGGCGCGGTTGCTCGATGACCGGCGCAGGGGCCGGCATCGGCTTGATCGGGTTGCCATTCTTGTTGTACTGGCGCTCTTGGGGTTCGTCCGGCGCCTGATCGTAAGCGGCTTGCTCACGCTCGGCCTGACGCTGCTCCGGGGTGCGACGCTCGCCGGTGACGAACTGATCCGGCAGCACTTTGATCAACAACAGCTTGCAGGGCAGTGCGCCGTTCCAGAACGCGTATTGCTTGTGGCTGCGAATGCCCATGCGCTTGCCCAGATCGGGCGCGCCGGTGAACACCGCCGCTTCCCAGTTCAGGCAGGCCTGACGCAGACGCTCGCCGAGGTTCTGATAGAGGTACAACAGGCTCGCCTCGTCGCCAAGACGCTCGCCGTACGGCGGGTTGCAGATCACCAGACCGGTCTGGTTCTGGTCGGGACGCGGCTCGAACGTCGCCACTTCGCCCTGGTAGATCTTGATCCACTCGCTCAGGCCTGCGCGCTCGACGTTGTTGCGGCCTGGCTGAATCAGGCGCGGATCGGCTTCGTAACCACGAATCCACAGCGGCGGCTTGGCCAGGCCTGCTTGCGCACGTTCCTGCGCTTCGTCATGCAGCTTGCGCCAGATCGCCGGCACATGGCCGAGCCAGGCGGAGAAACCCCAGCGCTCGCGCTTGAGGTTGGGCGCGATGTCGGCGGCAATCATCGCCGCCTCGACCAGGAACGTACCCACGCCGCACATCGGGTCAGCCAGCGCGCCGCCTTCAGCGGCAATGCGCGGCCAGCCCGAACGGATCAGGATCGCGGCGGCGAGGTTTTCCTTGAGCGGCGCGGCGCCCTGCTGCAGACGATAGCCGCGCTGGTGCAGGCTGTGGCCGGACAGATCCAGGGACAGAATCGCTTCGCCCCGGTCCAGACGCAGGTGCACGCGCAGATCCGGGTTGAGCTTGTCGACCGACGGGCGTACGCCGTCTGCCGTGCGCAGGCGGTCTACGATGCCGTCCTTGACCTTCAAAGCACCAAAATGGGTGTTGTCGATGCCCGAACCGTGACCGCTGAACTCCACGGCCAGCGTGCCTTCCGCTTCCAGATGGTCAGCCCACTCGATGTCGTGCACGCCGTGGTAGAGGTCCTCGGCGTCCTTCATCGGGAAACGCTTGAGCACCAGCAGCACCCGGTTGGCAAGCCGCGACCACAGGCACAGCCGGTAGGCAGTTTCCATGTCGGCGGTGCCGCGGATGGCGGAAGTGTGTTCGCGGGTTTCCTCGAGACCGAGGGCGGTGGCTTCCTCGGCCAGCAAGCCTTCGAGGCCTTTTGGGCAGGTGAGGAAAAGTTCGTAACGGTCCGACATGAGTATTCCAGAGCCTAAGGCTATAGCGGCCGGACAACGCATTGTCCGACCCGATTCCAACAAACGCCTTTCAAGGAGGACGCCTGCGCGGCACACAGTTTGTGCCTGTCCCTCGCACCGATACATTTCGAGTGCGACGGTCCGCCAGCACTTGAGCGCCGACGTTTTGATCCTAAAAAAACACTATTCAGCACGACGGCGGCTGCAATAAAAAGTCACATCGCTGACCCTTCGTCGTTTTTCCTCTGAGCGCAAACCGCCAGTACTCTCAATTGCGAAACACTTGCACTGCGACGTGAAAGCCCCGTTTAAAAGGGGCCCCCGCAAAAAACACTGGTCAAACGAGTGAATGCTTATGGTCGTAATGCCTGAATGGTTACGTTCTTATGACAAAACGATCATTCACAGCGCATCTTTCATTGGTTAGAAATCACTCAAGGTCATCGCCGCAACGGCGGTGGCATCAAGCCCGCGACGCCGGCAGCGGGCCGCTAACGGCAGAAGATTTTCTGCCGGACCTCAACCTGAGGTCTCCAGGGACATTACAGTCAACAAACGAGGGCAATACCCTATGAGAAGACTTAAGCGTGATCCGATGGAAAGAGCATTTTCGCGCGGATACCTATACGGCGTATCCGGTAAATCCCGTGAGCTTTGCCCATTTACTCTACCGTCAGTGCGTCAAGCCTGGATCAACGGCTGGCGAGAAGGACGCGGCGACAACTGGGACGGTATGACCGGCACTGCGGGCATTCATAGACTCAACGAACTTCACGCGGTCGGCTGACGCAACCCTCATGTTACAGCCTGACCTAAAGCTTCTTGACCCAACGCTGGTTATAAATAGCTGATCGCTTCACCGTTACCACGCACGCCCCACCCGGGCGGCGGGCCAAGGCCCAAGAGGGGTTCCAGTCGGAGCCCCTCTTTTCGTCTGGATGATCAGCGGGACATCGACGCGATCGCGTCCACCGACTGGCGAATCAACGCCGGCCCCTTGTAGATAAAGCCTGAATAAATCTGCACCAGACTCGCACCTGCCGCGATCTTATCGGCCGCGTGCCTGCCTTCGGTGATGCCGCCGGCGGCAATGATCGGCAAGCGCCCGCCCAGCTCACCGGCCAGCACCTTGACGATGTGCGTGCTCTGCTCGCGCACCGGCGCGCCCGACAGGCCGCCTGCCTCGTCGCCATGGGGCAACCCTTCGACGCCCTGACGGCTGAGGGTGGTGTTGGTCGCGATCACCGCGTCCATGCCCGACTCCAGCAGCGCGCCGGCAACCAGCACGGTCTCTTCGTCGCTCATGTCCGGGGCAATCTTGATGGCGAGCGGCACGCGTTTGCCGTGGATCAGCGTCAGCGCTTCCTGACGCACCCGCAGGGCTTCGAGCAGTTGCTTGAGTGAATCGCCGAACTGCAGGCTGCGCAGGCCCGGCGTATTGGGCGAGCTGACGTTGACGGTGACGTAACTGGCGTGGGCGTACACTTTGTCCAGGCAGATGAGGTAATCATCCACGGCGCGCTCCACCGGCGTGTCGGCGTTCTTGCCGATGTTGATGCCCAGCACGCCGTTGTATTGCGCGGCCTGCACCCGGCTGACCAGGTTGTCGACGCCCAGGTTATTGAAACCCATGCGGTTAATGATGGCTTCGGCGTGGGGCAGACGGAAAATGCGCGGTTTCGGGTTGCCCGGTTGCGGGCGCGGCGTGACAGTGCCGACCTCGACGAAACCGAAGCCCAGCTGCGAGAAGCCGTCGATGGCCGCGCCGTTCTTGTCCAGCCCCGCCGCCAATCCGACCGGGTTGGGGAAGCGCAGGCCCATGACGGTCACCGGCAGCTGCATCGGCGCCTTGTTGAACAGGCCGTTGAGCCCCAGACGCCCGCCCGCTCCGATCAGGTCGATGGACAGATCGTGGGAAGCTTCGGGGGAGAGTTTGAACAGTAACTGGCGGGCCAGGTTATACATGGGCGGGGGCGGCTCGATTGCGGCTGGGATCAGCGGCGGATTATAAACGCCGGTGCAGGCGAAGCGCGAGGCATGTCGCGAACTTTGCTGACTGACCTGTTCGCCGCTGGCATATCGCTTGCTTTAAGTCCTGCATCGACTCGATCCAATGGCGGAGCGAGACACAGGACAATGACGTCGCTGTCGCCCCGGTTTCAATCGGGGCGAGGCGGCGTTTTTTTTGGACGACCGGCAGCGTTGAAAGGCGCGTCGGCCTCCACGCGGAATGGCACTCATGAATGACACGCTCACCCCCTCGCTGGCCTGGGTCAACGGCAGCGATGCACCGGAGCTGGCCAGCGTCGACCTCGGCTTCATGGCGCTCACCGACAGCGCCTCGCTCATCGTCGCCGCGACCCAGGGCTTCGCCCAGCCCTATGGCCTGCACATCAATTTGCACCGGCAGTCATCGTGGGCCAACCTGCGCGACAAACTGGTCAGCGGCGAACTGCACGCGGCCCACAGCCTTTATGGCCTGGTCTACGCCGTGCAACTCGGACTGGCCGGACCGGCGAAGAACATGGCGGTGCTGATGGGGCTGAACCAGAACGGTCAGAGCATCAACCTGTCGAGGGCGCTGCAGGACGCAGGCGTGACCACTCCTGATGCACTCGATCGACGCACGCACCAAAGCGACCCAAAACTCACGTTCGCCCAAACCTTCCCCACCGGCAACCACGCCCTGTGGCTGTATTACTGGCTCGCGAGCCAAGGCATTCACCCACTGCGCGACGTCGACAGCGTGGTGGTGCCGCCGCCGCAGATGGTCGAGCACCTGCAGGCCGGTCGCATCGACGGCTTTTGTGTCGGCGAGCCGTGGGGTGCCAGCGCCGTTCAGCAGAACCTGGGCTTCACCCTGGCGACGTCCCAGGCCATCTGGCCGGATCACCCGGAAAAGGTGCTGGGGTGCAGCCTGGAATTTGTCGAGCAATACCCGAACACGGCGCGCGCGCTGGTGATGGCCGTGCTTGAAGCCAGTCGCTTCATCGAAGAAAGCGCTGACAACCGCCGAAGCACCGCGCAGTTGCTCGGCGCCCCCGAGTACGTCAATGCACCCGTCGGCGCTATCGAATCGCGGCTACTGGGCGAGTACGACGACGGGCTCGGCAGCCGGTGGCACGACCACCATGCCATCCGCTTCCATGATGAAGGCCGGGTCAACATGCCGTGGCTGTCTGACGGCATGTGGTTCATGACCCAGTTTCGCCGCTGGGGCTTGCTGCGCGAAGACCCGGATTACCTCGGCGTCGCCCGCACCGTCCAACAGCTTGGCCTGTACCGCGAGGCCGCCGAGGCACTGGGCATCGCCGTGCCGCCCTCGCCCATGCGCAGCAGCCAGTTGATCGACGGCAAGATGTGGGACGGCAGCGACCCGGCGTGTTATGCCCGCAGCTTCAAGCTGCACGCGCTGGCCGATGCCGCCCTCGCTCATGCCGATCGCTGAGGAGACGCCACCATGCTGCGAATCCTGCTGATCAATGACACCCCCAAAAAAGTCGGTCGCCTGAAAGCGGCGCTGACTGAAGCCGGTTTCGAGGTCATCGATGAATCCGGGCTGATCATCGACCTCCCCGCACGGGTTCAGGCCGTGCGACCGGACGTGATCCTCATCGACACCGAATCACCGGGGCGTGATGTGCTGGAGCAAGTGGTGCTGGTGACCCGGGATCTGCCGCGCCCGATCGTGATGTTCACCGACGAGCACGACCCCGGCGTGATGCGCCAGGCGATCAAGTCCGGGGTCAGCGCCTACATCGTCGAAGGCATTCACGCGCAACGCCTGCAGCCGATTCTGGACGTCGCCATGGCCCGCTTCGAAAGCGACCAGGACCTGCGCGCGCAACTGCACGCCCGCGATCAGCAATTGGCCGAACGCAAGCGCATCGAGACGGCGAAAGGCCTGCTGATGAAGATGAAGCAGTGCAACGAGGAAGAGGCCTACACCCTGATGCGACGCCAGGCCATGAGCCGGCAGGAGAAACTGATTCAGGTGGCGGAGCAGATCATTGCCATGAGCGAACTGTTGGGCTGAGCCCCTCCACGTCCGAACCGCGCGCGCTGATTTCATTCCGCCTGCATACCGGCGCACCTTTGGCCCATGTATTGCTAGTCACACCTCACAGGTAGCCAACGGCGGTTGCCCACTCACGACAAAGACGTCGCACCCCTTCGCACAAGCGCACAGGGCTGCGGCGTTTTTTCGTTTTTGCCTTGAACACGTCGAGGCGGGTGGAGTGCCGGTCTGGTGCTTCGCCTGCATGACCTGACCCGTAGCGGTGCGAGCAACACCTCCACCGAACACGAATCCCTGCAGATGAGGTGTTAGATGAACACGAGTTTCTGGAAAGCCGGCCACAAACCGACATTGTTCGCAGCGTTTCTGTATTTCGACCTGAGCTTCATGGTCTGGTACCTGCTTGGCCCGATGGCCGTGCAGATTGCCGCCGACCTGCACCTGACCACCCAGCAACGCGGCCTGATGGTGGCGACGCCGATTCTCGCGGGTGCCGTGCTGCGCTTCATCATGGGCATGCTGGCCGATCAGTTATCGCCGAAAACCGCCGGAATCATCGGCCAGGTGATCGTCATCGCCGCGCTGCTCTGCGCCTGGCAACTGGGCATTCACAGCTATGAGCAGGCGCTGCTGCTCGGTGTGTTCCTCGGCATGGCGGGCGCGTCGTTCGCCGTGGCGCTGCCGCTGGCTTCGCAGTGGTATCCGCCGCAGCATCAGGGCAAAGCGATGGGCATCGCCGGCGCCGGCAACTCCGGTACCGTGTTCGCGGCACTGATCGCACCGGTGCTCGCCGCCAGCTTCGGCTGGAACAACGTGTTCGGCTTTGCCGTGGCGCCGCTGCTGCTGACCCTCATCGCGTTCTCGCTGATGGCAAAAAACGCTCCGGAACGCCCGAAAGCCAAATCCATGGCTGACTATTTCAAAGCCCTGGGCGACCGCGACAGCTGGTGGTTCATGTTCTTCTACAGCGTGACTTTTGGCGGCTTCATCGGCCTGGCCAGTGCCCTGCCCGGCTATTTCAACGATCAATACGGCCTGAGCCCGGTGACCGCGGGTTACTACACCGCGGCCTGCGTCTTCGGCGGCAGCATGATGCGCCCACTGGGCGGCGCACTCGCCGATCGCTTTGGCGGCATTCGAACGCTGTCCGGCATGTACGCCGTCGCGGCGATCTGCATCGCCGCCGTCGGTTTCAACCTGCCCAGCTCGTGGGCAGCGCTGGCACTCTTCGTCGCGGCCATGCTCGGCCTTGGTGCCGGCAACGGCGCGGTGTTCCAGCTCGTGCCGCAACGCTTTCGCAAAGAGATCGGCGTCATGACCGGCCTGATCGGCATGGCCGGCGGCATCGGTGGCTTCCTGCTCGCCGCCGGGCTTGGCGCCATCAAGCAGAACACCGGCGAGTACCAACTGGGCCTGTGGCTGTTTGCATTCCTGGGTGTGCTCGCCTGGTTCGGCCTGATGAACGTCAAGCGTCGTTGGAGAACCACCTGGGGTTCGGCCGCTGTCACCGCTGCCCGCGTTTAGACCGTGAGCGTCAATCAGCCGCTGACGCCGGTCGCGCCCACCACGACCGGCTTGCAGTTGCGCGTTGCCGAATTCAGCGCAACCGGGCCGCGGGCGGAGAATCAGGACGCCATTCGCGTGGTAACTCCTGCTCCGGCGCTGGCGGCCAGCAAGGGGTACCTGTTCGCCCTCGCCGACGGCGTCAGTCAATGTGCCGACGGCGGACTGGCGTCCCGGGCCACGCTGCAGGCGCTGGCCATGGATTACTACGCAACCCCGGAAACCTGGAGCATCGCCCAGGCCCTCGACCGCCTGCTGCTGGCGCACAATCGCTGGCTGCTGGCCAACGGCTTATTGACCACGCTGAGTGCGCTGGTCCTGCGCGGGCGCCGCTTCACCCTCGCCCACGTCGGCGACTGTCGCGTGTACCGCTGGCACACAGGGCAGCTCCAGCGCATCAGCCAGGACCACGTTTGGGAACAGCCGGACATGCAACACGTGCTGAAACGCGCGCTGGGTCTGGATCAATACGTGGTCATGGATTACCTCGACGGCGAACTGCGCCAGGGCGAGCGCTTGCTGCTGGTGAGCGACGGCGTGTGGGCAACGTTGGGCGATGAACGAATCGCCTCGATTCTCAACGAACAGGCCGATCTGGATACGGCTGTCCGAACGCTGATCAACGCCGCTCATCTGTCTGGCAGCGCCGATAACGCGAGCGCGTTGCTGATTCAGGTCGATCAGTTGGGCTCCGACAGCCTGGGCGAAACGCTGCTGCAACTTCAGCAATGGCCTGTCCCGCCCCTTCTCAAGGCAGGCCAGACGTTTGAAGGTTGGCAAGTCGAGACACGTTTGACCGACTCGCGACAGTCCCTTGTGTATCGCGTACGCGACAGCCAGCAGCAACATTGGTTATTGAAGACGCTGCCGCCTTCTCGCTTTGACGAGGCCGGCGCGGCGGAGGCTTTGCTGCTGGAGGAGTGGTTCTTGCGTCGCGTCGCGGGTCGCTTCTTTCCAGCCCTGCACCCCCTCGGCCAGCGCCAGCATCTGTACTACGTGATGCGTGAGTACTCCGGCCAGACCCTGGCTAAAATCTTCGATCAGGAAGGGCCAATGGCGCTGTCGCCGTGGCTGAGTCTGGCCCGGGAACTGATCGCTGCCGTGGGTCTGCTGCACCGGCGCAACATCATCCATCGAGACATCAAGCCTGAGAATCTGCTGCACGAGCAGGCGGGAGGTTTACGCATTCTGGATTTCGGGCTTGCCTACAGCCCGGGCCTGTCAGTGGATCAAAGCGGCGATGTACCCGGCACCCCCAGCTTTATGGCCCCTGAAGCCTTCGACGGCGCAGGGCCAAGCCCAGACTTTGATCTGTATGCCGCCAGCGTCACGCTGTACTTCCTGCTGACCGGCCACTACCCCTACGGCGAGATCGAACCCTTTCAGCGCCGCCGCTTCGGTAATCCGCTGCCCGTCAGCCGTTACCGACCGGATGTCCCGGAGTGGCTGGATCAGCATCTGCAGCGCGCCCTGCAAGCTGATCCGCAGAAGCGCTTCGAGACCGCAGAGCACTGGCTCGTGCACTTTCAACAGGGAGAGCTTTCGCCGCTGAATACACGTACGACACCACTGCTGGAGCGTGAGCCCCTTAAGGTCTGGCGCGCAGTGGCTTTGTTGTCGCTGCTGATCAATCTGGTTTTGTGGGTGTTGCTGGTCAAACGCTAGTGCGGACTTAGTCGTTTAAGTGGATCCGCTTAGAGGGATCCAGTGTGACCCCGGTCTCTTTGCTTAGACGGCCGGACAGCGAATCAGGGGGACTGCGGGGTTAAATCGCAGGCAAAGAAAAACCCGGCCTGAGCCGGGTTTTTCGTGAAGCGGGGCTAATTACTTAGCTTGGGCTTCTACTTGTGCTTCTACGCGACGGTTTACAGCGCGGCCAGCGTCAGTTGCGTTGTCAGCAACTGGGCGGGATTCGCCGTAGCCAACCGAGTTTACGCGGTTAGCGCCAACACCGTACTGGTTAACCAGAACTTGCTTAACGGCGTTTGCACGACGCTCGGACAGCTTCTGGTTGTAAGCGTCAGGACCGACGGAGTCAGTGTGACCTTCAACAGTGGTGGTGGTCTGTGGGTACTGCTTCATGAAGTCAGCCAGGTTCTTGATGTCGCCGTAGCTGTTTGGCTTCACAACCGACTTGTTGAAGTCGAATTTAACGTCCAGCTCAACACGTACGACTTCAGCAACAGCTGGGCAGCCGTTAGCGTCAACAGTCACGTTTGCCGGGGTGTCTGGGCACTTGTCAACGTTGTCGCAGACGCCGTCGTTGTCGCTGTCGGAGCACACTTCAGCTACTGGAGCTGGTGCTGCTTCAACTTTCTTCGAACCGCCGCCGAAGTTCACACCGATACCGACGCTTGGCGCCCACTCGGTGTCGCCTTGGTCGATGTTGTACTGAGCTTCAACGCCAGCACGGGCATAGAAGTTGTCAGTGAAGTACAGCTTGGCACCGCCGCCGATGTTGGCGAAGGTGGAGCGGTTACGACCGTTGCTGCCGTTCTGATCGATGCTCTGATCGGAGAAACCAGCCGAAACGTATGGACGCAGCATGTCACCCGGGTTGTTGAAGTGGTACAGAGCGTCCAGAGCGGTGTTCGCGCCCTTGATGTTCTGGCCATTGTCGCTACGGACGTTGTGCACTTCGTCATAGCCCAGACGCAATTCAACGTCGTCGGTTAGGAAGTAGCCAACAGAACCGCCGAACAGGTTGCCGTCGTTTTTGAAGTTACGAGCGCTGTCGAACTGTTCTTTCTTGGCGAAGCCTTCGATTTCGACTGCGCCTTGGCCTTGAGCCAGAGCGCCGAACGAAGTTGCGGCAACAATAGTACCAATGGCCAAGCCCAAGGTGTTTTTCAGTTTCATCCGTTAAATCCCCATCTGGTGATTGTAAAGCAGTCCCCCTTAGCGAGAGACAACTCGTCGGCAAGTCTATCAGAACTTGCCTGCTCGTTAGAGATATTTGCACCGAGTTAAGTTTCGGTAACGCCTGCAAATTTCTCACGTAATTTATCAAGTGCCCGTTTGTAACGCATTTTCGTGGCACTCAGGCCCATGTGCATGATGTCTGCGATCTCCTGAAATTCCAGTTCTGCGACAAATCGTAGCACCAGAATTTCCCTGTCGATCGGGTTCACATGCACAAGCCAACGATCAAGCCCGCCCTTTTCTTCTGGTTTCGGCGTCTTTTCTTCCGACGCTTCCTCGAGGGGGTCAAGACTCAAAGCGTCCAGTAACCGACGCTTTCGCCGCTCCTTCCTGTACTGCGTGATGCATTCGTTGTACGTGATGCTGTAGAGCCAGGTTTTGAACTTCGATTTACCCTCGAAGTTTTTCAAGCCATACAACACCTTAAGCATCACTTCCTGACAGACATCATCAGCATCGCGATCGTTCCCCAGATACCGTGCGCAGACGTTAAAAAGTGTCCGCTGGTAACGACGCATCAGCTCTTCGTAGGCACGCGTCACATGAAACAGCTCGGCGTGCGAACGCGCAACCAGCTCCTCATCGGAGAGCTCGCGTGGGTCGTAGCGCAAAGAGGGCGTTTGAACGTTATTCAAAACAAGTCGTGCCGACAGTCGGGTAGATGTCCGCCGCGCCCGGGAATCGCCCGGGTTTTGCGGCGGCATACATTAGCAGATTCGCCGGCTCAACGGCTGCTCACTCGCTGCTCGAGGAGAGCCCGGTTGGACATCGATACCAACTCGCCTTCCTCGGTCAGCAGGGTGGTCTTCACCGTGCCAATTTCTTCGATCTGCCCTTCGACCTCTCCAACACGCACTTGTTGCCCCACCTGGTACAACTCACGTACATAAATTCCTGCCAGGATCTGGCTCGCGATCTCGCGACTTCCCAGCCCAATGGCCAGCGCAACGGCCAGACCAACGGTAATCAATCCGATAACGATCACATGGTTCAGCAGGTCGGTCTTGACCTCCAGCTGACTGATCGCCACCGAAATACTGATGATGATCACCAGCCACTGGGCGATTCGCCCCAGGCCAGCCGAGTAATCCAGGCCTACGCCTTCCGCAGCGCCGCGAACAATACCGTTGACTAACTGCGCGAGCAAGACCCCGACCAGCAGCACCAGTGCAGCGCCGAACACCTTCGGCAGGTACAGCGCCAGCATGTCCAGCGTCGCGGAAACCCGCTCCAGCCCCAGCGATTCTGCCGCCGACACCAGGAAAATCAAGAGCACGAACCAGTAAACGATCTTGCCGATCAGCGTCGATATCGGGACCTGAATACCCGCGCGGCTGATCAGCTTGGTCAACCCGGTGCCGCCCATCAGGCGATCCAGACCGAGCTTGGCCAACAACTTGGAAAGCAGGGTATCGAGCAGCTTTGCCACCACGAAACCCAGAAGCACCACGACCAGCGCGCCGAACAGATTCGGGATGAAGTTCGCGACTTTGGTCCACAACGCAGTCATTGCAGTAACCAGGCTCTGCGTCCAGAGATCCAATTCCATATTCAATCAGCCTTGTCTTGTACACGGGTCCCGGCAAACGCAGTACCGGTACCTTTCGCCTTGCGGCGGGAAACGGGTGAAACGTGGGCGGAGCCGTTATTCACGGCAATCATCAAAGCCTGCGTGCAACGACCCAGAAGACTGAACAGATCACCGGCGCCGACCTGACGGTTGGCGGTCTTCAACACTCGGCCCAGAACGGCATCATCGTCCCGGCTGCTGGACGAAGCGTTGAGCATGTCGCGCAGTGATTCTTCAAACGGGTCGTGCATAGGCACCTCACGCAATATCACTGAAAGACGCAGCCAATTCTGCTGGAGTCACACGACACTCGTGTGCGCCTTCCGTTTTTTTACACTCACACCCACCGCAATCGCTTGAACAACCACATTTGCCCCACCGCGACGGCCAGCATCAACAGGCAGGCGTACACAAATCCGTAGGGGTTTTCCGATCCCGGGATGCCTCCCACGTTGATACCCAACAAACCGGTCAGGAAGCTCATCGGCAGGAAGATGCCGGTGATGACTCCAAACCGATAGACGGTCCTGTTCATGCGCTCGTTGCGGCGTCTGTCTTCGGCCTCAAGCACAAGCCCCACGCGCTCTTTGGTCAGTTCCAGCTCTTCGAGATAGCGTGTCAGGCTGTTGTTCAACTCGTTCCAGTAATCGGCGTCATCCTCCACAAACCACGGCATCTTGCTGCGCGTCATCTGGGCGTAGATCTCCCGCTGCGGCGCCAGGAACCTTCGCAGCCCCGCCGCTCGCCGACGGATGTGCACCATGTTGCCGTGCTCGGGCAGATACCGTTCGTCAGCATCTATGCGCTCTTCCATGTCATCGACCAGTTCTGTGAGCTCGCCCACCACCGCTTGAACCTTGTCGGTGAGGAACTGAGCCAGATACAACAGCAATTCCGAGGCTGTTTTCGGGCCCTTGCCTTCATCCAATGACGCGATCAGTTCGTCGGTTGCCCGCAGCGAACGAAGGCGCAACGAGATAACGCGCTGGGCGGCGGCAAAAATACGCACCGACACCATGTCTTCGGGCTCGGCGCCAGGGTTCAGGTTGATCCCGCGCAGAAACAACAGCAATTCGTCGTCCGGCAAGGCCAGCAGCCGTGGCCGGGTGTTCTCTTCCAGCATCAGGTCACAGACAAACTCGCTGAGACCGCTGGTCTTGCGCAACCACGTCTGGGTCTGCGGATGGCTGCGGTCCCAGTGGAGCCACACACTTTCGTGGGGCTCCAATTGAAGGCCATCCAGTGCAGTGCGGGGGATTGAACGCGCCCCGCCCTTTCCGTCCAACACGAGGGCATGAACCAGCCCCCACTGCGCGTTTGTTTCGTCGAACATTCGTGTCCTTGCTGAGTGAATCGCTAACCGCGTAAAGAATAATCAGTCCGGCATTTTCAGTGCGCTGGGCGAGACGATGATGCCGTTGTTGTCGGCATAGATGAATTCGCCCGGCTTGAAGGTCACACCGCCGAAGCTCACCACCGTGTTCAGATCACCCAGGCCGCGCTTTTCAGTCTTGAGCGGGTGACTGGCCAATGCCTGCACACCCAGATCGGTCTGCGCGAGGACGTTGACGTCACGCACGCAGCCGAAAATCACCATGCCCTCCCAGCCGTTTTTCGCCGCCTTCTCCGCGATCATGTCGCCGAGCAGTGCGCAGCGCAGAGAGCCACCACCGTCCACGACCAGGACTTTGCCGTGCCCAGGCTGGTCAGCCTGCTCACGCACCTTCGAATTGTCTTCGAAGCACTTGAGCGTGACGATCTCGCCACCAAATGAATCACGGCCACCAAAATTGCTGAACATCGGCTCTACCACCTGAATCAGCTCAGGGTAGGCGTCGCACAAGTCCGGGGTGATGTAGTGCATGGGTAACTCCTGTCAGGAAAGCTCTGTGATGAGGGTAGACAGCCACTAGGATAGACGGCTACGAGAATAGACTGTCTGTTTGAACGACCGACGCTCCCCGCGCATTGCATCCTTATATAGCACCTCATGGCGCACAGAAAAATCTGACCAACGCGTCGCCACCTGCCGTTCGGCCCCGGTGTCGAGAATGGGTGCAGCTTATCGCCAAGTCAGCGCCCAAGGAATGGCTGAAACCGCGACTATGACGGAGTTGCCATCATGTTCAGCGTTGATTCAGCCTTTGCCACCGGAACATGGCGATTCAGCCAGTCCGCCACGCGCGGCCACACCTGGGTTTGCGCGGCTTTGCTGACCAGCATCGGCACGTGGCCGAAGTCTTCGCTGAAGCCCTGTTCGCGGCCCAGGACGAGAAACGTCTTGTCGTCGCTGCCGAAGCGCTCGAAGAGCTCGCGGCAGGCCCATTCCGGGTCCTGATGATCGCCAGCGCCAGCCACGCACAGCAGCGGGACCGTGACCTGTTGCAGCCCGGCCCACCAGTCATCCTTCTTGTGGCCGAAGCTGCCGAACAGGCCGCGCCAGCGCATGTTCTCCAGAAGGACGCCCATGGGTTCGTCTTCCGGGCCACGCTTGAAACGCGGGCCCGAAACGTGCTCGAAGCGCTTGAGCAGCAGCCGAGCGGTCCATTGCAGCGGCGGCACTTTCAGCGGCCAGTGGCTGCGGGTGACCTGACTGCCGAACAGCGCCACCGACGCTGCGTCGTCCGCCGCCAGATACTGCCCGCCCAAAGCCGCAGCGAGGGTCGTGCCGCCCAGGGAATGGCCGATCCAGTGGGGCGCCTCGCCAGTCTGCTCGCGCACGAACCCGGCGATGGCCGGCAAGTCAAAGCGCGCATAGTCAGCGACGCCGTTGGATTTATAAGCGCTGTTACGCGCCGAGAGGCCGTGCCCGCGCATTTCCGGGATCCACACATCGAACCCGGCACGGGCCAGATAAGCGCCCAGTCCGATGCCTTTGGGGGAGTACCAGAAGCGTCGATTGGAAAAGCTGCCGTGCAGCAGGACCACCGGCACGCCTCGGGCATCCGGGGCGGACACAAGACCCAGCCGGGTGACGGCGATTTCGACGGTGAAATCCGGGCTGTTGCCGGGCTTCAAACGGTAGACGTCCTCGGTCAGGTCGCCACGACGCTCGGCACTGATCAAGGCCACGGGAAAGAGATGACTGCTGCTTTGCATGGTGCTTTTGCTGGATGCTCTTGGTGGAGGGGGAACGGCGGTTGGGCTAGACAGCAGGTTGACGCTGCCAGCGCGCTGAAAATCACCCACAAAAAAGGGCGGATTCGTTAAAGAACCGCCCTCTCGGGAAACCGGCCCATGGAAACGGGCCGGCATCTTACTCGATCTGCATCAGGTGGGAGCGTCCTCTTCGGACAGGAAGAACCAGGTCTCCAGTACCGAATCAGGATTGAGGGACACGCTTTCGATGCCCTGCTCCATCAACCAGCGCGCGAGATCCGGATGATCGGACGGGCCCTGACCGCAAATGCCGATGTACTTGCCGGCCTTGTTACAAGCCTGAATGGCGTAGGACAGCAGCTTCTTGACCGCAGGGTTACGCTCGTCAAACAGGTGGGCGATGATCCCGGAGTCACGGTCCAGCCCCAGGGTCAGCTGGGTCAGGTCGTTGGAGCCGATGGAGAAGCCGTCGAAGAATTCGAGGAATTCATCGGCCATCAGGGCGTTGGACGGCAGCTCGCACATCATGATCACGCGCAGACCGTTCTCGCCACGGGCCAGCCCGTTTTCGGCGAGCAGATCGATGACCTGACTCGCTTCGCCCAGGGTGCGCACGAACGGCACCATGATTTCGACGTTGGTCAGGCCCATCTCGTTGCGCACACGCTTGAGGGCACGGCACTCCAGCTCGAAACAGTCGCGGAAGTTTTCGCTGATGTAACGGGACGCGCCACGGAAGCCCAGCATCGGGTTTTCTTCTTCCGGCTCGTAAAGCTTGCCGCCGATGAGGTTCGCGTATTCGTTGGACTTGAAGTCCGAGAGGCGCACGATGACTTTCTTCGGCGAGAACGCCGCCGCCAGGGTGCTGATGCCTTCCACCAGCTTCTCGACGTAGAAACCGACCGGATCGTCGTAACCGGCGATGCGTTTGTCGACGCTTTCCTTGATGTCCTGAGGCAGGTTGGCGTAGTTCAGCAGCGCCTTGGGGTGCACGCCGATCATGCGATTGATGATGAATTCCAGACGCGCCAAGCCGATGCCGGCGTTGGGCAACTGGGCGAAATCAAACGCGCGGTCGGGGTTGCCAACGTTCATCATGATTTTGAACGGCAGGTCAGGCATGGCGTCGACGGAGTTCTGCTTGATGTCGAAGCCCAGCTCGCCCTCGAAGATGTAACCGGTGTCGCCCTCGGCGCAGGACACGGTGACACCCTGACCTTCCTGCAACAGCTCGGTGGCGTTGCCGCAACCCACTACTGCCGGAATGCCCAGCTCGCGGGCGATGATCGCCGCGTGGCAGGTGCGCCCGCCGCGATTGGTGACGATGGCGCTGGCGCGCTTCATCACCGGTTCCCAGTCCGGGTCGGTCATGTCGGAGACCAGTACATCGCCGGGCTGGACCTTGTCCATCTCGGACACGTCCTTGATGATCCGCACCTTGCCGGCGCCGATGCGCTGGCCGATGGCGCGGCCTTCCACCAGAACGGTGCCCTTCTCTTTCAGCAGATAGCGTTCCATGACATTGGACGAGCTGCGGCTTTTAACGGTCTCGGGACGCGCCTGCACGATGTACAGCTTGCCGTCGTCGCCGTCTTTGGCCCACTCAATGTCCATCGGGCACTGATAGTGTTTTTCGATGATCATCGCCTGGCGTGCCAGGTTGCTGACTTCCTCGTCGCTGAGGCAGAAACGCGCGCGATCGGCGAGGTCAACGTCGATGGTCTTGACCGATTTACCGGCCTTGGCTTCTTCGCCGTAGATCATCTTGATCGCCTTGCTGCCCAGGTTGCGGCGCAGGATCGCCGGGCGACCGGCTTCAAGGGTGTTTTTGTGAACGTAGAATTCGTCCGGGTTGACCGCGCCCTGAACGACGGTCTCGCCCAGGCCGTAGGCACCGGTGATGAAGACGACATCGCGGAAACCGGATTCGGTGTCCAGGGTGAACATGACGCCTGCGGTGCCGGTTTCAGAACGCACCATGCGCTGCACGCCAGCGGATAACGCCACCAGCTTGTGGTCGAAACCCTGATGCACGCGGTAGGAAATGGCGCGGTCGTTGAACAGCGACGCGAAGACTTCTTTCGCCGCGCGGATCACGTTTTCCACGCCACGGATGTTCAGGAAGGTTTCCTGCTGACCGGCGAAGGAGGCGTCCGGCAAATCTTCTGCGGTGGCGGAGGAGCGCACGGCAACGGCGATGTCCGGGTTGCCCGCCGACAGCGCGGCGAAAGCGGTACGGATTTCGGCGTTGAGCTGCTCGGGGAATTCAGCCTCCATGATCCACTGACGGATCTTCGCGCCGGTTCTGGCCAGCTCGTTGACGTCGTCGACATCCAGAGCGTCGAGGGCCTGATGGATCTGATCGTTCAGGCCACTCTGCTCAAGAAAATCACGGTAGGCCTGAGCGGTAGTGGCAAAGCCACCGGGAACGGACACGCCTGCGCCCGCCAGGTTGCTGATCATCTCGCCGAGGGATGCGTTCTTGCCCCCCACGTGCTCAACATCATGTTTGCCGAGCTTATCGAGGGAAACTACGTACTCTACCAAGGTGATCTCTCCACTAACCGGTTATTGTTGGGAACGCTTTTGGTGCGGGAATCGCGGCGATTGAAAACAGGTAGAATGCGGCCAGTCATGGCCCGCAAGCCGGCCTATCATATCCACAAATTGTCTTCAGCTTAAGGCCCCGGGGCGCAAATGAAACGATCCGCTTTTTTCATCTCCGATGGCACCGGCATCACCGCCGAAACCCTTGGCCAGAGTCTGCTAGCGCAATTTGAAAACATTACATTCAACAAGTTCACGCGCCCCTATATCGACAGCGTCGAGAAGGCGCGGGCCATGGTGCAGCAAATCAACAAGGCCGCCGAGAAGGACGAAGCCCGTCCGATCATTTTCGACACCATCGTCAACCAGGACATCCGCGAGATTCTCGCGACCTCCGACGGCTTCATGATCGATATCTTCTCGACCTTCCTCGCCCCGCTGGAGCTGGAGCTTAGTTCACACTCGTCCTACTCGGTGGGGAAATCCCACTCGATCGGGCACAACTCCAACTACATGGAGCGGATCGAGGCGGTGAACTTTGCGCTGGACAACGACGACGGCGCCAGAACCCATTACTACGACAAGGCCGACATCATCCTGGTGGGGGTGTCGCGCTGCGGCAAAACCCCGACCTGCCTGTACATGGCCATGCAGTTCGGCATCCGCGCGGCCAATTACCCGCTGACCGAAGATGACATGGAGCGCCTGCAGTTGCCTGCCGCGCTGAAGCTGCACCGGGACAAGCTGTTCGGCCTGACCATCGATCCCGACCGCCTCACCGCGATCCGCCACGAACGCAAACCCAACAGCCGCTACGCCAGCTACGCCCAGTGCGAGTTCGAGGTGCGCGAAGTCGAGGGCCTGTTCCGCCGCGAAAACATCCCGCACATCAATTCCACGCATTTTTCGGTGGAGGAAATCTCGGCCAAGGTGCTGGTGGAGAAAGGCGTCGAGCGGCGGTTTAAGTAGCTGCGCAGCGGCAAGTTTGAAGCTGCAAGCTGCAAGTTGGCCGGAGCAGGCCATGCGCTCCGGTCAGAAGCTGTTGCCCGGCACTCGCACCCATCCTTCCATCAATACCCGGGCGCTGCGGCTCATGATGGCTTTTTTGACTTGCCAGTCGCCGTCGACCAACACCGCTTCAGCGCCGACACGCAGGGTTCCGGAAGGATGGCCGAAGCGCACGGCACTGCGCTCGCCGCCGCCCGCTGCCAGATTGACCAGCGTTCCGGGAATCGCGGCTGCCGTGCCGATGGCCACTGCTGCGGTGCCCATCATCGCGTGGTGCAGCTTGCCCATGGACATGGCGCGCACCAACAGATCGGTGTCTGCGGTGGTGACCCGTTTGCCGCTGGAAGACAGGTAGTCCGCAGGCGCGGCCACGAACGCTACTTTGGGCGTGTGCTGACGCGTCGCTGCCTCCTCGACCGTGCCGATCAGCCCCATGCGCAAGGCGCCATAGGCCCGGATCGTTTCGAACATGCTCAGGGCCTTCGGATCGCTGTTTATTGCGTCTTGCAATTCGCTGCCGGTGTAGCCGATGTCCCGGGCGTTGACGAAAATCGTCGGGATGCCGGCATTGATCATCGTCGCCTTGAACGTCCCCACGCCCGGCACTTCAAGCTCGTCCACCAGATGGCCGGTGGGGAACATCGAGCCGCCTGCGCCCTCCTCGTCTGCGGCAGGGTCCATGAATTCCAGCTGCACTTCCGCCGCCGGAAAGGTCACGCCGTCGAGCTCGAAATCGCCGGTTTCCTGCACCGCGCCGTCGGTCATCGGCACGTGGGCGATGATGGTTTTGCCGATGTTGGCCTGCCAGATGCGCACCACCGCCACGCCTTTCCAAGGAATGCGCGCCGGGTCAACCAGACCGTTGCTGATCGCGAACGGGCCGACTGCCGCTGACAGATTGCCGCAATTGCCGCTCCAGTCGACGAAGGGCTTATCGATGGCCACTTGACCAAACAGGTAATCGACGTCGTGATCGGCTTTCTCGCTCTTTGACAGGATCACCGTTTTGCTGGTGCTCGACGTCGCGCCGCCAATGCCATCGATCTGCTTGGCGTAGGGGTCGGGGCTGCCGATCACCCGCAACAGCAAGGCATCACGGGCCGCACCGGGGGTTTGCGCGGCTTCAGGCAGGTCGTCCCGGAGGAAAAACACGCCCTTGCTGGTGCCGCCGCGCATATAGGTCGCGGGAATCTTGATCTGTGCGGTGGAAGCCATCAACTGCTCCTTCTTTATATAGAGCGCGCGTCATAAAGAGCGCGCGTCGGCTCAGGCGACGGCGGAGGATTCGAGGAAGTCCTGGGCGAAGCGTTGCAGCACGCCGCCGGCCTCGTAGATCAACACCTCTTCCCCCGTGTCGAGACGGCAGGTCACCGGCACCTCCACACGCTCGCCATTCTTGCGCTGGATGATCAGCGTCAGCGTTGCGCCCGGCGTACGCGCGCCGATCACGTCGAAGGTTTCAGTACCGTCGATACCCAGGGTCAGGCGATTGGTGCCCGGTTTGAACTCCAACGGCAGCACGCCCATGCCCACCAGATTGGTGCGATGGATACGCTCGAAGCCCTCGGCGACGATGACTTCAACGCCCGCCAGACGCACGCCCTTGGCGGCCCAGTCCCGGGACGAACCCTGACCGTAATCGGCGCCGGCAATGATGATCAGGGGCTGCTTGCGCGCCATGTAGGTTTCGATGGCCTCCCACATCCGCGTGACCTGGCCTTCCGGTTCGATCCGCGCGTAGGAACCCTGCTTGACCTTGCCGTTCTCCACCACCATTTCATTGAACAGCTTGGGGTTGGCGAACGTGGCGCGCTGGGCCGTCAGGTGATCGCCGCGATGGGTGGCGTAGGAGTTGAAGTCCTCTTCCGACAGGCCCATTTTCTCCAGGTATTCGCCAGCGGCGCTGTCGAGCATGATCGCGTTGGAGGGCGACAGATGATCGGTGGTGATGTTGTCCGGCAGCACCGCCAGCGGACGCATGCCCCTGAGGGTTCGTTCGCCGGCCAGGGCGCCTTCCCAATACGGCGGGCGACGAATGTAGGTGCTCATCGGGCGCCAGTCGTACAACGGCGCGACTTTCGGGCCGGTGTCTTCGTGGATGGCGAACATCGGGATGTACACCTGACGGAACTGCTCCGGCTTGACCGAGGCCTTCACCACCTGGTCGATCTCGGCGTCGCTCGGCCAGAGGTCTTTCAGGCGGATTTCTTCGCCGTTGGGGCCGAGGCCCAGCACGTCTTTCTCGATATCGAAGCGGATTGTTCCGGCGATGGAGTAGGCCACCACCAGCGGCGGCGAGGCGAGAAACGCCTGCTTGGCGTAAGGGTGAATGCGCCCGTCGAAGTTGCGGTTGCCCGACAACACCGCCGTGGCGTACAGGTCGCGGTCGATGATTTCCTGCTGGATCACGGGATCCAGCGCGCCGGACATGCCGTTGCAGGTGGTGCAGGCGAACGCGACGATGCCGAAACCCAGTTGCTCCAGCTCGCCGGTCAGCCCTGCTTCATCCAGGTACAGCGCGACGGTTTTCGAGCCCGGCGCCAGGGACGACTTCACCCAGCGTTTGCGCGTCAGCCCCAAGCGATTAGCGTTGCGCGCCAGCAGACCTGCGGCGATGACGTTGCGCGGGTTGCTGGTGTTGGTGCAGCTGGTGATGGCGGCAATGATCACCGCGCCATCCGGCATTTCGCCCGGGATCTCCTGCCACGGCGCCGCGATGCCTTTGGCGGCCAGATCGGCCGTCGCTACACGTGCATGGGGGTTGGACGGCCCGGCCATGTTGCGCACCACGCTGGACAGGTCGAAACGCAGGACGCGCTCGTATTCGGCGGTGGTCAGGCTGTCGGCCCAGAGCCCGGTGTGGCGGGCGAAGGTCTCGACCAGCTGCACTTGCTGGTCTTCGCGGCCGGTCAGCCTGAGGTAGTCGATGGTCTGTTGATCGATGCTGAACATGGCGGCGGTCGCGCCGTATTCCGGGGCCATGTTCGAGATGGTTGCGCGGTCGCCGAGGGTCAGCGCGCGGGCGCCCTCGCCGTAGAACTCCAGGTACGCGCCGACGACCTTTTGCTGACGCAGGTATTCGGTGAGCGCCAGCACCACGTCGGTGGCGGTAATGCCTGCCTGCGGACGGCCCGACAGTTCGACGCCGATGATGTCCGGCAGGCGCATCCACGAGGCGCGGCCGAGCATGACGTTCTCGGCTTCGAGGCCGCCGACGCCGATGGCGATGACGCCCAGCGCATCAACGTGAGGGGTGTGGCTGTCGGTGCCGACCAGCGTGTCCGGGAAGGCGACGCCGTTCAGCGTCTGGATCACCGGTGACATCCGCTCCAGATTGATCTGATGCATGATGCCGTTGCCCGGCGGGATCACTTCGACGTTCTTGAAGGCCTGCTTGGTCCAGTTGATGAAGTGGAAACGGTCTTCGTTGCGACGGTCTTCAATCGCCCGGTTTTTGCTGAAGGCATCCGGGTCGTAGCCCCCGCATTCGACCGCCAGCGAGTGGTCGACGATCAACTGCACGGGCACCACCGGATTGACCTGCGCGGGGTCGCCGCCCATGTCGGCGATGGCGTCGCGCAAGCCGGCCAGATCAACCAGCGCGGTCTGGCCGAGGATGTCGTGGCAGACCACGCGCGCGGGAAACCATGGGAAATCGAGGTCGCGCTTGCGTTCGATCAGTTGTGTGAGCGAGGCCGTCAGCGTCGTCGGATGGCAACGGCGCACCAGGTTTTCGGCGAGCACGCGGGAGGTGTACGGCAGCGTGGCGTAGGCACCGGGCTTGATCCCATCGACCGCCGCGCGGGCGTCGAAGTAATCCAGCGCCGTGCCGGGCAGCGATTTGCGGTATTCAGTGTTCATCGTCAGGACTCGATCACGGAAAAGTTACGGGTGGAGAGCCCCGTGGAACTCTCCTTTGCCCATCAGCGCTGTTCGATGGGCACGAATGTGCGCTGTTCGACGCCGATGTATTCGGCGCTCGGTCGGATGATTCGGTTGTTGGCGCGCTGTTCGAACACGTGGGAGGCCCAGCCGGTCAGGCGCGAGCAGACGAAGATCGGGGTGAACAGCTGAGTCGGGATGCCCATGAAGTGGTACGCCGAGGCGTGGTAGAAGTCGGCGTTGGGGAAGAGTTTCTTCTGCTCCCACATGGTCTTGTCGATGGCTTCGGAGACCGGAAAGAGCACCGTGTCGCCCACCTCCTCCGCGAGCTTTTTCGACCAACCCTTGATCACCTCGTTACGCGGGTCGTTGTCCTTATAGATCGCGTGGCCGAAGCCCATGATCTTGTCCTTGCGTTCGAGCATCGCCAAAGTGCCCTTCGTCGCTTCTTCGGCGGAGGCGAATTTCTGGATCATCTCCATCGCCGCTTCATTGGCGCCGCCGTGCAAAGGCCCGCGCAGGGTGCCGATGGCCGCTGTGATGCAGGAAAACAGGTCGGACAGGGTCGATGCGCAAACTCGCGCGGTAAAGGTCGAGGCGTTGAATTCGTGCTCGGCGTAGAGAATCAGCGACACGTCCATGACCTTGCGGTGCAGTTCGCTCGGCGCCTTGTCCAGCAGCAGCTTCAGGAAGTGCCCGGCGATCGACACCTCGTCAGTGACGCAGTCGATGCGCTTGCCCTCGTGGCTGAAGCGGTACCAGTAGCACATGATCGCCGGGAACGCTGCCAGCAGCCGGTCGGTGGAATCGAGCTGCTGGGCGAAGCTGGCTTCGGGCTCGAGATTGCCGAGCATCGAGCAGCCGGTGCGCATCACGTCCATAGGGTGGGTGTCGGCGGGAATGCGCTCGAGCACTTCTTTCAGCGCCTGGGGCAGGTCGCGCAGGCCCTGGAGTTTCTTCAGGTAGCCGTCGAGTTGCGCCTGGGTCGGCAGATCGCCGTGCAGCAGCAGGTACGCGACTTCTTCGAATCGGGCGTCGGCGGCGAGTTCACGCACGTCGTAGCCGCGGTAGGTCAATCCGGCGCCGGCCTGGCCCACGGTGGACAACGCGGTCTGCCCGGCCACCTGGCCTCGCAGGCCTGCGCCGCTCAATACTTTTGCTTCAGCCATTGCTGTCTCCAGTCTTGTAGTTGTGTGGGAATCGGCAATTCATTTGCGGCTTTTCTACGATTTCTTCTGCGCAAACAGCGCATCAAGCTTTTGCTCGAACGCGTGGTAGTCAATGCGCTCGTACAACTCCATGCGCGTTTGCATGGTGTCGATGACGTTCTTCTGGGTGCCGTCGCGACGAATCGCCGTGTAGACGTTTTCCGCTGCTTTGTTCATTGCCCGGAAGGCCGACAGCGGGTAAAGCACCAACGCCACTTCAGCGGACTTCAGCTCGTCGGTGGTGAACAGCGGCGTCGAGCCGAATTCGGTGATGTTGGCGAGGATCGGCGCCTTTACCCGCGAGGCAAACAGCTTGTACATCTCAAGCTCGGTGATCGCTTCCGGGAAGACCATGTCCGCACCCGCTTCGATGCACGCTGCGGCGCGGTCCAGTGCCGATTCCAGCCCTTCCACCGCCAGCGCATCGGTGCGCGCCATGATCACGAAACTGTCGTCGGTTCGCGCATCCACCGCCGCCTTGATGCGATCAACCATCTCCTGCTGCGAGACGATTTCCTTGCCGGGCCGGTGACCGCAGCGCTTGGCGCCGACCTGGTCTTCGATGTGCATCGCCGCCGCGCCGAACTTGATCATCGACTTGACCGTGCGCGCCACGTTGAACGCCGAAGCACCGAAACCGGTGTCGACGTCCACCAGCAGCGGCAGGTCGCAGACGTCGGTGATGCGGCGCACGTCGGTGAGGACGTCGTCCAGGCCGGTAATGCCGAGGTCCGGCACCCCCAGCGAACCCGCCGCCACACCGCCGCCGGACAGGTAAATCGCCTTGAAGCCGGCCCGTTGCGCCAGCAGCGCATGGTTGGCGTTGATCGTGCCGACCACTTGCAGCGGATGTTCACTGGCGACAGCGTCACGGAAGCGTTGGCCGGGAGTGGTGCTTGTGGTCATTGTTCACCTCGGGCAGTGGCAGCGTGAAAGCGCTGCTCAATATTGCGTTTGGACGCGGCAATGTGTCGGCGCATCAACAGCTCGGCCAGCTCACCGTCACGTTCGGCGATGGCATCGAGAATACGGTGGTGCTCGGCGAACGCCTGGCGCGGACGATTGGGCGTCGTCGAGAACTGGATGCGGTACATGCGCACCAGTTGGTAGAGGTCATCGCAGAGCATCTGGGTCAGCGTGCTGTTACGCGCGCCCTGAATGATCCGGTAATGAAAGTCGAAGTCGCCTTCCTGCTGGTAATAGCCGACGCCGGCCTGAAAGGCGCTGTCACGCTCATGGGTTTCCAGCACGCGGCGCAGTTCGTCGACCTCTTCAACGGTCATGCGCTCGGCGGCGAGGCGACAGGCCATGCCTTCAAGGGATTCGCGGATTTCATAGAGCTCGACCAGCTCGGCATGGCTCAGGGAAACCACGCGAGCGCCGACGTGGGGAACGCGCACCAACAGGCGCTGGCCTTCGAGCCGGTGGATGGCCTCGCGCAATGGCCCACGGCTGATGCCGTAGGTGCGCGCCAGCTCGGGCTCGGAGATCTTGCTGCCGGGGGCGATGTCGCCCTTGACGATGGCCGCCTGTATGCGGCGAAAGACGTTCTCGGACAGCGTCTCGGCATCGACCGGCGAAGCAGGGAGAATGTCTGCGGCATTCAACATTGTTGACACCTGAAGAGTGAATGCCAGTAAATCTAGCGAAACACGGCTATTACGTCAAAGCTAAATGATTGATTGTCGACAATCGTCTAATGGCGACACGTTCTGGCGAAGTGTCTGACGGCACCTGTCCGCGCCGCCCCTCGGTCGCGCCACAAAAGCTTCATGCTAGAATGCCGGCCGCTCCAGCCCTCAAGGGGCAGCAAGCGGCTTCGCAGGATCGGCACCCTTGGTCAAACCAAAACCCGATTTCGGCGTCAAAGCAGCTCTTTCACTTTTCATCGCGCCTGGACTTATGAGCCGCCACCCTCTTCTCTTCCTCTTATCCCTGTACCTGCCGGGCCTATTTCTGCCCGGGTTTTTTCTCCCCAGTCTGGCCTTAGCCGCTGAAAAGACCGTCTATGGCCTGAACGAATACGCGGAGCTTGCCGACATCGACCTGCAGGTTGCGGCCAAACTGGACACCGGCGCCAAAACCGCCTCCCTGAGCGCTCGAGACATCAAACGCTTCAAGCGCAATGGCGAATCCTGGGTGCGTTTTTACCTGGCCATCGACGATGCCCACGAACACCCCATCGAACGTCCCCTGGCCCGGGTCAGCAAGATCAAGCGCCGCGCCGGCGACATCGACGCCGATGACGATAAGAAGTACACCGCCCGCCCGGTCATCAGCCTGGATGTCTGCATGGGCGGGGCGCTGCGCACCATAGAAGTGAACTTGACCGACCGCAGCGCATTCCAATACCCGCTTTTGATTGGCTCCGAAGCCCTCAAGCACTTCGATGCGCTGGTTGATCCAAGTCTGAAATACGCAGCCGGCAAGCCTGCCTGCGTCACCGATGCTCAAACCGCAGAGTAACGACATGCGCTCTCTTACCCTCCATCTGAAAATCCTGATCGCGACCCTCGTCACGCTGGGCATCGCGATCACGGCTTACCAGATATTGGTGCTCGGCATTCCGGTGACCGAAGACGAAACCGACGACCTGTGGAACATCGACGCCAAGGTCGAGTTCGTCGCCAACCCGAAGGACACGGTCAAGGTGCAGATGTACGTGCCACCACTGTCCCGGGATTACATCAGCCTCAATGAAAGCTTCATCTCCAACAACTACGGCGTGAACGTCAATCGTGCCGACGGCAACCGCAAGGTCACCTGGTCCGCGCGCCGGGCCAACGGCAATCAGACGTTGTACTACCGGCTGGTGTTGACCAAGCGCTACAGCGGCGAGAAAGCCAAGATCAAAGGGCCGATCTTCCGCGACAGCATCGTTGTGGAAGGCCCGGAAAAAATCGCCGCCGACGCGCTGCTTGCGCCGATCCGGCAACATTCCGCCGACGTCGAAACCTTCGTCAGCGAAGCCATCAAACGTGTCAATAATCTGAGCGACGACAACGTCAAGTTGCTGCTGGCCGGCGACACGTCGGTGCAGAACAAGGCGCGGATCACTGAAACCCTGCTGTCCATCGCCCACGTGCCGGTGGAGAAAGCCCATACCATTCGCCTGGTCGCCGATCAGCCGCAGTCACCCGAACTGTGGCTGCGCAGCTTCAATGGCAAGGACTGGCTGTATTTCAATCCGGAAACCGGCGAAGCGGGCCTGCCCCAGGACCGCCTGCTGTGGTGGATCGGCAACGACAACCTGATCTCCGTGGAGGGTGGCAAAAAGGCCACCGTGAGTTTCAGCCTGAACAACAGCGAGATGAACGCGATTCGTCTGGCCAAGCTGACCGATGAAAGCACCGACGCCGACTTCCTCGAATACTCGCTGTACAGCCTGCCGCTGCAAACCCAGCAGACTTTCATGATCATGGTGATGATCCCGATCGGCGTGCTGGTGATCCTGATCCTGCGCAACCTGGTGGGCCTGCAGACGCTGGGGACCTTCACCCCGGTGCTGATCGCGCTGGCGTTTCGCGAGACCCAGCTGGGCTTTGGCATCGTGCTGTTCACCATCATCACGGCACTGGGCCTCTCCCTGCGCTCGTACCTCGAACACCTGAAGCTGCAAATGCTGCCGAGGCTGTCGGTGGTGCTGACCTTCGTCGTGGTGCTGATTGCCGCCATCAGCCTGTTCAGTCACAAGCTGGGCCTTGAGCGCGGACTGTCGGTGGCGCTGTTCCCGATGGTGATTCTGACCATGACCATCGAACGCCTGTCGATCACCTGGGAAGAACGTGGCGGCGGCCATGCGATGAAGGTCGCCATCGGCACGCTGTTTGCGGCGTCCCTGGCGCACATCATTATGAGCATCCCGGAGTTCATCTACTTCGTGTTCACCTTCCCGGCCATCCTGCTGATCCTGGTGGGTTTCATGCTGGCGATGGGGCGTTATCGCGGTTATCGGCTGACCGAACTGGTCCGCTTCAAGGCCTTCCTCAAGGAAGACGCCGAGCGGGAAACCCATAAATGATCGGCTGGTGGAAAACCTGGAAGGCGCTGGAAGCCAAGGGGATCATGGGCATCAACCGGCGTAACGCCGACTACGTGCTCAAGTACAACAAGCGCAGCCTCTACCCCATCGTCGATGACAAGATCATCACCAAGGAGCGGGCGATCGCGGCGGGCATTCACGTGCCCGAGATGTACGGGATCATTTCCACCGAGAAGGAAATCGACAAGCTCGACACGATCATCGGCGGGCGCAGCGATTTCGTCATCAAGCCGGCCAAGGGTGCAGGCGGCGACGGCATTCTGGTCATCGCCGACCGATTCGAAGAGCGTTTCCGCACGATTTCCGGGCGCATCATCAGCCACGACGAAATCGAGCATCAGATTTCCAGCATTCTCACCGGGCTGTATTCCCTGGGCGGCCACCGTGATCGCGCGCTCATCGAATACCGGGTTACGCCAGATCAGATTTTCAAGAGCATCAGTTACGAGGGCGTCCCGGACATCCGCGTGATTGTGCTGATGGGTTACCCGGTGATGGCGATGCTGCGCCTGCCCACCCGGCAGTCCGGCGGCAAGGCCAACCTGCACCAGGGCGCCATCGGTGTCGGCGTCGATCTGGCAACCGGCCTGACGCTGCGCGGCACCTGGCTGAACAACATCATCAGCAAGCACCCCGACACCACCAATGCGGTGGATGGCGTGCAACTGCCGAACTGGGACGGTTTCATGAAGCTCGCGGCAGAGTGCTACGAGCTGTGCGGCCTGGGTTATATCGGCGTCGACATGGTGCTGGACCAGGACCGCGGGCCGCTGATTCTGGAGCTGAATGCCCGGCCGGGGCTGAACATCCAGATCGCCAATGACTGCGGACTGACTCACCGGACCGTGGCGGTGGAAAAGCGGCTCGAAGAGCTGGCGGCGGACGGTGTTCAGGAGAGCCCGGAAGAGCGGGTCAAGTTTGCCCAGGGGTTGTTTGGGCACGTTTGAGTTGTGTCGATTGATCAGGCTGATCGGTGTTCGCCGACAAACTGATGGCGATCACACCGGTCCCTTCCCGGCTAAAGCCGGTCCTACCAGGCAGCGCACACATTCGTAATTGGATGGACTCGCCCAAGCCGAGGCGTCAGTAGCGCCACGGTGGCATTCTTAAGAAGCCAACGACAGCGAGGGCGAGCCCATGAAAAAGCATACGATCAAAAGTAA